>NZ_SZXD01000011.1:0-385852 GCF_005281115.1 Citrobacter sp. wls710
AGGTGTCTGGAAATATAGGGGCAAATCCACTTATGTTGATTCCGTCTAAATTAAGTTGTCCGGTTCGTCTCGACCATACGGTGGTTCGTGAGCGCCTGTTGGCTAAACTTTCCGGCGCGAACAATTTCAGGCTCGCCCTGATCACAAGTCCTGCTGGTTATGGAAAAACAACGCTTGTTTCACAATGGGCGGCGGGGAAGACCGAGTTAGGTTGGTACTCTCTGGATGAAGGCGATAACCAGCAGGAGCGCTTTGCCAGCTATCTGATTGCCGCGATCCAGCAGGCGACCGGTGGACATTGCACCACCAGCGAAGCGATGGTGCAAAAACGCCAGTATGCCAGCCTGACGTCACTGTTTGCGCAGCTATTTATTGAACTGGCCGAGTGGCATCGTCCACTTTATCTGGTGGTGGATGATTATCACCTGATCTCCAATCCGGCCATTCACGAGGCAATGCGCTTTTTCCTGCGTCACCAGCCTGAAAATCTCACACTGGTCGTTCTTTCGCGTAATCTGCCGCAGTTGGGCATTGCCAACCTGCGGGTGCGCGATCAGTTGCTGGAAATAGGCAGCCAACAGCTGGCCTTTAACCATCAGGAAGCGAAACAATTTTTCGATCGTCGTTTATCCTCCCCTATTGAAGCAGCTGAAAGCAGCCGGATGTGCGATGACGTTGCTGGCTGGGCTACTGCGTTACAACTGATTGCTCTTTCCGCTCGCCAGAACAATAACTCTGCGCACCAGTCGGCACGACGCCTCGCCGGAATCAACGCCAGCCATTTATCCGACTACCTGGTGGATGAAGTGCTGGACAGCGTTGACCTCGGCACCCGTCACTTTCTGCTAAAAAGCGCCATCCTGCGTTCGATGAACGATGCGCTGATCGTTCGGGTCACCGGCGAAGAAAACGGGCAAATGCGACTTGAGGAAATTGAGCGTCAGGGGTTATTTCTGCAGCGGATGGATGACGTCGGCGAGTGGTTCAGTTATCACCCACTGTTTGGCAGCTTTTTACGCCAGCGTTGCCAGTGGGAACTGGCGAGCGAGCTGCCTGAAATACACCGCGCCGCCGCAGAGAGCTGGATGGCGCAGGGTTTCCCTAGCGAAGCTATCCACCACGCGTTGGCGGCAGGCGATGCCCACATGCTACGCGATATCCTGCTTAACCATGCGTGGGGCCTGTTTAACCACAGCGAACTGGCGCTATTGGAAGAGTCGCTGAAAGCCCTGCCGTGGGAAAGCCTACTGGAAAATCCGCGTCTGGTTCTGCTGCAAGCCTGGCTGATGCAAAGCCAGCACCGCTACAGCGAGGTTAATACCCTGCTGGCCCGTGCAGAACAAGAGATGAAAGGCGACATGGAGCCGACGCTGTACGCTGAATTTAACGCGCTGCGGGCACAGGTAGCGATTAACGACGGAAACCCTGACGAAGCTGAACGTCTGGCAAAACTGGCGCTGGATGAATTACCCATCGCCTGGTTCTATAGCCGTATCGTTGCCACCTCGGTGCATGGTGAAGTCCTGCATTGTAAGGGCGATCTCACACGTTCACTGGCGTTGATGCAGCAAACCGAGCAAATGGCGCGCCATCATGATGTCTGGCATTACGCGCTGTGGAGTCTGATCCAGCAAAGCGAAATTTTATTTGCCCAAGGCTTTTTACAGGCGGCCTGGGAGACGCAGGAAAAGGCGTTCCAGCTGATCAAAGAGCAGCACCTGGAACAGTTGCCGATGCACGAGTTCCTGGTGCGCATTCGCGCGCAACTCCTGTGGGCATGGGCACGTCTGGACGAAGCCGAAGCGTCTGCCCGCGCGGGCATTGAGTTACTTTCCACATTCCAGCCACAGCAACAGCTACAGTGCCTGGCGCTGCTGATTCAGTGTTCGCTGGCCCGGGGCGATTTAGACAACGCGCGTAGCCTGCTCAACCGTTTGGAAAACTTATTGGGCAATGGTCGTTATCATAGCGACTGGATCTCGAACGCCGATAAGGTACGGGTGATTTACTGGCAAATGGTAGGCGATAAAAAATCAGCCGCCAACTGGCTGCGCCACACGCCAAAGCCTGAGTTCGCTAATAACCACTTCCTGCAAAGTCAGTGGCGCAACATCGCCCGCGCGCAGATCCTGCTGGGTGAGTTTGAACCGGCGGAAATCGTACTGGAAGAGTTAAATGAAAATGCGCGTAACCTGCGCCTGATGAGCGATCTGAACCGTAACCTGTTGTTGCTTAATCAGTTGTACTGGCAGGCAGGACGCAAAAATGACGCGCAGCGCGTCTTACTCGAAGCGCTGCAACTGGCGAACCGTACCGGATTTATCAGCCACTTTGTTATCGAAGGTGAGGCGATGGCGCAGCAGTTGCGCCAACTGATTCAGCTCAATACGCTGCCAGAACTCGACCAGCACCGCGCCCAGCGCGTTTTGCGGGAGATTAACCAGCACCACCGCCACAAATTCGCCCACTTTGATGAAGGATTCGTTGAGCGACTGCTTACCCATCCGGAAGTGCCGGAGCTTATCCGCACCAGCCCGCTGACCCAGCGCGAATGGCAGGTTCTGGGACTGATTTATTCAGGTTACAGCAACGAGCAGATCGCCGGTGAGCTGGCCGTTGCAGCCACGACCATTAAGACGCACATCCGCAATTTGTACCAAAAACTCGGCGTCGCCCACCGCCAGGATGCGGTGCAGCATGCGCAGAAACTGCTGAAGATGATGGGCTATGGGGTATAGTTAATGCCTGATGCGCTACGCTTATCAGGCCTGGAGTTAACTTAACACAGCTCTAATTGAATATGGTGGTCGGCAATAACCTGCATCACACCGGCTGGCGGTAGCGTGTCGGTATACACCGCATCCACCATGCTGATACTGCCCATATTCACCATCGCGTTACGCCCAAACTTCGAGTGATCCACCACCAGCATGACGTGACGTGAATTCTCAATGATCGCGCGTTTGGTGCGCACTTCGTGATAATCAAACTCCAGCAGAGAGCCATCGCTGTCGATGCCGCTGATCCCCAGGATGCCGAAGTCCAGACGGAACTGGGAAATAAAGTCGAGAGTCGCTTCGCCCATAATGCCGCCGTCACGACTACGCAGTTCGCCCCCGGCCAGAATAATGCGGAAGTCCTCTTTCGCCATCAGCGTGTTTGCCACATTGAGGTTATTGGTCACAATGCGTAAGTTGCTGTGATTAAGCAGCGCATGCGCCACCGCTTCCGGTGTGGTGCCGATATCAATAAACAGCGTTGAACCGTTAGGGATCTGCGTGGCAACTTTGCGCGCAATGCGCTCTTTTTCCGCCGTCTGCGTCGCTTTACGGTCATGCCATGGGGTATTGACCGAACTGGATGGCAACGCCGCGCCACCGTGGTGACGCAAAATCATGTTTTGATCGGCCAGGTCATTCAGATCCCGGCGAATCGTCTGCGGACTGACGGAGAAATGCTCCACCAGCTCCTCGGTACTGACGTATCCCTGTTTTTTTACCAGCTCAATGATCGCGTCATGTCGTTGTGTTTGCTTCATTATTGTTCCCTGGAATTTTTCCGGATGCGCTGACGCTTATCCGGCCTACAAATTGGTCCAAACGCACACCGCCTTCCGGCACCACAAAACTTGCATCAAGTTCGTTTTCGCACATTAAGTGTATCGGCAAACGCCATTGCCAGACCCACGGCCAGCCCGGCGATATGTGCGCCGTTCGCCATCGACATGCCGAACAGATCAAACCAGCCGGCAACAATCCAGATCAAGGCAAAGATAATCAAACCACGCTGCAGGAAAATACCGCTTTGCGGATCGCGCTCGCCGCGCAACCACACGTAGCCCATCAGCGCATATACCACGCCAGACAGCCCGCCAAACCACGGGCCGCTAAATTTCTGCTGAACATAACCGCTCAGCAAGGCGCTGATCACAGTAATGACAATCAGCTTTCCGCTGCCCAGGCACTTTTCAACCGCACCGCCGAGATACCACCACCACAGCAGGTTGAACAAAATGTGCATCAGCGAGAAGTGCATAAAAGCGTGGGTGAAATAACGCCAAAACTCAAATTTCAGCGAAGGATCGAACGGCCAGGCCAGCCAGAGCATTACCGCCTGGTCGCCCAGCACATTCATCGCGATAAACACCAACACACACGCCGCCATTACCGCCCAGGTCACCGGGCCGGCACGTTCGCGCAATGTGGCCAGAAACGGATAACGTTGATAGCGCAGACCGCTGTCGGTATGACCTGACTGCCAACTGGCCGCGAGGTAACGCGGATCGCCCGGGTTATCGAGAAATCGCGCCAGTTCAGCACGCACGCGTTCAGCCTGGGACTCATCCGCCAGCCAGACATCCGTTTGCTGATGTTGTTGAATCGTCAGGATAACGCCCTGTGTCGCCATATAATCAACAAATGCCTGCGCCACGCGGGGGTTAGCAAAAGAGGTAATCATCAACATTATTGCTGTCGCTTATTCCACACAAAAGAGGACAGTATATATATCCTGTCCGTTTCAGGCTGCATCTTTGTTAGCTTACGAACCGTATGTCACTTCTGCAGGAAAATGTCGATGCCAGGCGTCGAAGCCGCCGTCAACGCTGTAAACCGCGTCATAGCCCTGCTGGAGGAGATACTGCGCCGCGCCTTTACTGCTGTTGCCGTGGTAACACATCACCATTACGGCAGTATCAAAATCATGGTCACGCATAAACGTCCCCAACGTGTCGTTCGTCAGATGAAAGGCCTGCGGCGCGTGGCCCATCGCATAGCTTTGCGGATCGCGGATGTCCACCAGCACCGCCATTCCGTGCAGTAGTTTCTGATGGGCTTCTTCGACATTAATACACTCAAACTGATCCATGGCGTTCTCTTGTTAAGTTCTACTTATATTCTGGCAGGTAACCAATATTACCCTCCAGTGTACGTTGCCTGAGCAGGTAAACGCCATAATGTTATATGTATCACTGTAAATTGTTTATCCGATGTTACCAATGGCGCGATTCTTTGCTATTATGCTCGATAACGAACATTAATGAGCTATAACGAAAGTGCGAGAGGCCAGCATGGAAACCAAAGATCTGATTGTGATAGGTGGAGGCATTAACGGTGCCGGTATCGCGGCAGATGCCGCTGGACGCGGTTTATCCGTGCTGATGCTGGAAGCTCAGGATTTAGCCTGCGCCACCTCCTCCGCCAGCTCCAAACTCATCCACGGTGGCCTGCGCTACCTGGAACACTACGAATTCCGCCTGGTGAGCGAGGCGCTGGCAGAACGTGAAGTGCTGTTGAAAATGGCACCGCATATCGCCTTCCCGATGCGCTTCCGTCTGCCCCATCGCCCGCACCTGCGTCCGGCATGGATGATCCGTATTGGTTTGTTTATGTACGATCATCTGGGCAAACGCACCAGTTTGCCGGGTTCTACCGGTTTGCGTTTTGGCGCGGATTCCGTAATGAAACCTGAGATTGTGCGCGGTTTCGAATATTCTGACTGCTGGGTAGACGATGCGCGTCTGGTTTTGGCAAACGCCCAAATGGTCGTACGCAAAGGCGGTGAAGTATTAACCCGCACCCGTGCCACCTCCGCTCGCCGTGAAAACGGCTTGTGGATTGTTGAAGCCGAAGATATCGATACCGGTAAAAAGCATACCTGGCAGGCGCGTGGTCTGGTCAACGCCACCGGACCGTGGGTGAAAGAGTTCTTCGACGATGGCATGCATCTACCGTCGCCGTACGGTATTCGCCTGATTAAAGGTAGCCACATCGTGGTGCCGCGCGTACATACCCAGAAACAAGCGTATATTCTGCAAAACGAAGATAAACGTATTGTGTTTGTCATCCCATGGATGGACGAATTCTCGATTATCGGGACGACTGACGTCGAATACAAAGGCGACCCGAAAGCAGTGAAAATTGATGAAAGCGAAATCAATTACCTGCTGAAGGTCTACAACGCGCACTTTAAGAAACAACTGGGCCGTGACGATATCGTCTGGACCTACTCGGGCGTGCGTCCGCTGTGCGATGACGAGTCCGACTCGCCGCAGGCTATCACCCGTGATTACACGCTGGATATCCACGACGAAAACGGCAAAGCGCCGCTGTTGTCGGTCTTTGGCGGTAAGCTGACAACCTATCGTAAGCTGGCCGAGCACGCGATGGAAAAACTGTCGTCATACTATCAGGGCATTGGCCCGGCATGGACCAAAGAGTGCATCCTGCCTGGCGGTGATATTGGCGGCGATCGCGAAGATTACGCGGCAAAACTGCGCCGTCGCTATCCGTTCCTGACCGAATCGCTGGCACGCCATTATTCACGTACCTACGGCAGCAATACTGAATGGATTATCGGCGACGCCACGTCAATTGCCGAGTTAGGCGAAGACTTCGGCCATGAGTTCTATGAGGCCGAGCTGAAGTATCTGGTTGAGCACGAGTGGGTGCGTCGCGCGGAAGATGCGCTGTGGCGTCGTACGAAAGAAGGCATGTGGCTGAATGCTGAACAGCAGTCCCGCATGACCCAGTGGCTGACGGAGTATGTCGAGAAGCACCAGCTGTCGCTGGCCTCCTGAGAAAAAATGCCGGGTAAAATATTGCCCGGCATGACTATCAAATCTTATCAACGATCTGCATAGTTGCTTATGGACGAGCGCCATTCCCGCTTAGCTATAGCATTCATTGCCCCATCATTAAGCGCAACGTATTGGTCGCGTCAGTGTCATAACCGGGGATAATCTGGTCGTAAGCCACCGCCAGGATCTCTTCGGCCTCAATCCAGCGCGTTTTCTTGCCTTCCTGCTGAATACGCCCGTCAACAATACTTTGCCTGAGCATATCGTATATCGTAGCGGATGCCGAGGTCTGGGTCGTTTTCTTCATCAATCAGCTCTTCAAGGTCTAAACCCATCCCTTCCAGCGCGCCTTTGACATTCCCCACAAGTTACTTCCCTAAATATATTCCGAATTTACAATAAATTGACAACACATCACTACTTACCTTCGTTTTCCAGGCGTATGTTGCTTCATCGTTATGTCACGGAGATACACCTATGTCATTGCAGGGACTGCGTTTTATCCTGTAAGTGGATGGTCAGAAACCAGATACGAGACGGGAACGACCGATGCCTAGGGTAAGGCAGCGTGGCATTTTGCCAATGAAGCTGAAAACACTTATCTGCATATGCTAATGGACTAACTATGGCTGTTTACCAACTCAGTACCCGTATCAAATCAAACGTTCCTGCATCCTCGCTACTTTACGATCTGGTCATTTACCGGATGGATGGCCAACGCAATAAGAAACTCATCGTGGACGTGCAGCAGCAGTCCCTGAACGCGGATTACAGCACGAAGCAACATAGCACCAGCGACATCGATGACCCGCTGACAACGATCTACATCATGGAAGTCACGCTCTATCGCCAGCTAATGCTCAAGATGATATGCGTCACGCTCACGCCCTTCACTAAGATGTACACCCTGAAGGAATTTGCGTCTGGCAAAGCCTTCTCACCGGTTAAGCGTGAAAACCCGTGTTACTTTGAGTCGCAGGGTACGATGAAGCCAGAAAGTCAGGGCGGAGAAATCAAGCGACTGCAAATATCCCGCCCTGAACGCCCTTTTATTGCAAAAGAATATCCGATTGGTAACCCTCAAGACCCATTCGAAAAAACAAGGATTTATAGAGATATTGAGGATAGATTTTATCGTAGATCTTTCCCTAATCAGAATCAGACTAGCGTGTGTGGCCCTGCTGCATTTTTTTATTGTTTACAGAAAGATCGTCCCGATGTTTACAAGCAAGCCGCTCTTGATTTGTGGAGTTATGGAAAAACGGCAATTGCCGGATTAGAAATAGCACCAAGCAATGGTTGCCGACACCCTGGTGGGGATTTTTATGGTGTATACGGCGAGACTGTTTCAGGTCTCGATTGGATGACCCTCGCAGGTTTAAGAGACTCAGAAAATGCGATTTTTAGTTTTGATGCGATTGACTCTCCTGTCGCCGGAATCACGATGTGGCAAACCTTGTCCGACTGGTTTGAAAAAACCGGATATGAAAAAGTGTTTAGTAACGTTGGAATAGCTCAGGCCGATCTTCAAGGGCTTCGAGACTTAAACAGTTATGTCGAGAAAGGATATAAAGTTGTGACCCTAATCGATGACAGTCTTTTAAGAAGAAGTAATTCTGAGAGGTCAACAATTCCAAAACACTGGATCGTATGGGAAGGTCCTGTAACCCAAGGAGAGGATGGTTCTGTACATTTAAATCTTTTTTCTTGGGGGGATGTTACTGATCGTATAAAAATCGGCAAGGATCTGACATTTTTCATTAAACGCTTTTTTGGAGGTATGGTTTTCAAGCCATTAAAATGAATATGCCATTTATTAGATTTTTTTGGGCCTTGTGTATTTTTTCGTTAGTTGCGTGTTCGCCATTAAGCCCAAAAGCTGAATATATACCTGATAATGCTGTATTGCCTAATGCAACGATCGGTAAGCCTTATTTTTTTAAGATTTTCATCCTTGGAGGAGCAGTTATAGGTGGAAAACAAATTAGAGCAGGCTTCGTTCATCCAGATGATTCGGGTATATCACTGAGAAACTGTAAGCTCCCTGCCTCAGTGATCACCGCAGACACGGTGGATACGAACGATCACAACTGTGTAGAAATCTACGGTACACCTACAAAAGCTGGAGTTATAAAAATTAACATCGGCGGTGGGATGTACGGCGACATGCTGGCCCCAGCAAGTAATTTTAGCAAAGACTACACGCTGAATGTTGATGCTTCTTAATCTCAAGAGGGGGGCTCGCCCATACTTTTTGGAAATCGCTAAAATCGAGGTTATTGGTGGCCGTGTCATGGGAGGTTGGTATCATCAGAACCCTGATTATAAAGCTGGCGTGGTAAACCCGTTGAATGCAGGCATTGCTATGCGTAACTGTTTACTTTCTATTCCAACCCGCAAGAACCTCTCTATGACGGCAATTGTGTTGAAGTTTTCGAAACACCAACTCAAACGGGAATTATAAAAATTACGATCGAAGGAGGCATGTACGAAAGCACGGCTATCCCTGCAAGCGAGTACAAGAAGGACTACACATTGAATGTCTGAGGTGTAGTGATATTAAGTACGACAATCCAGAAAACCGCTCAACTTCCGAAAGATGTTAGCAATAAAAAAGGCAGCGACATTATCTGCTGCTGCCCGATTCCTGACACATGGATATCAAGTCACGTCAACCCGCGCCTACAACCGCACCGAATCAATATGCCAGATGTTTTCGGCATACTCTTTGATCGTCCTGTCCGATGAGAAGTACCCCATATTGGCGATGTTTATCATCGACTTCGTGGTCCACTCTTCCGGATGGCGATACAGCTCATCAACCTTATCCTGGCAATCGACATAGCTGCGATAATCCGCCAGCACCTGATAGTGGTCGCCAAAGTTGATCAATGAATCGACCAGATCACGGTAGCGTCCCGGCTCCTCAGGGCTGAACACGCCGCTGCCGATCTGCGTCAATACCTGATGCAGCTCTTCGTCTTTCTCGTAATACTCACGCGGCTTGTAGCCCTGGCTACGTAAAGCCTCGACCTCTTCTGCCGTATTACCAAAGATAAAGATATTCTCTGCTCCCACATGCTCCAGCATCTCAACGTTGGCACCATCCAGCGTCCCGATGGTCAGCGCACCGTTGAGCGCAAATTTCATATTACTGGTCCCAGAAGCTTCGGTCCCGGCCAGCGAAATCTGCTCAGACAGATCGGCGGCAGGAATAATCACCTGCGCCAGACTGACGCTGTAGTTGGGGATAAACACGACCTTCAATTTATCGCCAATCTGCGGATCGTTGTTGATCACCTTCGCGACATCGTTGATCAAATGAATGATGTGCTTCGCCATGTAATAGGCTGAAGCCGCTTTACCCGCGAAGATATTCACGCGCGGCACCCACTCGGCGTCCGGATCGGCCTTAATGCGGTTGTAGCGGGTGATCACATGCAGCACATTCATTAGCTGACGTTTGTACTCGTGAATACGCTTGATCTGCACATCAAACAGCGATTTCGGGTTCACTACCACGTTCAGCTGCTGGGCGATGAGCGTTGCCAGTCGCTTTTTGTTCTCCAGCTTCGCACGACGCACAGCCTGATTCACTAACGGGAAATCACAGTGCTGCTCAAGCTCGCTGAGCTGGCTGAGATCGGTTCGCCAGGTGCGGCCAATGTTCTCATCAAGTACGTCAGAAAGCGATGGGTTCGCCAGCGCCAGCCAGCGACGCGGCGTCACGCCGTTGGTCACGTTACAAAAGCGGGTCGGGAAAATCTTCGCAAAGTCAGCAAACAGCGACTGCACCATCAGGTTGGAGTGCAGTTCAGACACACCATTAACCTTATGGCTCACCACGACCGCCAGCCATGCCATACGCACACGACGACCGTTAGATTCATCGATAATCGACGTCCGTCCCAGTAGACCGGTATCGTTCGGATACTGCTCCTGCAGCGTCTTCAGGAAGTAGTCGTTAATCTCAAAAATGATTTGCAGATGGCGCGGCAGGATTTTGCCCAGCATATCCACCGGCCAGGTCTCCAGCGCTTCGCTCATCAAGGTGTGGTTGGTATACGAGAAGACCTGACAGCACACCTCAAACGCGTCGTCCCAACTGAACTTGTGTTCATCTATCAGCAGACGCATCAGCTCAGGGATCGACAGCACCGGGTGGGTGTCGTTAAGGTGAATGGCGATTTTATCGGCCAGGTTGTCGTAGGCTTTATGCAGTTGATAATGGCGGTTCAGGATGTCCTGCACCGTTGAGGAGACGAGGAAATACTCCTGGCGCAACCGCAGCTCGCGTCCCGAATAGGTAGAGTCATCCGGATACAGTACGCGGGAGACGTTCTCGGAGTGGTTTTTATCTTCCACCGCCGCAAAGTAGTCGCCCTGGTTAAATTTACCGAGGTTGATTTCGCTACTAGCCTGGGCATTCCACAGGCGCAGCGTGTTGGTGGCATCAGTGTCATAACCGGGGATAATCTGGTCGTAGGCCACTGCGAGGATCTCTTCGGTCTCAATCCAACGCGTTTTCTTGCCTTCCATCTGCACGCGGCCGCCAAAGCGCACTTTGTAGCGCGTGTTGTGGCGTTTGAATTCCCACGGGTTACCGTATTCCAGCCAATAGTCCGGGGACTCTTTTTGTCGACCATCGACAATGTTCTGTTTAAACATGCCATAGTCATAACGGATACCGTAGCCACGTCCCGGCAGACCCAGCGTTGCCAGTGAGTCGAGGAAGCAGGCTGCCAGGCGTCCGAGGCCACCGTTACCGAGACCGGGGTCATTCTCTTCGTCGATCAGATCTTCCAGATCTAATCCCATACCTTCCAGCGCACTTTTAACATCGTCGTAAATCCCCAACGATAACAGCGCATTGGAAAGCGTGCGCCCAATCAGAAACTCCATTGACAGATAATAAACCTGACGGGTTTCCTGGGATAATTGCGCACGGTTAGAACGCAGCCAGCGCTCCACGAGACGATCGCGCACCGCGAATAACGTGGCGTTCAGCCACTCATGTTTGTTGGCAATGACCGGGTCCTTACCAATCGTGAACATCAGTTTGTAGGCAATAGAATGCTTAAGTGCCTCGACGCTGAGTGTGGGCGATGCATAAGTAAATGGAGCGTTCATATAGGTGATTCCTGGATATCTATTTCAAGCGGTAGTAAAGCTCGCGGTAAGACTTCGCCGCGACTTGCCAGCTAAAATCCATGGTCATGGCCTGGCGTTGTACAAACCGCCAAAGCGAAGGCCGGGACCACAATACGAAAGCACGCCGGATCGCGCGTAGCAGCGACCAGGCATTACTGTCTTCAAAGACAAACCCACTGGCGATACCGTCCGCCAGGTTTTCCAGCGAACTGTCAGAGACCGTATCCGCCAGCCCACCGGTACGCCGCACCAGCGGCAGCGTGCCATACTTCAGTCCATACAACTGCGTTAAGCCGCACGGTTCAAAGCGGCTGGGTACCAGAATGACGTCAGCCCCGCCCATGATGCGGTGCGAGAAGGCTTCGTGATAACCAATTTGTACCCCTACCTGTCCTGGATGTTCCGCCGCAGCGGCCAGGAAGCCTTCCTGTAATACTGGGTCGCCCGCGCCAAGCAGCGCCAGTTGCCCCCCCTGTTCTAACAGACCCGGCAAAGCCTCCAACACCAGATCTAACCCTTTCTGACTGGTCAGACGGCTCACGACAGCAAACAGCGGCACTTTATCGTTAACCTTAAGTCCCATCGCAATTTGTAGCTGACGTTTGTTCTCCGCCTTCTCGTCCAGCGTGTCGCGCGTATAGCGCGAGGCCAGTAGCAGATCGGTTTCCGGGCTCCAGATTTTTTCATCCACGCCGTTCAGCACGCCGGAAAGCCGTCCTTCCCGATGACGCTGCTGCAACAGACCTTCCATGCCGTAGGCAAACTGCGGCTCGGTAATCTCCCGAGCGTAAGTCGGACTCACCGCCGTAATGTGGTCTGCGTAGTACAACCCGGCCTTCAGGAACGAAATCTGCCCATTAAACTCCAGCCCGTGCACATTAAAGAACGACCATGGCAATTGGATGTCATCCATATGCTTTGCATAAAACATGCCTTGATACGCCAGATTGTGTACGGTGAACACCGATTTCGCCGGATGGCCGCGCGCCGCCAGATACGCCGGAGCCAGACCGGCATGCCAGTCGTGCGCATGCACCACATCCGGGCGCCAGAATGGGTCAAGCCCGCAGGCCATTTCACATCCGGCCCAGCCGAGTAACGCAAAACGCAGGACGTTATCGGTATAAGCGAACAGGTTGGTGTCGTGATACGGGCTACCAGGACGGTCGTAGAGATGCGGCGCGTCAACGAGGTAAATGCCTACACCGTTGTAATGCCCGAACAGCAGCGTGATTCTGCCTGCAAAGGTATCGCGACGCGTCACTACCTGAGCATCAGGAATGCCGCGACGGATATCCGGAAACGCCGGGAGCAGCACGCGGGCATCTACACCGTCGGCAATTTGCGCGGCCGGTAACGCCCCAAGCACATCCGCCAGTCCCCCGGTTTTTAGCAGGGGGAACATCTCTGAACATACGTGTAAAACCTGCATTATCGCTCCTGTTTGATTTGCAGTTTGCGCAGCATTTCACGCGTGACCAGCACAATGCCTTCTTCTGAGCGGTAGAAGCGACGTGCATCCTCTTCCGCATTTTCACCAATCACCATGCCTTCAGGGATAACGCAGGCGCGGTCAATGATACAACGACGTAAACGGCATGAACGTCCTACCCATACTTCAGGCAACAACACTGCCGAATCAATGTTACAGAATGAATTCACCCGCACTCGCGGGAACAGAACGGACTGCACTACCACCGAACCAGAAATGATACAGCCGCCGGAAACCAGCGAGTTCAGCGTCATTCCGTGGCTACCGGAACGATCCTGCACAAATTTCGCCGGCGGCAGAGATTCCATATGCGTACGGATTGGCCAGTCCTGGTCGTACATATCCAGTTCAGGCGTCACCGAGGCCAGATCGAGGTTGGCCTTCCAGTAAGCTTCCAGCGTTCCCACATCGCGCCAGTACGGCTCGGATTCCGGGTCAGACTGTACGCAGGACAACGGGAAGGGATGGGCATACGCCATGCCAGCTTCAGTGATTTTTGGAATGATGTCTTTACCAAAATCGTGACTGGAGCTTTCATCGAGATCATCTTCCGCCAGCAATTCATACAGGTAGTCGGCGTTAAAAACGTAGATCCCCATACTGGCAAGAGATTTGGTCGGATCGCCTGGCATGGCTGGCGGGTTAGCGGGTTTTTCAACAAACTCGATAATTTTGTCGCTGTCGTCCACGTCCATTACGCCAAACGCGCTGGCCTCTTCGATAGGCACCGGCATACAAGCCACGGTGCAACGCGCGCCCTTCTCGACGTGGTCGATCAGCATACGCGAGTAGTCCTGCTTATAAATATGATCGCCTGCGAGGATCACCACATATTCCGCTTTGTAACGGCGAATGATGTCCAGGTTTTGAGTTACCGCATCCGCCGTGCCGCGATACCAGTTTTCACCCTGCATTCTCTGCTGGGCAGGCAGCAGATCGACAAACTCGTTCATCTCTTCGCTAAAGAACGACCAGCCGCGCTGAATATGCTGTACCAGCGTGTGCGACTGGTATTGCGTGATCACGCCGATACGGCGGATGCCGGAGTTAATACAGTTGGATAAAGCAAAATCGATAATGCGGAATTTACCGCCAAAGTGTACGGCCGGCTTGGCACGTTTGTTGGTCAAATCTTTCAGGCGGGTACCGCGGCCACCGGCCAGGATCAGGGCAACAGATTTTAATGGCAGCTGGCGCGCCAACATAACACGATCGTTCTTCTCTAAACTCACCATGACTAACTCCTTTTTTATCCTCTATGGAACACACACAGTCCGTGCGCAGGTCCCTGCCAGACAGCCGTAAGCACCGGATTGTCCTCTCCGGCAAATGGGGGAATAGCTCGCCATTCCCCTTCAGGTAAAACGATATCTGTCACCTCAAGCGTGGCGTTAATTGCAATCAGGAAACGGCCAGAAAGCAGGATTTGCATCTGCCTCGGGCCGTTTTGCCACTCATCCGCACTTAAGGGTTGTGCGTACTTATTCAGCCAATGAACATTGCCATCACCCTCTTCCCACCAGCAATCGCCTGTTAATGCGGGAATTTGCTGGCGAAGATGAATCAACGCGGCGGTAAATGTGGTTAGCCCACCGTTTGCCTGCTGCCAGTCCAGCCAGGTTAAGGCGTTATCCTGACAGTAAGCGTTATTGTTGCCGTGCTGGCTATGACCATGCTCGTCACCGGCCAGCAGCATCGGCGTTCCCTGTGAGAGCAACAGCGTGGTCAACAACGCATGAATGCTGTCGCGCCGCCGTTCAATCAGGTCCAGCGTGCCGCCTAACCCTTCTTTACCATGATTATCACTGTAGTTATTGCTAGTGCCGTCGCGATTTTCCTCACCATTCGCTTCATTGTGCTTATTTGTGAAGCACACACAGTCACGTAGGGTAAAACCGTCATGCGCTGTCACCAGATTGACCGTGGCGCTGGGTTTGCGGCCATTGCGTTTAAACACGTCGCTGGATGCGGCAAAACGCCCGGCAAATTCTCCCAAAGAGAGATTACGCTGGAGCCAGAAACGTCGCGTCGCATCGCGAAAATGGTCATTCCACTCGGCAAACGGCGGTGGAAAATTCCCCACCTGATACCCGCCTTCACCGATATCCCACGGTTCCGCAATCAGTTTGACGCGTGAGAGCAGCGGACAGTTTTTAATTGCAGTAAACAACGGCGCATCCTGACGAAACGTAGGCGTACGTCCCATAACGGACGCTAAATCAAAACGAAAACCATCCACGTGGCAAGTTTCAACCCAGTAACGCAGGCATTCACACGCGTACTCCACAACGCCGGGATGGCTCAGATTGAGGGTGTTCCCACAACCGGTCCAGTTGTAGTAATCGCCATCATCCCTGATCCAATAATAGCTACGGTTATCAATTCCGCGCAGCGAGAAGACGGGGCCTTCGAGATCCAGCTCGGCGCTGTGGTTCAAAACGATGTCGAGAATGACCTCAATCCCCGCTTTGTGTAGCGCTTTCACCGCATCACGGAACTCATCCAACGCGCTCTCCGGCGAGCAGGCGTAAGCCGGATGCAACGCGAACATAGCGACCGGGTTGTAGCCCCAGTAGTTCGACAAGCCCAGCCGCTGAAGACGCGGTTCGCTGGCGAAATGCGCCACCGGTAGCAGCTCAAGCGCAGTAATGCCAAGGTGCTTGAAATAGTCGATCATTACCGGATGACCCAGCGCTTTATAGGTCCCGCGAAGTTCTTCCGGCAGCTCAGGATGCAGATACGTCAGTCCTTTCACATGCGCTTCGTAAATCACGGTATTGCCCCACGGCGTGCGCGGCGCGGCATCGTCTTCCCAGTCATAATGGTCAGACACCACCACGCCCTTCAGCGCGATGGCGGCATTATCATGATGATCAGGTTCATTTAGCCCGCCGTGCAGCAGCGGGTTATCTTTTAACTCGCCATCCACCCGGCGCGCATAAGGATCGAGCAGCAGTTTCGCCGGGTTAAACCGGTGGCCCTGCTCTGGTTGCCACGGACCATGTACGCGATAGCCATAGCGCAGGCCCGGACGGGCGTTGGCCAGATAACCGTGCCAGACATCGCCGCTACGTCCCGGCAGGTCGTAGCGGAGTTCACAGCCTTGCTCATCGAATACACATACTTCAACGCGCTCGGCGTGGGCCGAGAAAAGCGTGAAATTAACGCCATGGCCGTCATACGTTGCACCATGTGGGGTGGCGTTGCCGGTTGCCAGATGCGTCATTACCCCTCCCGAACCAGCCAGATCGTCGCCAACGGCGGCAACGTCAGGCTCAGTGAGTGCTGGCGGCCATGACTGGCGATTTCATCGCTATGTACCGCGCCGCCGTTGCCGGTATTGCTACCGTGGTAATGCATCGAATCGGTATTGAGGATTTCACGCCATTTGCCCGGCTGATTGATACCGAAGCGATAGCCGTGGCGAGGTACTGGCGTAAAATTGCTGATAACGATAATTTCGTTTCCGGCCTTGTCACGACGAACAAAAATCAGCACCGAACGTTCTTTATCGTCAACCACCAGCCATTCAAAACCATAGGTGTCAAAGTCGAGTTCATGCAGCGCCTTGTGATGGCGGTAGGTATGGTTCAGGTCACGTACCAGACGTTGCACCCCGTGGTGCCAGTTATCGCCGCCTTCCAGTAAGTGCCAGTCCAGACTGACGTCGTGATTCCATTCACGTCCCTGAGCAAACTCGTTGCCCATAAACAGCAGTTTCTTACCCGGGAAGGCCCACATCCAGCCGTAGTAAGCGCGCAGGTTGGCAAACTTCTGCCATGCGTCTCCCGGCATGCGGTCGAGAATGGATTTTTTACCGTGCACCACTTCATCGTGCGACAGCGGCAGAACAAAGTTTTCGGTGTAGTTGTACAGCATGCCGAAGGTCAGCTTGTCGTGATGATACTGACGATAGACCGGATCCAGTTTCATGTAGTCCAGCGTGTCGTGCATCCAGCCGAGGTTCCACTTATACCAGAACCCTAAACCGCCCATGTCCTGCGGTCTTGATACGCCGGCAAAGTCGGTTGACTCTTCCGCCATGCTCACGGCGCCAGGCACCTGCTCGCCAAGAATACGGTTGGTATTGCGTAAAAATTCAATCGCTTCGAGGTTCTCACGACCACCAAATTCGTTCGGGACCCATTCCCCTTCTTTACGGCTGTAGTCGCGATAAATCATCGATGCCACGGCATCCACGCGCAGCGCGTCAATACCAAAACGTTCTATCCAGTACAGGGCGTTACCCACCAGATAGTTGCTGACCTCACGGCGGCCGTAGTTGTAGATCAGCGTATTCCAGTCCTGGTGATACCCTTCACGCGGGTCACTGTGCTCATACAACCTGGTGCCATCAAACTCTGCCAGACCAAAATCATCTGACGGGAAATGGCCCGGAACCCAGTCCAGAATGACGTTCAGCCCCGCCTGATGCGCGGCATTCACAAAATAGCGGAAATCATCACGCGTCCCGAAACGACGGGTCGGCGCATACATGCCGGTAGGCTGGTAGCCCCAACTGCCGTCGAACGGATGCTCGTTAATCGGCAACAGCTCGAGATGAGTAAAGCCCATCCACTTGGCGTAAGGAATCAGTTGATCCGCCAGTTCGCGGTAGCTCAGCCAGAAGTTGTTATCAGTATGACGACGCCATGAACCCAGGTGCACCTCGTAGATAGAGATCGGCGCATCAAACTGGTTGGCTTTTTTGCGCTCCTCGCTTTGCACCACTTTTTCGGGCAGGCCGCAGATAAGCGACGCGGTTTCCGGGCGCATCTGCGCTTCGAAGGCGTAAGGGTCAGCTTTAATGCGCAACTTACCGTTAGCATCGATCATCTCGTACTTATACAGCTGACCATGCTGTGCGCCGGGGATAAACAGCT
Organism: Citrobacter sp. wls710; assembly: GCF_005281115.1. Taxonomy (NCBI): domain Bacteria; kingdom Pseudomonadati; phylum Pseudomonadota; class Gammaproteobacteria; order Enterobacterales; family Enterobacteriaceae; genus Citrobacter; species Citrobacter sp. wls710. The sequence continues at coordinate 18,104 of NZ_SZXD01000011.1, forward strand.
CCCAGATACCGCTCTCTTTACGCAGACGCATCGGATGACGACGGCCATCCCAGTAGTTGAACTGCCCGACCACTGAAACACGTTGAGCGTTGGGCGCCCAGACTGAGAAACGCGTACCGGTTACGCCATCCATGGTATCCGCATGCGCGCCCAGCGTTTCGTAAGGACGCAGGTGCGTACCTTCAGATAACAGCCAGGCATCCATATCTTGGATTAGCGGACCGAAACGATAAGGGTCATCAATCAGATTCTGCTGACCATGCCAGACAACGGCTAACTGATAACGAAAGAAATTTTTACGGCGGGGAAGTACAGCACAGAAAAAACCGCGAGAGTCGAGGCAGTCCAGCTTGCCGACTTTACGTCCGGTTTTGGGTTCGATCACCCACACTTCTGTGGCGTCTGGAAGTAAGGCGCGGACTTCAAGTCCCGCGTCAGTTTGATGCATACCGAGTACGGAAAAAGGATCCGCAAAATGGCCTGCAATTAGCGCATTAATCACGTCTCTATCGATACGAACGGACATGGTTGTCATCCTGTTTTATGGTGTCACGCCTTCCAACTGATTTTCGACATCAGGTAGTGACACTTTTTTTGACCTGAACGGCGCAGCACAATTGTGCATCCTCTCTGCGTCGTCCCACCTTCAGGCAACAACTTAATACCTCCGGTACTAAGTCACCCTTAAAGAATAGCCAATGCTTTATCTTACTCCTGGTAAAAAATGAAACATCTGCGCTTACTCCTGTATTACGCAAAAAAAGGGGTGATTCCTCACCCCTTGATCGTTAACAAATTATTACGCCAACTGGCGCAGCATACGGCGCAATGGCTCCGCAGCTCCCCACAGCAACTGATCGCCCACGGTAAAGGCTGACAGGAACTCCGGTCCCATATTCAGCTTACGCAGACGGCCTACTGGCGTGGTCAGCGTACCGGTAACGGCCGCCGGGGTTAACTCACGCATGGTGATCTCCCGATCGTTTGGCACCACTTTGGCCCACGGATTGTGTGCCGCCAGCAGCTCTTCCACGGTCGGAATAGACACATCTTTTTTCAGTTTAATGGTGAACGCCTGGCTGTGGCAGCGCAGCGCGCCGACGCGCACGCACAGACCATCGACCGGGATCACAGCAGAGGTGTTGAGAATTTTGTTGGTTTCCGCCTGTCCCTTCCACTCTTCACGGCTCTGACCGTTATCGAGCTGTTTGTCGATCCACGGAATCAGGCTCCCGGCCAGCGGTACGCCAAAGTTATCAACCGGCAGTTCACCGCTGCGGGACAGGGTCGTCACTTTACGTTCGATATCGAGAATAGCAGAAGAAGGGGTCGCCAGTTCATCGGCCACATGGCCATACAAATGGCCCATCTGGGATAGCAGTTCACGCATATGACGTGCGCCGCCGCCGGAAGCCGCCTGATAGGTCGCCACGGAAACCCAGTCGACCAGGTCATTGGCAAACAGGCCACCGAGAGACATCAGCATCAGGCTAACGGTACAGTTACCGCCGACAAAAGTCTTAATACCTTTGTTCAGACCGTCGGTAATCACATCCTGGTTAACCGGATCGAGAATGATGATGGCATCGTCTTTCATGCGCAGCGAAGAGGCCGCGTCAATCCAGTAACCCTGCCAACCGCTTTCACGAAGCTTTGGATAGATTTCGTTGGTATAATCGCCGCCCTGACAGGTCACGATGATATCGAGCGCCTTCAGCGCGTCCAGATCAAAAGCGTCCTGAAGCGTGCCGGTCGCGGTTCCACCAAACGTCGGTGCCGCCTGCCCGAGCTGGGAGGTAGAAAAGAAAACAGGGCGAATGGCGTCGAAGTCACGCTCCTCAACCATGCGTTGCATGAGAACAGAGCCGACCATACCGCGCCAGCCGATAAAACCAACATTTTTCATAGCGTTTTTTCCTGCGAAGATGTGTGCTGTGTATGTATGCCAGCGTCCTGGTGGCATATCCTTCACCATACAAAATGCAGCCAAAGTCGCAAGTGAAATTAATCAATGATAGCGAAGCCATCAGTAATGCGACTTATCCCGCTGCGCAAGCAAGCAGAAAGTCCGCGGTAATTATCAGGGAATTTGAGTTATGAATGAAATCATTTCAGCGGCAGTTTTATTGATCCTGATTATGGATCCGCTCGGAAATCTGCCCATTTTCATGTCCGTATTGAAACATACCGAACCAAAACGCCGCCGCGCGATTATGATTCGCGAGCTGTTCATTGCGCTGTTGGTGATGCTGATATTCCTGTTTGCGGGCGAGAAAATTCTGGCATTTCTTAACCTTCGCGCAGAAACCGTCTCGATTTCCGGGGGCATCATTTTATTCCTGATTGCCATTAAGATGATTTTCCCCAGCGCCACCGGGAACAGCACTGGGCTGCCGGCAGGCGAAGAACCGTTTATCGTACCGCTGGCAATCCCTCTGGTGGCCGGGCCGACAATCCTGGCGTCGTTGATGCTGTTATCACATCAGTACCCAAATCAAATGGGGCATCTGGTGATTGCGCTGCTGATCGCCTGGGGCGGAACATTTGTAATTTTGCTGCAATCTTCGCTGTTTTTACGTCTGTTGGGCGAGAAAGGGGTGAACGCGCTGGAACGTCTGATGGGATTGATTCTGGTGATGATGGCAACCCAGATGTTCCTCGATGGCGTACGAATGTGGATGAAGGGGTAATATGCTCGCCGGGTGGCGGCCTCGCCTTACCCGGCCTATGGTGTCGATATGTGCCCGTTTCCAGGCCCGGTAAGCACAGCGCCACCGGGCAACAAGACTCAGCTCAGCAGTTGGAAAGCAATCATACCGACAATCGCGCCGACCGTGCCGAGGATAGTTTCCATCATCGTCCAGGTCTTCAGTGTTTGCGCTTCGGTCGCGCCAGTGAATTTACCGAACAGCCAGAAACCGGCGTCGTTAACGTGGCTGACGACGATTGAGCCGCCTGCGATACAGATAGACAGCGCCGCCATCTGCGCACCGGAGTAGTTCAGTTGCTCAATCACCGGCATGACCAGACCGACCGCCGTTAAGCAGGCCACGGTCGCGGAACCCTGAATGATACGTACCGCCGCCGCCAGCACGAAGCAGGTAATGGCAATGGGCAGCCCCATACCGGTTAACGCTTCACCCAATGCCGGGCCAACGCCGGAATCAACCAGCACCTGCTTGAACACGCCGCCCGCACCAATCACCAGCAGAATAATACCCGCCGGTTGCAGCGCGTGACCGCATATCTCCATCACCCGATCTTTTGCCATGCCCTGGCGCACTGCCAGGCCGTAAATCGCCACCAGACAGGCAACCAGAATCGCGGTAAACGGGTGACCGATAAACTCGAACCATTCGTAGGTTGAAGAACCAACTGGTACAAAGCGCGCGGCGATGGTTTTCAGGCCAACCAGTACTAACGGCAGCAGGATCAGCGCCAGACTGAAGCCAAAGGAGGGCATTTTGCCTTCGCCCAGATGCGGCTCGGTAATGTCTTCTGGTACATGCAGTTCAACGTAACGGCTGATGAAATTGCCCCACAACGGCCCGGCAATAATCATGCCCGGAATGGCTGCGCACAGACCAATCAGGATCATCCAGCCAAAGTCAGCGTGCATTTGGGATGCCAGCAGCATCGGTGCAGGTCCCGGCAGCAGGAACGCCGCAGCTGCTGCCACCCCCGCAAACAGCGGAATGACCAGCTTCACCAGGTTCGTTCCGGTGTGGCGCGCCATTGAGAACGCCACGCTTATCAGCAGCACAATCGCCACTTCAAAGAACAGCGGTAGCGCGCAAATCAGGCCGGCCAGGCCAATCGCATAATGCGCACGGCTGTGACCGAAAGATTTCAGCATCTTGACGGCAATCTGATCGACCGCGCCGGTCTCATGCAGAATCTTGCCAAACATCGCTCCCAGCGCCACCACAATCGCCAGGAAACCGAGCGTGCCTCCCATCCCTTTTTCCATGGTCGCCGCTATTTTATCAAGCGGCATACCGGAAAAGAGACCTGCACCAATGGACACCACCATCAAAGCAACAAAGGCATGCATACGCGCCTTCATCACCAAAAACAGCAGTAATAAAACAGACCCTACTGCTGTTAAAACAAGCGTTAATGTAGTCACTACTTACTGCCCTGGTTAATCACTTCAATGGTGCTAGCTACCACACCGTCCAGCGGCTGATCGATATCAACCACCAGAACATCATTTTCATTCGCACCTGGTTCTTCCAGCGCTTCGAACTGGGTTACCAGCATTTGCGTTTTGAAGAAGTGGCCTTTACGTGCCTTCAGGCGGCTTTCGATTACGTCGAAATCGCCTTTCAGGTAAATGAATGAAAGGTTCGGGTTACCGTCGCGCAGCTGATCGCGATAGACTTTTTTCAGCGCGGAACAGACGATCAGCGACACCTTATTGGTACGCTGCATCGCAAAGGCGGCGTCATTCAGCGCCTGTAACCACGGTTTACGGTCGTCATCGTTGAGTGGCTCACCGGAAGCCATTTTCATGATGTTGCTGCGCGGATGGAGAAAATCGCCATCAAGAAACGCGGCCTGCAGTTGATGCGCCACTTCGCTGGCGACAGCAGATTTACCGCTGCCCGATACGCCCATCAGAACGTAAACGTGGTGATCATGATTAGTCGTGCTCAAAGCGTTGCCCCCACTGGTACAAGAATCAGGAAATTGTTACGGGTAACTGTTATCGGTAACATTGTCCAGCCGGATAAATGGAGAAGCAATATCCATTCGTGCTCGAAGTGTATAAGTGTGAGCTACTTCAAAGTTGTTGGCTTAAATAGATCCACCCGGTGACAAGGTGAAACCTAAATCTAACATTTTAGGTGTGACTGCTTCACCTCGGATACGCGCCAGCAGGCGTTCTGCGCCAATGCTGCCCATCCGTTCACGCGGCGTGAGCACACTCGCCAGACGCGGCTCCATTACCTGACCGATGTCATGACCGTGGAAACCGGCAATCGCCATATCGTCAGGAATTCTCAGCCCTAAACGCTGACATTCAAATGCCGCCCCTACCGCCAGGTCATCGTTGGTACAGAACACGCCATCAAGCTGCGGGTATTCACGTCGCGCCTGACGGATAAGTTCAATACCGGATGAGTAAGATGAAGACTGCTCCACCATCACGCTGTACGGCACCAGATTGGCATCGCGCATAGCCTGTTCGTAGCCCCTCTGTTTGATGATAGTACGTTCATCAAGACGCGCGCCGAGATAAGCAACATGACGGTGTCCACGGGCGATGATAGCGGCGGTCATCTGACGTGCGGCCTCGAAGTTATCAAAACCGACGGCGATATCCAGACACGGGGACTGACTGTCCATCAGCTCGACGACCGGGATTCCCGCGACTTCGATCATTTTCAGCGTACGGGGTGTATGGCTACGTTCAGTGAGGATCAGACCATCGATATTCCACGACAGCATCGACTCCAGACGCTCTTGCTCCATTTCGGGCTTATAGCCGTAGTGCGCCAGCATGGTTTGATAACCATGCGCGTCGGTGACGGCCTCAATGCCGCGTAACACTTCAGCAAAAACCTGGTTGGTGAGAGACGGTAACAGCACGCCGATAGCGCGACTGGTGGCGTTAGAAAGGATATCAGGTGCGCGATTGGGAATATAACCCAGCTCATCAAGTGCAGCGGCAATTTTGCCCCGCAGCGCCACGGAGACCTGCTCCGGGTTACGCAAAAAGCGGCTGACCGTCATTTTGGTCACGCCCACGCGGTCGGCTACATCCTGAAGTACGGGTCTTTTCTTTTTCATCGTCCTGAAGCGTTAAAAAGGGATAGATTTGCCCAGTTTACCACGGACGTGCGGAATTAATGACAAACGATGAAAAGCCGGATGTCGACGCTTTCGCGTCTTATCCGGCCTACAAAGGGCTACAGCACGTTATACTGGTGGCAGGTCAAACAGTAACACTTCGCTGTCGCTATCGGCATGAATCGAAATTGCCTGCTCATCCCAGATTGCCAGACCATCGCTGGTGGTGGCTTTGGTGCCGTTAATGGTGACATTTCCTTTTACCACCTGGATCCAGACGCGGCGCTCGGCGGCAATCTGATGCACCGACTGCTCATCTTTGAGCAGTGCCCAGCGATACAGCTCCATATCCTGGTACACTTTCAGCGAACCATCACGGGCATCCGGCGACAGCACCAGCTGTTTGCCCTGCACCGCATCGAAACGGCGCTGTTCATAGCGCGGCGTAATCCCGTTTTCCTGCGGCATGATCCAGATTTGATACAGATGCAGTTTCTCAGTATTGCTCGGGTTGTACTCCGAATGACGGATCCCCGTACCGGCGCTCATAATCTGGAATTCACCGGCCGGAACCTGCTCCTTATTGCCCATACTGTCCTGATGCTCCACCGCGCCTTCCAGCACATAAGTCAGGATTTCCATGTCTTTATGGGGGTGAGTACCAAAGCCCTGGCCTGCGTCGATCACGTCATCATTAATCACGCGCAGTGCCGAGAATCCCATAAAATTCGGGTCATAGTAGTTGGCAAAAGAAAAGGTATGCCAGGAATCGAGCCAACCATGATTAGCATGGCCACGGTCGTTAGCTTTGCGTAAATAGATCATTATGTTCACCCCCAGATGTTTTCGATGGAGTAAGTGTGGACTCAATCTGCCTGGGATCATAGAGGGTGAAAATTGACTCCTCTGTTCAAAAAATATGAACAAGCCCAGAGGAGTCTGCGCAGGCTATTTAGCGAGGGTTATCGTGGCAGGCGTTGCCTGTTCGAAAGCACGCTCGAGGATTTCCAGGTTGGTAAGAACTTCAGATTCCTTGACGTAATTAGGCGTACCGACGGTCAGCGTCTGGTACAGCGCATCATAGACGCGACCGTAGTCCCCCACTTCCGGTTTCACCTCTTCTTTCACCGTAACACCGTCATCATTGACATACTCCAGCACACCAACAGAATCGTCAGCGGCGAAACCGGGTTCACCGGGCATGATATTGGCCTTCAGGCTGGTTTCCTGCTGGTCGATGCCGTACTTCACAAACGAGCCTTTGGTGCCATGAACGATAAACTTCGGATAGTCAATTTTCACCAGATGGCTGGTTTTCACAATGGCTTTCAGGTCGCCATAGAACAATTGCGCTTCAAAGGTATCATCCGGGTTCGCTTTGTTGCGCAGACTGCGAATGTCATAGGCTACATGGTCGGGACGCCCGAAAAGGGAAATAATCTGATCCATGGTGTGTACGCCCAGACCATAGAATGCGCCGTCCTGTGGCAGGCCCGGTTTGGTTTCCGCCACGGGTCGGTAGTAGTCAAAATGGCTTTCAACTTCCACTATTTCACCCAGTTTGCCGCTCTCAATCGCTTTTTTAGCAGTGAGAAAACAGGAGTCAAAACGCCGATTCTGATACGGTGTGACGGTCAGTCCTTTGCTTTTCGCCAGTTCGAACAACACTTTTGCTTGCGCCAGCGTCGGCGTGAACGGTTTCTCAACCAGCACGCTTTTACCCGCTTCCAGCGCGCGTTTGGCGTATTCAAAATGGCTATCAGCATGCGTACAGACGATCACCAGTTTTACCTGCGGATCGCCCAACACCTCATCCAGATCGCTGGTGAAGTGAATGTGGGAATAGATCGGTGCCTGCTCTTCCGGTTTAGCGTGACGACGGAAAATATGCGCGACATGCCAGGTATCTTTACGATTCAGAACGTAAGGGAGATGGTAACGGGTGGTGCTTTTACCGAATCCAATAAATGCGCAGTGTAAGGTCATGAGACGATCCTTTTGAAGGTGATTGTCTACACCATAGCGCAAAGCGGCTGGAGACTGAATGTTGGATTCTTTACCGGATGGTGGCATTGCCTTATTCGGGCTACAAAAGCAGATGCCTCAAAATCGGCCGTCGGCGTCGCGGTCAGTTTGTTCACGGCAAGCGCGCAGGGCCCAGAGCGTACTAAATGTACATGAGGAGCACTTCCCGGGGACAAAATGGCAAGTAAGCCAGGCTGAAACAAAACGCAAAAAAAAAAGCCAGCAAAAGCTGGCTAAAGTAATACTGGAAGCAATGTGAGCAATGTCGTGCTTTCAGGTTCTCCGTAGGGGTTCCCCTGAACGCAGAGCAATAATAATCATTCTCATTCGCACTTGTCTACTTCTTTTTGCAAAAAAATGCAGTTGACGGAATTTTCTTTCTCAGCGAGTGTAAATGCTCAATTAACCCTGCAGGAGATAAGGAATGAGTGAGATAGTGATACGCCACGCTGAACCGAAAGATTACGATGCCATTCGTCAGATCCACGCCCAGCCGGAGGTGTACCACAACACGCTACAGGTTCCTCATCCTTCCATGGAGATGTGGCAAACGCGACTCGCCGATCAGCCGGGGATCAAACAGCTGGTTGCCTGCATCGATGATATCGTCGTGGGACATCTTTCCATTGCAGTTGCCCAGCGCCCGCGCCGCAGCCACGTTGCTGATTTCGGTATTTGCGTTGACGCTCGTTGGCAAAACCGCGGCGTCGCCAGCGCGCTGATCCGCACCATGATCGACATGTGTGACAACTGGCTGCGCGTTGACCGTATCGAGTTAACAGTGTTTGTTGATAACGAGCCCGCCGTAGCGGTCTATAAGAAGTACGGTTTTGAAATCGAAGGCACCGGTAAAAAATACGGCCTGCGCAACGGTGAATACGTTGATGCGTACTTTATGGCGCGCGTGAAATAAATTTAAGGGCGAGTCATATCGCCCTGATTATTGAAAGGACGCAATAGTGAAAAAGTTTCTTCCCCTGGTTTTGCTGGCCTCGCTCTCCCCTGCTTTTGCCACTACTGTACAAAATCTCGATTCCGTACCCAGTGCCATCCAACATCCGGAAGGTAAACAGATTTTCGCTGAACAAATGGCGGGAGCAACCCCTGCAAAAGGATTTGGTGAGCTTCCTCAGGGCTTATCTGAAAAGCAGTGGATTGCCTGGGTTGCACCGAATGAAGATCCTGACAACCTGATCCTGACTGGTGCTAAATCTTGGGGAAAAGACGGTAAATATATTGGCATTGCCTGTTTTGCCGATAATACGGCTGACGCCGAGCAAGCAAAAAAATACGCGGATAACACCTGCCCGGAAAACTACAGCAACGGGCGCGCTAATAAATTATATCTCGGCGTTTTTTCCTGGCAGAATCCACAGCTAACGCCGATTGCACGCTCGGAAAAACCGTTAAACCAGCTCTCAGAGTGGAATAAAGCCGCTGAAAAAGAGAGCGATGATGAGTCCGTCAGACCGCTGGCTTATTATACAAAGCTGGATCTGGCACCGTACCGGATAGCACCCGATACCCTGGCATTCGGGGTACGGGGTGGATACTCCGATGCCTACTCCGGCGGTGGCGCATTTTATGAAGTGCTGGAACTCTACACCATCAAAGACAGCAAAATAATCAACGTGTTTTCTGACCTTGTTTATTACTATTCAGACATCGCCGGAGACTGGAATAAAGACGGCACAAGGCAGCACGACATCAGCGAAAGTAAGTACATTCTCAAAATGCGCTCGGCAAAGACGCACGGGTTTTATGACTTAGAGCGCGTTAATCTACAGGATAAAAGCAGCCAAATATTCCGCTGGTCCGAATCACTGCAGCAATATGCGCCATAACCTACCAGTCAGGCCTACATCGTTCAGAATGCTGTAGGCTATCGATATGGATAAAACAATATCGACCAATACTCCATCTATAACTCCAAATTATTGAATATATAAATTCTCATCTTACACATTATTTATATTCAGATTCCCCTCAAAAAAACTCACTTAAAGTGAAACGTTTTATTTCTGCTATATACGAACGCCATCAGAAAGCGTAATTACAACAAAGAAAGAATTACCCTTTTCACGACAACACGTAATAAAAGGATAAGGATGTCATGAGTGATATCGTCTATCTGATGGTTTCTGGACAACAGCAGGGCGCTATTTCTGACGGATGTGGAACCGTTGCATCTGTGGGTAACCGCTGGCAATCAGGGCACGAAGACGAGATTTTTGCCTTTTCGCTCTCTAATAGTATAACCAGTACTGGCAGAGGTTCACATTTGCACGGACTGCGATTTTGTAAACTTATCGATAAAAGTACACCGTTGTTTGTTAATACGATTAATAACAACGAACAGTTGTATATGGAGTTTTATTTCTACCGTATCAATAGATTCGGTAGATGGGAGAAGTATTATTATATTCAACTGCGGGGAGCATTCTTATCAGGTATTCAACACCAATTCAGTGAAAATAATTTAGATACAGAAACAATAACCATCAGCTATGAATATATCCTTTGCAAACATCTTATTGCCAACACTGAGTTCAGCTACCTGGCATTGCCCGAAAACTACAACCGTCTGTTTATCCCCCGACCAAAAACCCCCGCAGACAACGGCCTCAAAACGTTAAACAGCAAAGGGGTTGGCAGACTGCTTGCCGCCGGAGGGATCTACAACGGCAATATCGACGGTTTCAGGGAAACGGCGGAAAAGCTGGGTGGCGATGCTCCTGCGGGTTACGAGCAGGTTATGGATAACAAAGGATTGCTGATTCTTGGTGCTTCAGTAGCTGCAGGCTTAACTATGGGAAGGATGAAATTTCCTGAATTAGAAGAACTGGAGCAGTTTGGAGCGAAAGGAACTTATACATCAAGGCCATTTGATCCAGATAAAGCGGGAGGCCCTGTTGAACATCTTACAACTGAAGGCGTAAATATTACCCATGAAGGAATTGCAATTGTAGAAAAACACATATCTCGCTTCGATCCAGATCCTGGTAATGAATTTATGGTAAGCCGTTAAAAAAGATAGCGAACGGTGAGTTGTTACCAGAACAAGTGGATTTAAACTACTACACTCATGAATGTCGAGAGTATCAACGTTATTGCAATTTAGGTTGGGAAACTGGCAGGCCAAGCGATAACCAAGAGGCTTATGATCTATGGAATAACACGCATACATCAACACTCGAAGATTATAGAATAACTGGTAATGACCTTTATCACCCGGATGCACCATCATGGTAAACAATACTGAACTTAACATCTTGAAATTATTAGCTTCCAGAGATGACGTAAATTGGACCTGGTATAATCTTGATCGCGCAATGACCAGTAGGAAAATGGATGGAGTTGGTAACGTAGTCAGGCTCATAAATAACCTATCTAAAGCGGGTTTAGTCGATATAGTAGCAAGGACCCCCTCAGGAATGGATTATTATCGCGTATCTGCCCAAGGCCATAAGTTGCTAATCGAAATTGACCAGCATCACCAAGACCATTCACTATAGTGAAAACTACCCGACAAGCCCTCTCCCATCGAAGAGGGCCGTTATGCTTAGTATCCCGCCGTTAAGTCATCTACGGAACGCGGGTCGGACGCGCCATACAGTGCGCCATCCGGCCCAACCATAATACTTTGGGTGCTGCCCATCGCCTCTTTCAGCGCCACTTTCTGTCCTTTTTGCTCCAGCAGTTTGATTGTATCCGGGCTGAAGCCCTTCTCAACGCGAAGCTCATCCGGCAACCACTGATGATGGAAGCGCGGCGCGTTGGTCGCTTCGGCGACGTTCATTCCGAAATCAATGCTGTTCACTACCATTTGCAGCACAGTAGTGATGATTCGACTCCCGCCAGGGCTGCCGGTCACCAGCCAGGTTTTTCCGTCTTTTACCACGATAGTCGGCGACATAGACGACAGCGGACGCTTCTTCGGACCAACCGCGTTGGCGTCGCCGCCCACCAGTCCGTATACGTTCGGCACGCCTGGCTTGGCAGAGAAATCGTCCATTTCATTATTGAGCAGAATACCGGTATTACCCGCCACAATCCCGGTGCCGAAGGTAGTATTCAGGGTATAGGTCACCGCCACGGCATTGCCGTCTTTATCCACCACCGAGAAGTGGGTGGTCTGGTTGCTTTCATACGGGGCGAGCTTGCCCGGTTTTATCTGGCTGGAAGGTTTGGCCTTGTTGATATCAATTTGATCGGCCAGCGTTTTCGCATAGGCTTTGTTGGTCAGCGCCTGCCACGGCACTTTCACAAAGTCCGGGTCACCCAGATACTCTGAACGGTCGGCATAGGCGTATTTTTCCGCTTCCGCCATGATTTGCATGGCATCGGCACTGCCAAAGCCGTACTTCTTCATGTCGAAGTTTTCAAGAATATTAAGGATCTGCACGATGTGAATACCGCCCGAGGATGGCGGCGGCATGGAGAAGACCTGATACCCGCGATAGTCACCACTGATTGGCGTACGTTCAACGGCTTTATAGCTGGCTAAATCCTCTTTGGTCATCAGACCGCCGTTCTTCTGCATTTCCCCGGCAATCTGGTCGGCAATCGCCCCTTTATAAAACGCATCCGGGCCATTTTCGGCAATCATTTCCAGGCTTTTCGCCAGATTCTTCTGGACCAGCTTATCGCCTTTTTTCAGCGGCTCACCGTCTTTCCAGAAAATGGCTTTGCTGTTCTCATGATTAGGGATCACTTCGCTGCCGTAAGTTTTTAAGTCGTCGGCCAACGCATCGTTAACCACAAACCCCTCTTCCGCCAACTTCATCGCCGGACGCACTACTTTATTCAGCGGCATCGTGCCGTATTTCTCCAGCGCCAGCGAGAAACCCGCCACGGTACCCGGCGTACCGGATGCCAGATGCGACGTCAGCGACTTTTTCGCATCGGCGTTACCCTGATCGTCGAGGAACATATCACGGGTCGCGGCAGCAGGCGCCATTTCACGAAAATCAATCGCCGTCGTATTACCGTCTTTGGTACGCAGCAGCATAAAACCACCACCGCCCAGATTACCCGCCTGCGGATGCGTCACCGCCAGCGCATAGCCAACGGCCACGGCGGCATCGACGGCATTGCCCCCCTGTTTGAGGATATCCACCCCAACCTGGGTGGCTAATGCATCCACCGAGGCCACCATTCCCTGCTGCGCACGCACGGGATGGAACACATCTTCCTCGACACCGTAGGATACCGGTGGTGGCGCTGCCGGCGCAGCAGCAACGCTAAAACAACTTCCTGAGAGCAGAGCAGCAATGGCTACCCGGCGTAAAAACGTCGGTTTTATCATCGTTATTCTCCAGATGTATGGGGTCGGCCCCCACTAAGCCTGGTGCATAACTCTGAAATAATCATCGTAACGGCGAGAAAGGAGTAAACTTAAACGATCCCCGAGAGGAGAAAAGCGATGAAACGACTCTTACTTTTAGCCATGCTATTGCCGTTTGCAGGCTTTGCACAGCCCATCAACACCATGAATAACCCGAATCAACCGGGTTACCAGATCCCGAGCCAGCAGCGTATGCAGACCCAAATGCAAACGCAGCAAATTCAGCAAAAAGGGATGCTCAACCAGCAGTTGCAAACGCAAACCCGCATGCAGCAACAGCATATGGAAAACCAAATCAACACGAACTCCCAGCGAGTCCTTCAGTCTCAGCCGGGAGAGTTGAATACGGGTCAACAACAGATGCTGCCCAACAGCAACGGTGGCATGTTGAACGGAACTCGTAACCCGGACAGTTCGCTGAATAAACAGCAACATATGCTGTCGGAGAAAAAGAACGGCGACATGCTGAAGCCCTCCAGCACGCCGCAGCCTAACGTTCCGTTAAAAACGATCGGGCCTTAATAGGGCTGGAAATCCGGCCCTATTGTATCAATGGCATCGGTACAGATGCAGTCCACTCCCCAGCGCAGCAGCTCTGCCGCGCGCTGGGGTCGGTTGACGGTATAAACCAAAATACGTAGCCCCGCGTCGCGCAGCGCATCCACGCGCGCTTCATCCAGCAGCTTATGATTAAGATGAATCGAGACGCAGCCGAGCCGGGTAGTGAGTTCGCGCCAGTCGTCACGCCATTCATCAAGCAGTAAACCGCGCGGCAGTTCCGGAGCCGCCTGCTGCGCTGCTTCAAGCGCGTCAATTTCAAAAGACGACAACAGCGGCGGCGTCATTCCCACCCACAGTTCACGCGCAGCCAGCGCCACGACTTTGCCGGTTAACGTTCCGGTGCCGGTCGTGGGTTTAATTTCAATATTCGCCATCATGCCGTGCTGACGGCAGCGCTCAGCCACTTGCGAGAGCAGCGGCAGCGGTTCGCCTTTAAACTCGCCGCTAAACCAGCCGCCTGCGTCCACGCGTAATAGATCCTGCCAGTTCAGCTCACCCGCCACGCCCCAGCCGTTACTGGTCCGCTCGAGATTGTCGTCGTGCAGCAAAAAGATCTCGCCGTCTTTCGACAATTTAGCGTCAAATTCAATCATGGTATGCCCGTATCGCGCCCCCACGTCGATCGCCGCCAGGGTGTTTTCCGGTGCCAGCTTACCGCCGCCGCGATGGGCGGCAATGTGGGGATAAGGCCAGTTACTCATACGCGTTGTCCTGTTTCGCCATCAAAGAGATGCAAATGATTTTCTGGCAGATGCAGCCATAGCGTGCTGCCTGCCGTCGGGCGATGCTGATGCGCCAGTCGCACCACCAGCTTTTGCTCACCCCAGCGTCCGTGCGCCAGGTTATCCGCGCCCAGCATTTCCAGGGTGTCGACAACCAACGGCACACCGCCATCGGCCTGCGAGCTTAACGCAATATGCTCCGGGCGGATACCCAGCGTCATGTTACGCCCAATATATTCCCGGACGTTCCTGGCAATGGGCAGGGCCATGCCGTCATCCAGTTCAAAATGCGTACCCGAAGCGCTAATGCGCCCGTCCAGCAGGTTCATCGCCGGGCTGCCGATAAAGCTCGCCACAAAACGGCTGGCAGGTTTCTCGTACACCTCAACCGGCGTACCGATCTGCTCGGCAATGCCTTTGTTCATCACCATCACCCGCTGGGCAAGGGTCATCGCTTCAACCTGATCGTGCGTCACATACAGCGAGGTGGTTTTCAGTCGGCGATGCAGATGTTGTAACTCCAGACGCATCTGGACGCGCAGCTTGGCATCGAGGTTAGAAAGCGGCTCATCGAACAGGAATACCGCCGGATCGCGAACAATCGCCCGTCCCATCGCCACGCGCTGACGCTGGCCGCCTGAAAGTTCGCGCGGGCGACGTTTAAGCAATTCACCCAGTTCGAGAATACGTGCCGCCTCTTTCACCCGTTCGGCAATATGCTCCTTGCCCATTCCACGAATCTTCAATCCCCAGGCCATGTTTTCTTCCACGCTCATATGCGGGTAGAGGGCATAGTTCTGGAACACCATTGCAATGCCGCGATCTTTCGGCTCCATCTCGGTGACGCGCTTATTATCGATCCAGATATCGCCGCCGCTGACCCGCTCCAGCCCAGCCACCATCCGCAGCAGCGTAGACTTGCCGCAGCCGGATGGCCCGACCATCACGATAAACTCACCGTCCGCAACGTCCAGCGTCAGCGGTTTAATCACCTGGGTTTTGCCATCCCAGCTTTTGGTTACTGCCTGTAGTTTTAAACCAGCCATTTTATTTCTCACTGTCCACTAAACCACGCACGAAGGCACGCTGCATGGCTAACACGATGATTACCGGAGGGATGAGCGTCAGCAACATGGCTGCCATCACCTGATTCCATTGGGTGGTACCTTCGCCGGTGGCGATCATGCCTTTGATGCCCGCCACCGCAGTGCCCAAGTTGACATCGGTAATAATTAACAACGGCCACAAATACTGGTTCCAGCCGTAGATAAAGGTGATCACGAACAGCGCCGCCAGATTGGTTTTTGACAGCGGTAGCACGATATCGCGGAAAAAACGCATCGGTGACGCGCCGTCAATACGCGCCGCTTCAACCAGCTCATCCGGTAGCGTCATAAAAAACTGACGGAACAGGAAGGTCGCAGTAGCCGATGCCATCAGCGGCAACGTCAGACCCGCGTAGCTGTCGAGCATTTTCAGGTTGGCGATCACTTCCACCGTCGGGAAAATACGCACCTCAACCGGCAGCATCAGGGTGATAAAAATCATCCAGAAGAACAGGTTGCGCAGCGGAAAGCGAAACCAGACGATAGCGAACGCAGAGAGCATAGAGACGGTGATTTTCCCCACCGTAATACTGAACGCCATGATGAAACTGTTGAGCATCATCAACCAGAATGGCGCGCTGTTGACGCCTACGCCGTTGACCCAGATATATTTCATGTTTTCCAGCAACTGCGTGCCGGGAACCAGTGTCATCGGCGTTTCAAATACCGCTTTGTTGTCCAGCGTCGCCGCGACAAACGCGACATACAGCGGGAACAGGATCACCATGATCCCCATAATCAGCATGGTATGGCTGAATATTGTCAGCCCACGACGGTTCTCAATCATTGGTAACGCACCTTACTTTCCACATAGCGGAACTGCACCACCGTCAAAATAATGACCAGGAACATCAGCACCACCGACTGCGCGGCTGACGCAGAGAGATCCAGGCCGACAAAGCCTTCACGATAGATCTTATAAATCAACGTCGTGGTCGCCTGTACCGGCCCACCTGCCGTGGCAGCGTCGATCACTGGGAAGGTATCAAAGAAGGCATACACCAGATTCACCACCAGCAGGAAGAAACTGACCGGCGCAATCAGCGGTAGCGCCAGTTTAAAGAAGCGGCGAATCGGCCCCGCGCCATCAATTGCGGCGGCTTCGATCAGCGACCGGGGAATAGATTGCAGTGCGGCAAAGAAGAAAAGGAAGTTGTAACTAATCTGCTTCCAGACCGACGCGAACACCACCAGAAACATTGCCTGACCGCTGTTTTGCGCGTGGTTCCAGTCATAGCCAAACTCACCGAGAAAATGGGTAATCAGCCCGCGACCCGGGTTGAACAGGAAGATCCACAGTACGGCGGCGACGGCAGGCGCAACGGCGTAGGGGAGTAGCATTAACGTCTGGTAAAAACGGCTACCGCGCACCACGTAATTCACCAGCGCAGCAAAAAACAGCGACACCAGCAGGCCGCTTACCGTAACCAACGTACTGAACTTTATCGTCGTCCAGAACGAATCAAGGTAGTACGGGTCATGAAACAGCGCGACAAAGTTTTCCAGTCCGACAAACTGGCTGGAAAGGCCAAAAGGATCAACGCTTTGTAGCGAGTACCACAGCGCTTCACCGGCGGGCCAGATAAAGAAAATAACGGTGATAACCAACTGCGGGGCCACCAGTAAATAGGGAAGCCAGCGCGAGCGGAACACCGGACGGGATGAGGACATGAAGGTTCTTTTCCTGGAAGGTGCCGGATGGCGCTACGCTTATCCGGCCTACGCGTACTTTGTAGGCCGGGTAAGGCGAAGCCGCCACCCGGCATTTCATATTAAGATTTGGTCGATTGCTCAAAGCGGCGCAGTAACTGATTGCCACGCTCAACCGCGGCATCCAACGCCTGCTGTGGGGTTTTCTTTCCGGTCCACACGCTTTCCAGCTCTTCATCCACGATGGTACGGATCTGCGGCATGTTGCCCAGACGCAGCCCTTTAGTGAACGGTAACGGCGGTTTGTTCAGCATCTGACGGGTGGCGATATCGGCCCCGGGGTTCTTATCATAGAAGCCCTGCTCCCGAGTCAGATCGTACGCGGCAGTGGTGATCGGCAGATAGCCGGTTTTCTGGTGCCATTCGGCAGCAATCTCTGGTTTCGCGAGGAAGTTAAGGAACTGCGCTACGCCTTCGTAGGTGGCTTTGTCTTTGCCTTGCATCACCCACAGGCTGGCCCCACCGATAATCGCATTCTGCGGCGCGCCCTTCACGTCGGCATCGTACGGCATCATGCCGACGCCATAGTTGAATTTGGCGTAGTGACGGATGTCGGCCAGAGAACCAGAAGAAGCAGTGGTAATGGCGCAATCCCCATTGTAGAACTTCTCGGTGGATTCATCTTTACGTCCGAAGTAGCTGAAATCACCTTTTTTATTCAGCTCTTCCAGTAGTGCAATGTGTTTCACCTGCTCCGGTTTATTGAACTCCAGCACCGCGTCAGTACCGTCAAAACCGTTGTTTTTGGTGGCGACCGGCAGACCGTTCCAGGCGCTGAAGTTTTCGATCTGAATCCAGCCCTGCCAACCGCTGGCGTAGCCACACTTCATACCTGCGGCTTTCAGCTTCGCGGTGTATTCCGCCAGATCCTGCCAGGTTTTTGGCGGTTGCTCAGGGTCTAAACCGGCTTTTTTGAAGGCGTCTTTGTTGTAATACAGCACCGGCGTGGAGCTGTTAAACGGCTGGGAGAGCAGATGTCCGCTTTTCGAGTCAGTGTAATAACCGGAAACCGTCGGCACGAACTGAGATTCATCGAAGTTGATGCCAGCCTCTTTGAATACTTCATAGACCGGTTTAATGGCTTTTGAGGCCATCATCGTTGCCGTACCCACTTCATAAACCTGCAACAGCGCAGGGGCGTTTCCGGTACGGAAGGCGGCAATACCTGCGCTCAGGCTCTGCTCGTAGTTACCTTTGTACTGTGGAACAATTTTGTAGTCGGGGTTGGCGGCATTAAAACGTTGCGCCAGTGAATCAACTTCTTTACCCAGTTCGCCTTCCATTGAGTGCCAGAACGGGATGGTGGTAACTGCCAGCGCCTGACCTGCAAATGCCAGGCTAAGTGCCAGTCCTAAAGCTGTATGTCGTAACGATATCATCGGTTATCTCTCTTGTTGTGCCGGATGCGCGATATCACGCGTTTTATGCTCGCGGGGGTAACATGACATGCTCGAATGACAGAAAAATAACTTTTTTATTACAAAAAAAAGATAGTAAGGCGACAAACAGATGGCAAGGCGGTGAAAGCGGAGTGACAGGAAAATGCGGGGTGGAGCACAACAAAGCCGGGGAGGTGCCTTACCCGGCCCATAAAAAGATTTGCCGTACAGATGAGATCACTCAGGTTGTGCGAACGTAAACTCCAGCGCCAGGCCCAGAACCTGCATACCGTGGATATTATCTTCCGGCGATATCGCCACCAGACTTTCCAGAAACTTGAGCCGTCGCGACTGGGCGTTAATGATGAGCTTTCCTCGTAACGCAGGAAGCTTCAGCGAAGTGATGGGATAAACCACACGGCCAACGACTTCAACCGGCAGCTTGCGTAACTCGACCTGCTGCAGCACACCAACAGAAGAGTACAGCAATGCAACAGGCGTAACGGCAAGCAACGGCGCGCTACTGATACTCACGAAATCCAGAAGCAGCTCGGGGCGCAGATAGTGCAGTCCATTAAAAGAGACCGTGACACCTTCTATTGCGGGCATGGGCAGCACGTCAGTTTGACGCGGTAAATCATTCATTCAATTACCATTGACTCGAGATATACATCAAGCCGTTGATTATGCAGCAAATAACCTATGCTTGCTGGGACAAGGCTCGCAATACCTGCAGATTTAGCTAGCGACGTGACCTGACACGCTGCCCATTCACTCCGGTAACGTTAATCCCGACGCCAGCGTCGTTCAAATTCATTCTGTAAACGCTGCTGTTCCCGCCGCTCACGTTCACGCTGGATATCTGATTTCTCATCTTCCCAGCCAGGGCATACCGAGCTGGTGAAGACTTCGCAGGGCGAGCTGGACTGTGCCAACGGGTTGGTTGGTTTCTCTTCCCAGATAGACGGATCGCGCGGGTCGAACGTTTGCGGTTCCAATGCCTGAGCGCCAGATGCAAACGCCAATAACAGAGTTCCAATCATCATGCAGGTACCTGAACGTATCATCCTTTCTCCATGTTCATATTATTATTGATAACCATTCTCAATAATAACATAACGCGATAAAAAGGGGCCATCAGGCCCCTTAACTCTTAAGAGAAATCTTAACCGCCCAGATAAGCGCTACGCACCGCTTCATTCGCCAGTAGCGCATCGCCGGTGTCTTCCAGTACCACATGACCGTTTTCCAGCACGTAGCCGCGGTCGGCGAGTTTCAGCGCCTGGTTGGCGTTCTGCTCGACGAGGAAGATGGTCATCCCCTGCTCGCGCAACTGCTCAATGGTGTTAAAGATCTGCTGGATGATAATCGGCGCCAGCCCCAGAGAAGGTTCATCCAGCAGCAACAGGCGCGGCTGGCTCATCAGCGCGCGGCCAATCGCCAGCATCTGTTGTTCACCGCCGGACATGGTGCCCGCACGCTGAATGCGACGCTCATGCAGGCGCGGGAACAGGTCATACACCCACTTGATACGTTCCTGAAACTGGTCCTTCTCGGCAAAGAAGCCGCCCATCGCCAGGTTCTCTTCCACCGTCATACGCGAAAACACACGACGCCCTTCCGGAACGATCGCCACCGCTTCGCGCATGATTTTCGCTGTCTGCCAGTCGGTAATGTCTTTACCATCAAAGACAATTCGCCCGCTGGTCGCGCGTGGGTCGCCGCATAACGTACCGAGCAGGGTGGTTTTCCCCGCGCCGTTGGCGCCGATAAGCGTTACGATTTCACCCTGATTGATATACAGGCTAACCTCGTGCAGCGCCTGAATTTTGCCGTAGTGGGCGCTGACTTTATCGAACGATAACATCGCCTTATCCATATTATGCCTCGCCCCCATTATGCTTCACCTAAATAGGCGCGGATCACGTCCGGGTTATTACGAATCTGTTCCGGCGTCCCGTTCGCCAGCGGCGTGCCCTGGTTCACCACGTAAATACGGTCGGAAATTCCCATCACCAGTTTCATATCGTGCTCAATCAACAGAATGGTGGTGTTGTGATGGTTGCGCAGCTCGGCAATCAGCTCGTCCAGCTCTTTAGTCTCTTTCGGGTTGAGGCCAGCGGCCGGTTCGTCGAGCATCAGGATTTCCGGCTGTGTCACCATGCAGCGGGCGATCTCCAAACGACGCTGGTCACCGTAGGCGAGGTTACTGGCCTGACGGTTGGCATGCTCCAGCAAACCAATACGCGCAAGCCAGGTGGCGGCGCGATCCAGGGCTTCACTCTGCGCGCGACGGAACGACGGCGTTTTTAACAGGCCGGAAAAGACGCCGGTTTTCAATTGCTGATGTTGCGCCACCAGCAGGTTTTCAATCACCGTCATTTCACGAAACAGGCGTACATGCTGGAAAGTACGCACCACGCCCATACGCGCGATTTGCTGACCCGGCAGCCCTTCCAGATGCTGGTCGCGCAGCTTAATCGTCCCGCCCGTCGGTTTATAAAAACCGGTCAGGCAGTTAAAGACCGTGGTTTTACCCGCGCCGTTTGGCCCGATTAACGAGACGATTTCCTGCGGCCTCAGTTCCAGCTCAACGTTGTTCACCGCCAGCAGACCGCCGAAGCGCATCATCAGGCCGTTAACGGATAATAATGGCTGACTCATGCCTGCTCTCCTTTTGCTTCCCCGTTTTTCAGCTTCAACTGCGGACGGGTCATCGGCAACAAGCCCTGCGGACGCCAGATCATCATCAGTACCATCAAACCACCCAGCATTAACATGCTGTATTCATTGAAATCACGCATCAGTTCGCGTGACACGACCAGCAGGATAGCTGCGAGGATGACCGCAAACTGCGAACCCATCCCACCCAGTACCACAATCGCCAGCACAAAGGCCGACTCGGCAAAGGTGAACGATTCCGGGCTGACAAAACCCTGCCGCGCGGCAAACAGCGTGCCGGCAAAACCCGCGAACGCGGCGCTGATGGTAAAGGCGGTCAGCTTGATGCGTGTAGGATTTAAGCCCAGCGAACGGCAGGCGATTTCATCTTCACGCAGCGCTTCCCACGCACGTCCCAGCGGCATGCGCAGCAGACGGTTGATGACAAACAGCGAGAACACCACCAGCAGCAGCGCCACCAGATAGAGGAAAATCACGCGATCGGACGGGTCATACTTCACGTTAAAGAAGTTGCTGAAGGTATCCCAGCCGCCTTCACGCGCGCTGCGGCTGAACTCAAGCCCGAAAAAGGTGGGTTTCGGGATCTGGCTAATACCGTTCGGGCCGCCGGTGATTTCGGTGTTGTTGAGCAGCAGGATACGGACGATTTCGCCGAAGCCTAAGGTCACAATCGCCAGATAATCACCGCGCAGGCGCAGTACCGGGAAGCCCAGCAGGAAGCCCGCAGCAGCGGAAACCAGCCCTGCCAGCGGCAGACAGGTCCAGAAGCCGAGGCCGTAATAATGGTTCAGCAGTGCGAAGGTGTAAGCGCCGATGGCATAGAAGCCGCCGTAGCCCAGCACCAGCAGGCCGGAAAGCCCCACCACCACGTTTAAGCCGAGGCCGAGGATGATATAAATCATCGTCAGCGTGGCGATATCCACCGTTCCGCGCGACACCATAAACGGCCACACCACGGCAATCACCAGCAGCGCCACCAGGAACAGCTTCTGTTTAACGGTGGAGCCATCAATCGCCGGCAGAATAAACTTCGGCCCGGAGACACTCTTCAGGCCCTTCTGGAAGGCCGGACGCAACAGCTGGAAAAGGAACACCACGCCAGTGCCGATGAACACCCACTGCCAGCGGATATCCGCAGCGGTATCCACCACCAGTTTGGTGCCATCCAGTTCTAACTGAACGCCCATAAAGACGCCCGCCAGAATGAAGAACATGGCGGCAGAGAGCAGCGCCATTGCAAAATGCATCGGTTTCATACTTTCTCTACCTCCGGACGACCCAGAATACCGGTCGGCATCACCAGCAGTACCAGAATCAGCAGCGCGAACGACACCACGTCTTTGTATTCGGTACTCAGATAAGCAGAAGAAAGCGCTTCGGCAACGCCCAGAATCAGGCCGCCGATCATCGCGCCAGGGATGCTGCCAATGCCGCCCAGTACCGCCGCGGTAAAGGCTTTCATCCCGGCCATAAAGCCGATGTAGGGGTTAATTACGCCATAGAACTGACCGAGCAGCACGCCCGCAACCGCCGCCATTGCCGCACCGATCACAAAGGTCAGCGCAATCACGCGGTCGGTGTTAATGCCGAGCAGGCTGGCCATTTTCAGATCTTCCGCACAGGCGCGGCAAGCGCGTCCCATACGCGAATAGCGGATAAACAGCGTCAGCGCCAGCATCGCGAGGAAGGTTACAATCCAGATAACCAGCTGCATAGTGGTGATAGATGCAGAGAAGTTATCACTACTGCCGACAGTCCACTGGCCGTTAAACAGGCTGGGCAGCGCCACGTCGCGCGAACCTTCCGTCAGGCTGACGTAGTTTTGCAGGAAGATGGACATCCCGATAGCGGAAATTAGCGCGATCAAACGCTTGGAGCTGCGCACGGGCCGATACGCCACCCGTTCAATACTCCAGCCGTAGGCGCTGGCAATCACAATCGCGCCGACGAAGCCCGCCGCGACCAGTAGCCAACTGGAATCAATCCCCATCATCATTAGCGCAGCGATGATCATAAAGGAGACATAGCTGCCGATCATATACACCTCGCCATGGGCGAAGTTAATCATGCCAATAATGCCGTACACCATCGTATAACCGATGGCGATCAGCGCGTAGGTGCTTCCCAGCGTGACGCCGTTAAACATCTGCTGCAAGAAATAGAGGAACTGCTCGGACATAAGGTAACCTTTCTTAACCCGCCCGTTTTGCACGGGCGGTGGGATAACTCGTCTTCAGGTATTACTTCGCGACGGTCGATGATCCGTCGGCGTGCCACTGGAAGACACCAAACTCAAATCCCTTCAAATCGCCTTTTTCGTCCCATTTCAGCGGCCCAATCACGGTATCAGCCCCGTGTGCTTTCAGATCTTTCACCAGATCCAGCGGCTCTTTGCTTCCGCTGCGATCCATTGCGCTCGCCAGTGACTGGACGGCTGCATAAGTGATCCACACGTACGGCCCGGTTGGATCTTTCTTGTCAGCTTTGAGCGCATCGACAATCGCTTTATTCGCCGGATCCTGGTCATAGCGTTTTGGCATCGTCACCAGCATGCCTTCTGCGGCATCACCAGCAATGTTAGACAGAGAGGCATTACCCACACCCTCTGGCCCCATAAACTGAGTTTTCAGGCCAACGGAGCGCGCCTGGCGCAGCATTTGCCCCATTTCCGGGTAGTAGCCGCCGTAATAGACGAAGTCGATATTTTCTTTCTTCAGGCGGGCAATCAGCGCAGAGAAATCTTTTTCCCCGGCGGTGATCCCATCAAAGAAGACGATGTTGGCTTTGCCCGCTTTCAGGCTGTCCTGCACCGAACGCGCCAGACCTTCACCATATTGCTGTTTATCATGGATGATGGCGATGCGCTGCGGCTTCACCTTCTCCAGAATGTATTTCGCGGCCGTTGGTCCTTGGGAGGAGTCCAGACCCGCAGTACGCATAATGTGTGCGTAACCGCGCTGAGTCAGTTCCGGGTTGGTTGCCCCCGGGGAAATCATCAGGATCCCTTCGTCTTCATAGATGTCTGACGCTGGCTGAGTCGAAGATGAGCACAGGTGGCCAATAACATACTGAATACCGTCGTTGACGATTTTGTTTGCTACGGCAACAGCCTGTTTTGGATCGCAAGCATCGTCATATTCCACGGCGACCAGCTTGTCGCCTTTGATCCCACCTTTGGCATTGATATCTTTAATGGCCTGACGTGCGCCATTAAATTCCATATCACCCCACTGTGCGACCGGACCCGACATCGCCCCGACAACAGCAACCTTAATATCTTCTGCCATGACAGCATGCGACATTGCCAGTGCTATCACCCCTGCGATGATTGTTTTCGCATTCCGTTTCATTACCTGAATCCCCATTCGTGACGTAATTAATATTTTGTATTTATGTGGTTAAAAAGCAGACTGTGCTTTTTTTGAACTGCACTATTTTTACCAATCTCATTAATGGTTTAGCACAGTTTTTTAAGCAAAATCAGGCTAAAATCTCTATATTTCAGTCGATTAAGAAAAGATAATATTCTGCTTTTCACTATAGATAAACAAAAAAAAGCACGTTTGTCAGCATAAAATAACGGTACAAAGAGCGGAATAAAATGCTGCATCCCAGGGTATTATCCTGCCTGTTTTTCAATCTCTAATGTTTCAAACTGTCATTACCGTCGTCGCAAAACGATTAACCTGGTTAATCGCATAAAAAAGAGAAAGCATCCGGGTGAATTATTTCGGTACACTGCTTCCATCTTTTGTGATTTGGACATGCTGCTAATGAAGCTGACCATCGTTCGTTTAAACAACTTTAGCGCCCAGGATCTGATTGATCTGGGCAAAATCTGGCCGGAATATTCCGCCTCATCGTTAAGCGTAGATGAAACGCACCGGATCTACGCCGCGCGTTTTAACGAGCGTCTGTTAGGCGCTGTACGTGTCACCCTGAGCGGCACACAAGGTGCTCTGGATTCGTTGCGCGTACGTGAAATCACCCGTCGTCGCGGCGTCGGGCAGTATTTGATCGAAGAGGTGATCCGTGAAAACCCAAGTGTGAGTTCATGGTGGATGGCAGATGTAGGCGTTGAAGACCGCAGCGTGATGGCCGCGTTTATGCAGGCGTTAGGCTTTACAGCCCAGGCGGATGGCTGGGAGAAAAGATAAAAAAACCACCTCGCAATTTTCCAGGTATGTAGGCCGGGTAAGGCGAAGCCGCCACCCGGCACTCAATTACTTGGCGTCGGTCGCCGTACCATTAGCATGCCAGTCAAACACGCCGAATTCGAAGCCTTTCAGATCGCCCTTCTCGTCCCAGGACAGCGGCCCCATTACGGTTTCTACTGAGTTTGCTTTCAGGTACTTGACAATTTCAGCCGGATCGTCAGACTGGTTCAGACCGGCCTGCAAGGATTGCAGCGCGGCGTAAGTGGTCCACACGAATGCGCCACTTGGATCCTGTTTCTTGGCCTTGATAGCATCCACAATCGGTTTGTTTGCAGGCACCTGGTCGTAGTTCTTCGGCTTGGTTACCAGTAAGCCTTCCGCAGACTCACCCGCAATGTTAGACAGCGACACGTTCGCTACCCCTTCCGGACCCATAAACTGGGTTTTCAGACCTGCGGCACGAGACTGACGCAGGATCTGCCCCATTTCCGGGTGATAACCACCGTAGTAAACGAAATCGATATTCTCTTTCTTCAGGCGCGCTACCAGCGTCGAGAAGTCTTTTTCACCGGCGGTAATCCCGTCAAAGAACACCACGTTGGCGTTGCCTTTCTTCAGGCCGTCCTGCACCGCACGCGCCAGACCTTCACCGTACTGCTGCTTATCGTGAATGATGGCAATGCGTTGCGGCTTCACTTTTTCCAGAATGTATTTGGCGGCAGTTGGCCCCTGATCGGAATCCAGGCCGGTGGTACGCATCACCAGCTTATAACCACGCGCGGTCAGCTCCGGCGCCGTCGCTGCCGGGGTGATCATCAGAATGCCTTCATCTTCATAGATATCTGACGCGGGCTGGGTAGACGATGAGCACAGATGGCCGATAACGTATTTAATCCCGTCGTTGACCACTTTGTTCGCGACCGCTACCGCTTGTTTCGGGTCACAGGCATCGTCATATTTCACCACGACCAGTTTGTCACCTTTCACCCCGCCCTTGGCGTTGATATCCGCAATCGCCTGCTCTGCGCCAGTAAACTCCTGATCGCCATACTGCGCTACCGGACCGGACATTGCGCCGACAACGGCCACTTTAATATCCTTAGCAAACGCCATATTGCTCAAAGACAGGGCGATACATCCTGCCAATAACGCTTTACCCTTCATATTCATCCTGACAATCCCCATTATTGTGGTTATTACGTGTGTTGTGATGTTGTTGTTCAGCACTTTATTTCGATTATTGGATAGCCACCCGTGCTTTAGCAGCATACTCTGCTAAAACATACCCGATTTTTATTATTTTGGAATAGCTAAATTTACATCCAGATAACAAATTCGTGTCTGTGGAGGGGAGGAAAGGTCGTAGGCCCGATGAGCAAAGCGCCATCGGGCAAAGGTGTTGCCGGATGGCAGCGTACACGCCTTATCCGGCCTACAAAAAACAAAACCCCCGAATTCACATTCGAGGGTTCATTGGCAATGCGCGAAGATTACGCTTCGATCGCCGCGCGCAGTTTTTTCATGGCGTTCTTTTCAAGCTGACGAACACGTTCAGCAGAAACGCCGTAGCGATCGGCCAGTTCCTGCAACGTGGACTTGTTATCTTCGTCCAGCCAACGAGCGCGGATGATATCCTGGCTACGTTCGTCCAGACCTTCCATTGCGTGAGTCAGTTTGTTCGCGGCCTGATCTTCCCAGTTATCTTCTTCAATGCCATCGGCAAAGTTAGAGGATTTATCCTGCAGATACAGAACCGGCGCCATCGGCTGGCTGTCAGACTCGTCGTCTGAAGACATGTCAAACGTCATGTCCTGCGCCGCCATACGGGATTCCATTTCACGCACGTCTTTGCTGGAAACACCCAACTCACGAGCCACCATTTCAACTTCGTCCTGGTTGAACCAGCCCAGACGCTGCTTGGTTTTACGCAGGTTAAAGAACAGCTTACGCTGTGCTTTAGTGGTCGCGACTTTCACGATACGCCAGTTACGCAGAACGTATTCATGGATCTCTGCTTTGATCCAGTGCACAGCGAAAGAAACCAGGCGCACACCCACTTCCGGGTTGAAACGGCGCACGGCTTTCATCAGGCCGATATTACCTTCCTGAATCAGATCCGCCTGCGGCAGGCCATAGCCCGCGTAGTTACGAGCAATATGAACAACAAAGCGCAGGTGAGACAGGATCAGCGTTTTAGCTGCTTCCAGATCGCCCTGGTAATGCAGCTTTTCAGCCAGTGCCCGCTCCTCGTCAGCCGACAACATCGGCCACGCGTTCGCAGCCCGGATGTAAGATTCCAGGTTACCAACAGGGGCTAAAGCTAAATTTTGCATTTCTTTGGTCATTCAAATCCTCTCAATCTTTTCATCTGGCGCGTTGGCAAAAACTAATTAACAAAAACCAGTAGCAACAACCATGCCAGAGCTTATGAGCAACGAGAATATCATTCAATCTTTTATCAGACAGTGATTTTATCCACAAGTTCCATGTCGTAATGTGTATAAATTACGCACAAAATGTGACATCACAATGAATACGCCGGGAAGAGATAACAGGGACTCTTTCCCTGCAGAGCGAACTACTCAGTGCAGGGAAAGATTATACCAGAGATTTTTTAATCGGGGGTAAAGTGGCGTAAATGTTGAACCGTGGCAAGCCAGGCAGCCACCCAGCCGATCATTGAGCACACCAGCAGCAATAACAGGCACTCGTCGAATGATAAGCCATTGATATCAAACTTTGTTCCAAAAACCTGCGCCACTTCAGTCACCGCTGACGACAAACGCATCACCAAAATTTCTGACAAAATCAGTGAAAGAAATGCGCCGGAAAAACCGAGCAGCGCGCCGCCGTAAAGGAATGGACGCAGGATAAATCCGTCCGTTGCGCCAATCAGCTTTTGCACGTTAATGGTATCGCGACGCGCAAAAATACTCAGGCGCACGCTGTTACCGATGACGAGGAAGACCGCCGCCACCATCAGCACGCCAATCATCGCGGATACGCGCCCCACGAGTCCCGTCAGCGCCGCCAGACGAGCGAACCAGCTGTCGTCCATCCGCACTTCATCAATACCGTTGATTTGTGCAATACGGTCGCGCAGGGTGTTCAGCGACTCCGTCCCCTGGAAGTCCAGTTTCGGGATCACCACCGCTACGGCAGGAAGCGGGTTCTCTTCCAGCATGTCCAGCGCACCGCCAAAACCGGACCAGTTACGGAATTCACCCAACGCATCTTCGCGGGAAAGATAATTTACTTTCTCGACGCCCTGTTCGGCCTGCAACTGACCCACCACCCGCGCGGCGGCATCGTCATCCAGCGTTTTTTGCAGATAGACGGTGATTTGTGGCGAGGGATAATACTGGCTTGCCGCCTGGTTTACGTTTTTATAAACCATGTAACACACGCTTGGCAGCGTCAGGGAGATGGCGATCACCATCACCGTCAGGAACGTCGCCAGCGGCTTACTTTTCAGGTCCTGCAACGCGCCCTGGAACGCGTAACGCACCTGCTCGTTAAAAACGTTGGTTTTACGTGAGTTCGGTTTTGGCGCGGCTTTCGCACGCTTCGGCGCATTACGACCGCCATCACCCGGCGCGCCGCCTGATTTACGAAAACGATCCAGTCGGCCACCGAACTGCTTGATTTGATTGATAGCGTCACGTCTATTCATGCGCCAGGCCTCCATGCAGGTGTCCATCACTCAGGACCAGCTGGCGGTAGGAGCGACGGGAGATCAGACCAATATCGTGCGTGGCCATTAATACCGTGACCCCGACGCGGTTAAACTCTTCGAACAGACGAAGGATCCCTTCCGACAGCGCGTCATCCAGGTTCCCCGTCGGTTCATCCGCCAGCAGTACCGCAGGTTTATTCACCACCGCACGGGCGATACCCACACGCTGTTGCTCACCGCCAGAGAGCTGAATCGGGAAGTTTTTCGCTTTGTCCAACAGCCCGACCTTATCCAGTGCCGCTGACACGCGACGACGAATATCGTCCCCGCTGGCGCCCGCGATGATCAGCGGAATTGCCACGTTGTCAAACACGGTTCTGTCCATCAACAGGTGGTGATCCTGAAAAATCATGCCAATCTGACGACGCAGAAACGGCACTTCACGGTTTTTCAAACGGCTGATGTCATGCCCGCTGAAATAGATTTTTCCGGCGCTGGGCCGTTCAATTCCACAGATCAGCTTCAGCAGGGTACTTTTACCCGCACCAGAGTGGCCGGTCAGAAACGCCATCTCGCCAGGCTGCATATGGAAGGTCACTCCCTGCAGCGCTTGTCTCCCACCGAGATAGGCCTTGCTGACATGTTCAAAGCGAATCATTGTTAATCCTCTCGGGCAAAAAGTGCCTCAATAAAATCGTCCGCTTTAAACGGACGTAAATCCTCGATACGTTCGCCCACACCAATATAACGGATAGGGATGCCAAACTGATCGGCAACCGAGAAGATGACCCCACCCTTCGCCGTACCGTCCAGCTTGGTCAGGGTGATACCGGTTAAGCCCACCGCTTCATGGAACAGTTTGGCCTGGCTTATCGCATTCTGCCCGGTACTGGCGTCGATAGTCAGCATAACTTCATGCGGCGCCTCTTCGTCGAGCTTCTTCATGACACGAACGATTTTTTTCAGTTCTTCCATCAGGTGCGATTTGTTCTGCAAACGCCCTGCGGTATCAGCGATCAGCACGTCTACGTTACGTGCCTTCGCGGCCTGAATGGCATCAAAGATAACGGAGGCGGAATCCGCGCCGGTATGCTGCGCAATCACCGGGATATTGTTACGCTGACCCCAGACCTGCAACTGCTCTACCGCTGCCGCACGGAAGGTATCGCCCGCCGCCAGCATCACCGTTTTACCCTGCTGCTCAAACTGACGCGCCAGCTTACCAATGGTAGTTGTTTTACCCACGCCGTTGACGCCAACCATTAAGATAACAAATGGCGTTTTACCCTCAACGTTCAGCGGCTCATCAACCTTCGCCAGAATCTCGCCCATTTCATCTTTCAGCAGACCATACAGCGCTTCTGCATCTTTGAGCTGCTTACGGCTGGCGCCTTCCGTCAGATTCGCAATAATCTTACGGGTCGTTTCTACGCCCACATCCGCTATCAGCAGTTGCTCTTCCAGCTCTTCAAACAGATCATCGTCGATCTTTTTACCGCGGAACAGACTGATAAATCCGGAACCGAGGTTTTCTTTTGTTTTCAGCAGACTGCGTTTCAGACGCGCAAAGAAACCTTCTTTAGTTGGTTTTTCCTGCTCCTGGACCGCCTCTTCTACCGGTTCTTCAACGGCAGGTTCTTCAACCGGCACCACCATGACGGCTTCTTCCGCCGCCTCAGCGGCCAGGGCCTGCGCTTCCAGCTCTTCATCGGTCAGTTGCGGTTCGTTTTCGGCTTCTTCTTCAACCGCCTCGACGATTTCTACAGTTTCTGCTTCAGCCTGCCACTCTTCGGCAGAAACATCTGCGGTTTTCACCTCTTCCGGCAGCGGCAATTCTTCGTGTTCGATAACCGCCGCCGCAGGGGTTTCCACTGCAGGTTCAACAGTGGATTCAGCAACCGCTTCAACTTCCGGCTGCAGTTGCTCAGCAACAGGCTCTTCTTCCGGCTGCAGTTTTTCGATTTCCGCAACCTGTTCAGTGACTTCAACAACTTCAGCAGCAAAGGCTTGTGTTTGTGCCTCGCTACGGGTTTCCTCGGCACGCGGCTGTTCGTCAACGACGGTAGTTTCTTCAGCAACCGGTTGTTGTTCTTCGTTTTTTAGTTCTGTCTCGTTTTCCGGTGCCTGCTCTTTTTGACCAAAGCCCAGCCAGGAAAAAAAGCCACGTTTTTTCTCTTTCGCCATTTGCGACTACACTCCCCCGCTGTTGCTTCATGGCACAGCGTCAACGCTATGTACATAGCAGCTAAAAAAATGATGAAATAGTCTATCACTTAACTTAACTCACATCACCGCCTGGAATGACACGTCAGCAGCGGATTGAACAATAATTGAAATGAAAAAACCGAATCACTCTGGTAGCGGCCAGATCCGCATTATTGGCGGGCAATGGCGTGGCCGTAAACTCCCGGTTCCGGACAGTCCCGGCCTGCGCCCGACCACCGACCGCGTACGCGAAACCTTATTTAACTGGTTGGCCCCGGTAATGGTCGATTCACATTGCCTGGACTGCTTCGCCGGCAGCGGCGCGTTGGGGCTGGAAGCCCTCTCTCGCTATGCGGCAAATGCGACGCTTCTGGAGATGGATCGCGCGGTATCGCAGCAGTTGCAAAAGAATCTTGCTACGCTGAAGGCAAATCATGCCCGCGTCGTCAACACCAATACGCTGGCGTTTCTGGCCCAACCCGGTACGCCGCATAACGTGGTGTTCGTTGACCCGCCGTTTCGCAAAGGATTACTGGAAGAAACATTAACCCTTCTGGAAACCCATGGCTGGCTGGCAGATGAAGCGTATATCTACGTTGAAAGCGAAGTCGAAAACGGCCTGCCGCCGGTTCCGGTAAACTGGTCACTATACCGTGAAAAAGTGGCAGGACAGGTCGCCTACCGCCTGTATCAACGTGAAGCACAAGGAGAGCACGATGCTGATTAACCTGGGACGCCTGCTGATGCTGTGCGTCTGGGCCTTTTTACTACTGAATATTTTTCAACCCTTTCCACGCCCGCTTAACATCTTCGTTAACGTCGCACTGATATTTATGGTGCTGATGCACGGCATGCAATTGGCGCTACTGAAAAGCACCATGCCAAAAGATGGCCCGCAGATGACCAGCGGGGAGAAAATCCGCATTTTCCTGTTCGGCGTCTTTGAGCTGCTGGTCTGGCAGAAGAAGATTAAGGACCAGTTGAAGAAGTAACTGTAGTTTTTCGCCCGGCGGCGCGTTGCGAGCCGGGTCTGCAAAACGTCATCACGGTGGTAATATACCGTCCAGTTGATCTTTCAGTTTTGGAATATCTTTACTGGCTCTTGTTTTCCGCAGGTGTTTCACCTGCTCACAAATCTCTTCGGTCCGGGTGTAATAGGTGCCAGACGTCGGGCCTGGACGCTCGCATAAAACATAGTTAGTTCCAAGCGGATAAAAAATGACAATAAAAGAGAGGATATTACCAATAACAAATCCTACCCCCGCGACGTGGAAAACAATGGTAAATGTCCTGTCGAAGAATTTTGGCGGCTTCATGCTTTTCGCAAAAGCCAGGTAGGCAATGCCCAAAGTAAAGCAGCCCGTCACCGGAATCATGAAAAACATGCAAAATGAACCCCAGAAAAAATAGACGATGCTTCTGGATTCAACGAGATCGGTGAGATCCGGTACGCTGGCAATATACTCCACCCAAGTCCCCCCCCCAAAAATGAATATACAGAGAAATAAATTGCATCTCTTCTTAATATTCATCAGATTAATATTATGCTTCATGTCAATAATTTCCGCCGTAAAGGGAGCTTCTGTACCCCAGCCGTTGGATGTTCCACTCTTCGATTCTTTGCCGTTCTTTAAGTCCCTCACGAATACACGCTATCAGTTTGTCTGATAGCTCATATTTTTTGTCCACTTCATTCAGAGACCGGGCAATAATAAAACCTAATACAACGACACCGACAATTTCTCCCCAAACCGGAACGGCGGCGCTAGAGAACAATAGAGGTACAGCTAACTCAAGAGCACTACCCACTGATTGCGAGACAAAAATACTTACAATCACCTTCGCCACATCCATCGTCACATTCCCCAGTAGTGCGGCGACGTCATGCTCGGATTTAAACACCAGCTCAATCAACCGCCAGCATGCGGAGAACCAGATGCAGAACCTGGCGCCTGACATAATGCCATCCCGAAACCCGGCGCTGCCAATACCCACTTCAAGTACCTTAGGATGATTAATCCGGTAACGGGTTCCGTTAAGAATGCGCCGCAGAGAAGGGTAGCCCGTAATCTTCACATACAGCTTTCCCTGATAAGCATATTGCGTGGCTTTAATCCCAAGGCCTTTTAAGGTGAAGACAATCTTTCCGGCCTGCTGATAAGAAAAAAGCTTCGACAGTTTTTTAGTCGCATCAGCCGTATCTTTGATATTACCGGCATAATTCGTCGAAAAACTGACGGATTTACTACTTAGCAAATCTTCAATCACGCCCTGCGCCTCTTCAGGCGTGAGCAGTATAATGTGTTGTGTATTGCTATTCAGATTATTTTTCAGCTTTCTGATTTCGTTCTCAACGCGCTGATTACGTTGCCAGTTATTTCCTCTAAGAATATCTTCACGATGATTTCCTATCCAGTCATAATACCTTTCCATCCTTATCCCTTAATAAATTCGCTCATCCCAAAGGCTGTATGCGCTGGTTCCCGCCATAATGTGCTCCCAGGTAATTGACTCATACGAAAGCTCAATGATTTCCTCTGGCTGCCCCGCACTGTCATCAATGGTATGAGGCACCTGTAAATGGATGCTGGATATTCTGGCATTAATAAGTTTTATCGCGTAATAACACTCATTTAAACCCGCCGGACTCGTGCGATAGAAGCTAAATTCACAGTTTAATGTTTCATTGTCAGTTATGGCTTTCCCTAATAATGGCGAGGATTTATCTACTGGCTTTATAAACGTCAAACATTGATGATTCACATTTTGTACTCGGCTCATGCCATGATTAACTGCCATTACCATTATCTGATCGCGATGGGCAGTTTGTGATTTATTTTCAATCGAATTTACCGATGCGCATCCAGCAGAAATCAATCCCTGCGCCTGCCCATTCAAGGTCAACCACATTGTATTCGCCATATAAATCCCTTAGCCATTTTAAATTACATGTTTATATGTATGCGATAACATTGAAATAATAGGGTAGTGAAAATCTGATAGCAGAATAGTGATACCATCGATATTTTAGACACACAAAAAAATATAATACCAACGATATTTGTACAGAAGAATAAATAATAACTATATTTTAACGATGTTATATATTTCAGTTGAATTCATTATCGGCACTGGCAAGATAAACACAGTGCCGCTCGGCGTTATTGCCCAGGCTTAAAATCCTCAAAACGCGAACCTTTATAACTCAGCGTGCCTTTGTCTCCGACAGTTAGCGCATGGTACTGCTGGGCATCCAGGCGAAACGTCAACTCCAGACCACCGCTTTGCGGCTTAAAGCTGGCTTCATAGCGCATGCTGGTTCCTGCCGGGCTCACTTCCTGTTGACGTGATCGCCGATCGTTAAGTGGTTTTTCCCGCTTATTACTCACTACCACCTGCTTTTGCACCAGCGGTGCTGCATCGTTATCCGCTTTTTCACGCCGCTGCTGGACAAAGCGAAACGACGCAGCTACAACAATTAAGACAATGATAACAATGAAAAAAAGTGGCGGCTTGCTCATAGTATTAACCCATCAGAAAATGCGGAAATAAGCATACATTGCCTGTTATGGTGTTGTCATCTGGCAGTGTCGACCTCTACACTGAACAATAGAGCCGTAAGCACCCCGCTTACGAAAAAATAACGAATTCAAGGAACTAAGATGCTTTGGTCGTTTATCGCTGTCTGCCTTTCCGCATGGTTGTTCGTGGATGCTTCCTATCGTGGGCCCGCCTGGCAACGCTGGGTCTTTAAACCCCTAACTTTACTCCTGCTGGCGCTGCTGGCCTGGCAGGCGCCAATGTTTAACGCCATCAGCTATCTGGTGCTGGCAGGGCTGCTTGCCTCACTGCTGGGCGATGCGCTGACGCTGTTGCCGCGCCAACGTCTGCTCTACGCCGTGGGGGCATTTTTCCTCTCACACCTGCTGTATACCATCTATTTCGCCAGCCAAATGACGCTGTCGTTCTTCTGGCCTTTGCCATTGGTATTGGTGGTGTTGGGAGCACTGCTGATCGCTATCATCTGGACGAGACTGGAAGAGCTGCGTTTAGCCATCTGTACTTTTATCGGCATCACGCTGATGATGGTCTGGATGGCGGGCGAACTGTGGTTCTTCCGCCCCACTGGCCCCGCGCTGTCGGCATTCCTCGGCGCCTCATTATTGTTCATCGGCAATTTTGTCTGGCTGGGTAGCCATTATCGCCGCCGCTTCCGCGCCGATAACGCCATTGCCGCCGCCTGCTACTTCGCCGGACATTTCCTGATTGTTCGTTCGTTGTATCTGTAATATCGCTTGACTCTGGAGTCGACTCCAGAGTGTATCCTTCGGTTAATACGAAATGATTATTAACCGGAGGATGCCATGTCGACGCCCGATGCCCCTGGCAAAAAAGCCCCACAATTCTCTTCTTTCAAGCCAGCACCTGCCCCACAAAAAGCGGACGACTGCTGCTGTGAAGGAAGTTGCTCAACCCCATCACCCGTATCCGAAAGGGTAATTGGCACCCGTTATTCCTGGAAAGTGGCAGGAATGGACTGTGCCGCCTGCGCCCGGAAAGTGGAAAATGCGGTCCGCCAGGTGAGCGGCGTCAACCAGGTCCAGGTGCTGTTCGCCACCGAAAAACTGGTCGTCGATGCGGGTTCCGATATCCGTCAGCAAGTTGAAAGCGCGGTACAAAAAGCAGGTTATACCCTGCGCGATGAACAAGCACCGGAAGCCGCCCCCGAATCACGCTTTAGAGAGAACCTGCCGTTGATTTCGCTGATAATCATGATGGCGATTAGCTGGGGGCTTGAGCAGTTCAATCATCCTTTCGGTCAGATAGCGTTTATCGCCACCACGCTGGTGGGCCTGTATCCCATTGCCCGTCAGGCGCTACGTCTGATGAAAACCGGCAGCTACTTCGCCATTGAAACGTTGATGAGCGTGGCCGCGATTGGCGCGCTGTTTATCGGCGCGACGGCGGAAGCCGCCATGGTGCTACTGCTGTTTTTAATTGGTGAGCGTCTGGAAGGGTGGGCCGCCAGCCGCGCCCGTAAAGGGGTCAGCGCACTGATGGCACTCAAGCCGGAAACCGCCACGCGCCTGCGTAACGGCGAGCGCGAAGAGGTCGCTATCAATACCCTCCAGCCTGGCGATATTATCGAAGTTGCCGCCGGTGGGCGTTTACCTGCCGACGGTAAGTTGGTCTCCGGCTTTGCCAGCTTTGATGAAAGCGCCCTGACCGGCGAATCGATCCCGGTTGAACGCGCCACCGGCGAGAAAGTCCCGGCGGGCGCCACCAGCGTAGATCGTCTGGTTACGCTGGAAGTGCTTTCCGAGCCGGGCGCCAGCGCTATCGATCGCATTCTGAAGCTGATTGAAGAAGCGGAAGAACGCCGCGCCCCCATTGAGCGCTTTATTGACCGTTTCAGCCGAATTTATACCCCCGCTATTATGGCGGTTGCGCTGCTGGTTACCCTCGTCCCGCCGCTGCTGTTTGCCGCCTCGTGGCAGGAGTGGATTTATAAAGGACTGACGCTGTTGCTGATTGGCTGCCCGTGTGCGCTGGTTATCTCAACCCCCGCAGCGATTACCTCTGGTCTTGCCGCCGCGGCGCGTCGTGGAGCACTCATTAAAGGCGGTGCGGCACTGGAACAGTTGGGTAGAGTCACGCAGGTGGCGTTTGATAAAACCGGCACCCTGACCATCGGTAAACCGCGCGTGACGGCGATTCATTCGGCAAGCGGTATTGATGAGGCTGAACTGCTGGCGCTGGCAGCGGCGGTAGAGCAAGGTGCAACACACCCACTGGCGCAGGCGATTGTTCGGGAAGCGCAAACGCGTGAGCTGACAATTCCTGTAGCGAAAGAACAACGGGCGCTGGTTGGCTCCGGAATTGAAGCGCTGGTCAACGGCGAGCGCGTACTGATTTGCGCTGCGGGCAAACAGCCTGCCGATGCCTTTGCCGGACAGATTAGCGAGCTGGAAAGCGCGGGCCAGACGGTGGTGCTGGTGCTGCGTAACGATACCGTTCTCGGCGTACTGGCTCTACAGGACACGCTGCGCGATGACGCCCGCACGGCCATCAGCGAGCTCACTCAGATCGGCGTGAAAGGGGTAATCCTGACCGGCGATAACCCACGCGCGGCAGCAGCCATTGCCGGGGAGCTGGGTCTGGAATTCAAAGCAGGATTAATGCCGGAAGATAAGGTGCGGGCCGTTACCCATCTCAACCAACAGTCGCCGCTGGCGATGGTCGGCGACGGTATCAACGACGCTCCGGCAATGAAAGCGGCGACCATCGGCATTGCCATGGGTAGCGGGACCGACGTCGCGCTGGAAACCGCCGATGCCGCCCTGACCCACAACCGTCTGCGTGGCCTGGTGCAAATGATTCAACTGGCGCGCGCCACCCACGCTAATATTCGCCAGAACATTGCGATTGCGCTGGGTTTGAAGGGGATTTTCCTCGTCACCACGCTGCTCGGGATAACCGGACTGTGGCTGGCGGTGCTGGCTGATACGGGGGCGACGGTGCTGGTGACCGCGAACGCGCTGCGGTTGTTGCGTAAAGGGTAACCTGTAGGCCGGATAAGCGTTAGCGCCATCCGGCATAACAAGATTACTGCCCTTTGCGCACTAAATAGCGGTACGGCAGAGAGTCGGTCTCTTTGGCCACCAGTTCATGCTCCATAAAGGTACAGAAGCCGGGAATATCGCGGGTTGTCGCCGGATCGTCGGCGACAATCAGCAACGTTTCACCCGCCTGCATACCGCGCACAGTTTTACGCACCATCATTACAGGTTCCGGGCAGCGTAGTCCCTGGGCATCAAGCGTATGGTCGGGAGAGGTAAACAGATCGCTCATCGTAGTCTCATTCATGCAAAAACGGCGTTATTTTACGCTCTGTTGTGGCGTAAGCCAATCAGGTTAACGATTGCGTGAAAAACAACCATTGCAATGTGCTCTTAAAGCAGTATCATGCGACGGTTTTTTATTGGGTTCCCTCACCCCATCCAACAAAAAGGTCACAATATGACTCCGTTTACACAATCTCAGCGCGTAAAAGCGTTGTTTTGGCTATCGCTATTTCATCTGCTGGTGATCACCTCCAGCAACTATCTGGTGCAGCTCCCGATCTCCATTTTTGGTTTCCATACCACATGGGGCGCTTTTAGCTTTCCGTTTATTTTCCTCGCGACCGACCTGACCGTGCGTATTTTTGGCGCGCCGTTGGCACGACGTATCATCTTTGCGGTGATGATCCCCGCGCTGCTGATCTCCTATGTTGTGTCATCACTGTTCTATATGGGGTCGTGGCAGGGGTTCAGCGCGCTGCTGCACTTTAACCTGTTTGTCGCCCGTATCGCTGCAGCCAGCTTTATGGCTTACGCGCTGGGACAAATTCTGGATGTGCATGTCTTTAACCGCCTGCGTCAGAACCGCCGCTGGTGGCTGGCGCCGACGGCTTCCACGCTGTTTGGCAACATCAGCGATACGTTGGCCTTTTTCTTTATCGCTTTCTGGCGTAGCCCGGATGCCTTTATGGCCGAGCACTGGATGGAAATCGCGCTGGTCGACTACTGCTTCAAGGTACTGATCAGCATTATTTTCTTCCTGCCGATGTACGGCGTACTGCTGAATATGTTACTGAAAAGGCTGGCAGATAAATCTGAATTATCTGCATTGCAGACGAGTTAAAGGTTCATTTTCCGAGTTGTGATAAGATGGTCGAATGAGCCGTTATGGCCGTTTATCGAAAGGAAGAAGTCAATGCGCAATCTGGTTAAATATGTCGGTATTGGCCTGCTGGTTATGGGGCTTGCGGCCTGTGATAATAGCGATACGAAAGCGCCGGCAGAGGGTGCCGCCGCAGAAAGTAACGCCACCGGACAACCGGTCAGCCTGCTGGACGGCAAACTCAGTTTTTCCCTGCCAGCGGATATGACCGATCAGAGCGGCAAGCTGGGTACCCAGGCGAACAATATGCACGTGTATTCTGACGCAACCGGCCAGAAAGCGGTGATTGTGATCGTCGGCGACAATACGAACGAAGATCTGGCGGTGCTGGCAAAACGCCTGGAAGATCAGCAGCGTAGCCGCGACCCGCAGTTGCAGGTCGTCACCAATAAATCTATTGAGCTGAAAGGCCACACGCTGCAACAGTTAGACAGCATCATCTCGGCCAAAGGCCAGACCGCTTACTCTTCCGTGGTGCTGGGTAAAGTGGACAACCAACTGCTGACGCTGCAAATCACGCTGCCTGCTGACGATCAGCAAAAAGCGCAAACGACCGCAGAAAACATCATTAACACGCTGGTTATCCAGTAACGGTTAAGACGATGACTCGGCCTCCGGTGACACCACCTGAGGCCGTTTTTTTAACCGCCAGGTCAGCAATAACGCCACCGCCACCAGCCCGGCTGCCGCCAGATAGATAACCGGTACGCCCGCCCACGTCATTACCAGCCCGGCCAGCGGCCCGGTAACGCCCAGCGATAAATCCATAAACACCGTATAGGTCGCCAGCGCGGCGCCCTGATTTTGCTGCGGGACGGCTTTTACCGCCACCACGCCCAGCGCCGGGAAGACCAACGAGAACCCGGCACCTGCCAGCAGAACGCCAATTTTCGCCATCCACGGCATGGAGGCCATGCCCACCAGCAGTAACCCAACAATCTCGACGCTAAAACAGATCATCGCGACATTGAGCCCACCTAACCGATTGATACCATTCGGGAATAACAAGCGAGTACCCACAAACGTACAGCTAAAAAGCGTCAGCGCAAAAGCTGCGCCGTCCCAACCTTTTGCATCATAAAACAGCGTGATAAAGGTGGCGATCACGCCAAATCCGGCGGAGGCCAATGCCAGCGCCATGCCGTACAACCAGACGCGTCCAAGTACCGCGCGAAACGGCAACGGTTTGCCTTTGCTGGCCTTCACCGCCGGGCGGGGGAGCGCCAGCAGTATTGCCAACAGCGCCACGCCCATCACGGTCAGCGCCAGCCCCTGTAAGCCACCCCAGGCATAACACAGAACGCCCAGCGGAGCGCCTATCGCCATCGCGCCATAGGTCACGATGCCGTTCCACGAAATCACCCGTCCGATATGCATCGAGCCAACAACTCCCACGCCCCATAGCGTAGAGCCGGTCCCGGCAAAGCTTTGCCCGATGCCCAGAATCACGCGCCCCAAGCATAGCAGCAACAGGCTGGCCAACGGCCAACCATTCGTTGATCCCGCCAGCAGGTAGCCCAAACCACTTAAAAAGCAGCCGCACAGTCCGAATACCACGATTTTTTTCGGCCCCAGCAGATCGGCATAGCGACCAGCATGAGGGCGGCTCAGCAGCGTGGCGAAATATTGCAGGCTGATAACCAGCCCCGCCCAGAAGGCGCTAAATCCCATCACATCATGGACATAGCCTGGCAATACCGCGAGCGGCAGGCCGATGGTCAGATAGCTGGCGAAGTTAAACATCACCACCGAAACAATGCGCAGATTAAGGCGCAAACCGCTTAGCGTCGGTTCAGCGACGGGTTCGGGCATGGAAGGTCACCACATTTTCACAACAGTGTTTCATTTCTACCATGTTGCAGACTATAAATCAGCAGCGAGTTTAGGAATAACAGACGCAAGCCAACCGCTACACTTAATGCAAAAACGCAAACAGGAAGAAAACATGACAACCGCTCAGCCCGATAAAACGGGTATGCATATTTTGCTCAAACTGGCCGCTTTGGTGGTGATCCTCGCGGGCATCCATGCCGCGGCGGATATCATTGTGCAACTGCTATTGGCGCTCTTTTTTGCCATCGTATTGAACCCGCTGGTCACCTGGTTTATTCGCCGAGGAGTGCGTCGCCCGGTAGCCATTACGTTAGTGGTCGTGGTAATGCTGATTGTTCTTACGGCGCTGGTTGGCGTGCTTGCATCGTCGATCACTGAGTTCATGGCCATGTTGCCAAAATACAATAAGGAGTTGACGCGCAAGGTTCTGTATCTGCAAGAAATGGTCCCCTTTCTGAACCTGCATATGTCCCCGGAGCGCATGCTGCAACGGATGGACTCCGACAAACTGATGACCTTCACGACCACGCTAATGACGAGTCTTTCCGGTGCCATGGCCAGCGTCGTCCTGTTAGTAATGACGGTCGTCTTTATGCTGTTTGAAGTGCGCCATGTTCCTTATAAGCTGCGCTTCGCGTTAAACAATCCGCAGATTCATATTGCGGGGCTGCATCGGGCGCTGAAGGGCGTTTCACACTATCTGGCGCTGAAAACGTTGCTCAGCTTATGGACCGGCGCCATTATCTGGCTGGGGCTGGCGCTGATGGGGATTCAGTTTGCTCTGATGTGGGGCGTGCTGGCATTCCTGCTAAACTACGTGCCCAACATTGGCTCGGTCATTTCCGCCGTCCCGCCCATGGTTCAGGCGCTGCTGTTCAACGGCATTTACGAATGCGTGCTGGTTGGCGCGCTGTTTCTGGTCGTGCATATGGTGATTGGTAATATTCTCGAACCCCGTATGATGGGGCACCGCCTGGGATTATCGACGCTGATCGTCTTTCTCTCCCTGTTGGTATGGGGATGGCTGCTCGGCCCGGTCGGCATGTTACTCTCCGTGCCGTTAACCAGCGTGTGTAAAATCTGGATGGAAACCACCAAAGGCGGCAGCAAACTGGCAATTTTGCTGGGACCAGGCAGACCCAAAAGTCGATTACCGGGATAAACTTGCAAATGGCACGTGAAGAATGATACACAACCCCATTATTACTAAAGGTTAGTCCTGATATGTATCAGATCGTTCTTGGGAAAGTTTCTGTTTTAAGCGCTGGCGAACTGCCTGCCGCGATGAAAGAGCAAGCGCCGCAAGGTGCTCGCCGGGCACGCTGGCTGGCTGGCCGCGTGCTGCTTTCCCATGCCCTTTCGCCATTGCCGGACATTGTCTACGGCGAGCAAGGAAAACCCGCTTTTCCCGCTGATACGCCGCTGTGGTTCAATCTCAGCCATAGCGGCGATGACATCGTCCTGCTGCTCAGCGACGAAGGGGAAGTCGGCTGCGATATTGAAGTCGTGCGCCCGCGCGATAACTGGCAGACGCTGGCAAACACGGTGTTCAGTCTCGGAGAACATGCCGAAGTAGAGGCCGAACGCCCGGAGCAACAGCTGGCGGCGTTCTGGCGTATCTGGACGCGTAAAGAAGCTATTGTGAAACAGCGTGGCGGCAGCGCCTGGCAAATCGTCAGCGTCGATAGCACCGCGCTGACCTCCTCACTCTCCGTCAGCCAGTGCCAGATCGATACCCTGAGCCTGGCGGTGTGCACCCCCACGCCATTTACCCTGACCGCCGACGCCGTGCAGCGTCTGGAAGCCTTAGCGTAAATTTTCCGGGAAGTTTTTCGGCAACTCACTCGCCGCGCAGGCAATCACGTCGTCATTGTTTGCCCCGCAGTCACGCACGAAGGTGATGGTCGCGAACTCATCAATCACCTCGGTTGGATACGCCGGACCCGCATCGCGATACGACATCATCAACGGAATATGATCATTCTGGAAGCACACCGTTTTTTCCGGATTGTTAATCACCCAGCGCGGGAAAAAGATGGTGCCGTGAAAGAGTTTGTCGCCCAGGTTTACGATCAGGCTGACGTCGGTCCCGGTCGGTTCGGTCCAGGAAATTTTATAAACACTCGCCCCTACCCGCACAATATACGCCCGCTGATCTTTCACCCAACGATTACCCACAATACCGCTGTGAATGCGGTAATCCAGCGTGGTCTCATTTTTTACGTAGATCTCGTAATTCCAGCCATTATCGTAGGTATAGACCAGATGTTTGCCGACAAATTCGCTCAAATCATGTTTATCAAAAGCGCTCATATTCGTTCTCCTCTTACTTGATGCGATGATCTTAACGCTTCAAAAATTGGATGAATAACGCTATGTTTACATCATATTCATTCAATTTTTAGATGAGTTATGTACAAAGCAACCCTCGAGCAATGGGCCCTGCTGGAGAAAGTAGTGGAACTGGGCAGCTTTGCGAAAGCCGCGGAAGAGACCAACCGTAGCCAGTCATCGGTAAGCTACAATCTGGCGCTACTGCAGGAGCGACTCGGCGTGCCGCTGCTGACGCCGGAAGGCCGCAGGGCGGTTTTAACCCCGGCGGGCGAGTTGTTGCTAGCTCAGGTCAAACCGTTACTGAAGGCCTTTTTATGGGTGGAGACCCGGGCAGCAACGTTGCAAAACGGCACGCGAACACGGCTGGATTTGCTGGTGGATAGTATCTTCCCACGCAAACGCCTGTTCGCGATCCTCAAGCAGTTTCAGCTGGCGTGGCCGCAAACGCAGGTGCGGCTGACCGAGGTACTGGAAAATGCAGACGACAGGCTGGCAGCGCATGCCGATGCGGACGTAATGGTCCTGACCCGGCGTCAGGATGTTACCGGGCGTGGTGAATGGCTGATGAACATTGACTTCGTGGCCGTTGCCCATCGCGATCACCCGCTCTGCACTCTTGATGCACCGCTGGATGAAGACGCATTACGCGCGTGGCCACTGATTCGCATTGCCGATCGCGACAACCCGCAGCAACCGGTGCGCGATGCCTGGACATTCTCTACCATTGATGCCGCGATTGATGCTGTCATGTATCAGGTCGGTTACGGCTGGCTGCCTGAGGAGCGTATTCAGACGCAACTGGCCCAGGGGCTTTTACGTCCGCTGCCGTTAAGCCATGGCGCTCGCCGCGCCACGCCGCTGCATCTGATCGTTAAAGATACGCTCGCCCCGCTGGATGAACAGGTCAGTACCCTGCTGCGTTTATTGCGGGAGCATTAACCTTTTCCCCGGATGCCTGACGTATGTTACAAAATACGCTATTCCCTTTATTCCCTGTGCGCCAACGCGCCACATGAAAGGTTAATTGCAGATGCAACGAGTCACCATTACCCTCGATGACGATTTACTGGAAACGCTCGACGGCCTGAGCCAGCGCCGTGGCTACAACAACCGTTCCGAAGCGATCCGCGATATTCTGCGCGGCGCACTGGCGCAAGAAACCACCCAGGAGCACGGCACCCAAGGCTTCGCGGTACTCTCATATGTTTATGAGCATGAGAAACGCGACCTGGCGAGCCGTATTGTTTCCACCCAGCACCACCACCATGATTTATCGGTCGCCACATTACATGTGCATATCAACCATGACGACTGCCTGGAAATCGCTGTGCTGAAAGGTGACATGGGCGATGTGCAGCATTTTGCCGATGACGTCATTTCCCAGCGCGGCGTACGCCACGGTCATTTGCAGTGCCTGCCGAAAGAAGAGTGATTGCCTGTTTCGTTGC
The DNA here is from genome assembly GCF_005281115.1 of Citrobacter sp. wls710. NCBI lineage: Bacteria > Pseudomonadati > Pseudomonadota > Gammaproteobacteria > Enterobacterales > Enterobacteriaceae > Citrobacter > Citrobacter sp. wls710. The sequence continues at coordinate 62,810 of NZ_SZXD01000011.1, forward strand.
CGGATGGCGGCTGCGCCTTATCCGGCAATAATGTTTACGCCATCGTGCCGATCGTCTTGCGAAAACGCAGCAGCGCTATCAGGAAAAACGCCCCGCCAATCGCCAGCAGCGTCAGGAACTGCGGCCAGACGATGTTAAACCCGGCCCCGCGATAAAGTATCGCCTGCGCGAGACTGACAAAGTGGGTGGTCGGCATGGTCAGCATAATGTCCTGCACCGCCTGCGGCATGCTTTCACGCGGTGTGGAGCCGCCGGAGAGCATCTGTAACGGCAGCAGCACCAGAATCATCAACAGCCCCAGTTGCGGCATGGAACGCGCCAGCGTACCCATAAAAATGCCGATCGAGGTGGTGGCAAACAGGCTCAGCGCCACGCCCAGCATAAACAGCGGTATCGAGCCTTCAATTGGCACCCCGAGTACGCCTTTTACCATCAGCATCAGCGACAGACCGGAAACCACCAGCACCACCAGTCCCATCGACCAGATTTTCGCCACCATTATCTCAAACGGTGTCACCGGCATCACCAGCAGGTGCTCAATGGTCCCATGTTCGCGCTCGCGGATCAGCGCCGACCCGGTAAGCACAATCGCCAGCATGGTAATGTTATTGATAATTGCCATTACCGCGCCAAAGCGGGCAGGCTCCAGGTTGGGGTTGAAGCGCATGCGCATTTCCAGCGCCACCGGCGGCTCATTATTGTCGCGGTAACGCGCCACAAAACTGTTCACTTCACCACTAATGATATTCTGGATATAGCTGTTGCCGGTAAAGGCCTGGCTCATCCGCGTGGCATCGACGTTGACCTGGATATCTGGCTGTCGCCCGGCCAGCACATCACGCTGAAAATCAGGCGGAATGTTCACGGCGAAGGTGTAGCGACCGGCATCCAGCCCGGCATCCATCTCATCGGCGGTGATCATCTCCGGCGGTAAAAACCACGGGCGATAAAAGCTGTTCACAATCCGGTTCGACAACTGCGACTGGTCCATATCCGCGATGGCAATCGGCGCCAGATGTAGCGACCCCGGCAGGACAGTTGCGGAGGAGTAAACCGAAATCGTGAAGGCGAAAACGATCAGCGTCAGCATCGCTTTGTCCCCCAGCAGACTGCGTAACTCTTTGATGCCAAGGTTATAAATATTGCGTAATCGGCGCATCACCCCTCCTGTTTTTTCAGCAGTAATACGCTCAGACCAACCACTACCGGAATAGCGATTGCCAGCGGGATAAATAGCTGCCAAAGATCCGCCAGATCCAGCGCTTTAGAGAACGTCCCGCGCGCAATGGTCAGAAAATGGCTGGTCGGATAAATTTCACCAATCCAGCGTCCCGGCCCTTCCAACGAGGCCACCGGATCGATCATCCCGGAAAACTGTGTCGCCGGGATCAGCGTAATAATCGCCGTACCAAAAATGGCGGCGATCTGGCTTTTCATAAACGTAGAGATTAACAAGCCCAGTCCGGTAGCAATGGTGACGTACAGCAGCGCGGCCAGCGTCAGTGTTAAAAAGCTACCCTTATGCGGGACGCCGAAAACAAACACCGACAGCGCACATAGCAGCAGGAAGTTCAGCATTCCCAGCACGATGTAAGGCAACTGTTTGCCGAGCAAAAACTCGCTGCGGGTGGTGGGCGTAACGTACAGGTTGATAATCGACCCCAGCTCTTTTTCGCGCACCACACTGAGTGCGCTGAGCATGGAAGGAATCATCATCAACAGCAGCGGGATAACCGCCGGAACAATCGCCGGCAGGCTCTTCACATCCGGGTTGTAACGATAGCGCGTCTCGATGGTCATCAACCCGTTTTGCCCGCTGGCATTGGGCTGACGGGCCATCACATCCTGCAGCCAGGTCTGGTGCATCGCCTGTACATAGCCTCTGACCGTTTCTGCGCGGCTCGGCATCGCCCCATCAACCCAGACGCCAATCTTCACCGGCGTTCCACGCGCGATATCGCGGCCAAAATTGGGCGGGATTTCAATGGCTACTGCCACCTCGCCCGAACGCATCCGTTTGTCCAGTTCGTCATAACTGGTGAGCGGCGGCTGCTCGATAAAATAGCGCGATCCCGCCAGATTCAACGTCCACGCCTGGCTGCTGACGGTCTGGTCACGATCGAGCACCGAAAAACGCAGGTTTTCCACATCCATACTGATGCCGTAGCCCATAATCAGCATCAGGATCACCGTCCCCATCAGCGCCAGCGTGGAGCGCACCGGATCGCGTCGCAGCTCCAGCGCTTCACGCCGGCTGTAGCTGAACAAACGCCGCAGACTAAAGCCCTGGCGTAGCGGCTGATTATTTTCATGCACCACCGGCGTATCCGCTTGCGAAAGCGTAGTCTCCGGCGCCGGACCAGCCGCTTCCTGTAACCAGGAGATAAACGCCTCTTCCAGACTGGCGGCACCGCGTTGCTTCACCAGTTCCTGCGGCGTGCCGCTGGCCAGCACTTTTCCGGCATGCATCAGCGACATGCGATCGCAGCGCTCCGCTTCATTCATAAAGTGGGTGGAGATAAAAATGGTCACTTTATCCTGGCGCGACAAATCAACCATCAATTGCCAGAACATGTCCCTCGCCACCGGATCGACCCCGGAGGTCGGCTCATCAAGAATGAGCATTTCCGGGCGATGAATCACTGCCACCGCCAGCGACAGGCGTTGACGGATCCCCAACGGCAGAGCGCCGGGCAACGCGTCTTCGACATCGGCCAGGCTAAAGCGCTCGCTCATCTCTTGTACGCGTTGAGGGATTTCTGCCTCGGGGATATGGAACAGCCGCGCGTGGAGTTCGAGGTTTTGCCGCACGGTCAGCTCGCTGTAGAGCGAAAACGCCTGTGACATATAGCCTACCCGGCGGCGGGTATCGATATTCTTCGGGTCAACCGCTTGCCCAAACAGCCATGCCTCGCCTTCGCTTGCGGGCAGCAGTCCGGTGAGCATCTTCATGGTGGTAGATTTGCCGCAGCCATTGGAGCCGAGAAAACCGAAGATTTCCCCGCGCGGAATGCGAAAGTTAACGTGGTCAACGGCGACGAACTTGCCGAAGCGCATGGTCAAATCTTTCGCCTCAATGGCAATCTCTTCCCGCTCAGCGTGATACGGCGGGATCACCACCGGTTTGTGTGCCTGACGCTGGGCTTCGGGTAACAGCGCGATAAACGCCTGCTCCAGCGTGTCGCTGGCGGTTTGTTCCCGTAGCTGTTGCGCGCTCCCGGTGGCTAACACCTCCCCGGCGTTCATCGCCACCAGCCAGTCAAAGCGCTCGGCTTCTTCCATGTAGGCGGTCGCAACCAGCACGCTCATGTTGGTCTGGCGCTGGCGAATACTGTCAATCAGATCCCAGAACTGAGCGCGGGACAGGGGGTCGACCCCGGTGGTGGGTTCATCGAGAATTAATAGCTCTGGGTCGTGGATCAACGCGCAGCACAGCCCCAGCTTTTGTTTCATCCCCCCCGAGAGTTTCCCGGCAGGACGATCGCGAAACGGCGCCAGGCCGGTACTATTCAGCAGCTCGGTAATCCGCGCTTCGCGCTCCGCTTTATCATGACCAAACAGGCGGGCAAAGAAATCGACGTTCTCATACACCGATAGCGTGTGATACAGGTTTTTCCCCAGCCCCTGCGGCATCCAGGCAATGCGCGGGCAGACATCCCGGCGGTGCTGCGGGTCGTGCATATCGCCGCCCAGCACCATCACGTTGCCGTGTTCAATGACCCGCGCGCCGGAGATGAGTGACAACAAGCTCGATTTCCCAACGCCATCCGGGCCAATCAACCCCACCATGCAACGGGCGGGAATATCCAGCGTGATATTGTTCAGCGCGACCGTTTTCCCGTAATGCTGACTCACGCCGTCAAGGTGCGCCACGGGAGGAACGGGAACCAGCGCCAGATGCGTCATTGCGGCAACCTCACCATCAGATCCTCAGGCCAGGCGCGATTTTCATCGACACGCACCCACGCCATGCCCGGCAAACCGGTTTTCACGTACTCGAGGTGCTGCTGCAACAGCTCTGGCGGGATACGCGCTTTGACGCGGAACATCAGCTTCAGCCGTTCATCACTGGTTTCCACCGTTTTCGGCGTGAACTGCGCGACGCTGGCCACAAAGCTGATGGTCGCCGGAATACGCAGATCCGGCGCGGCATCCAGCACCAGTCGCGCTTCGCCGCCAATCTTCAGTAAGCCCGCCTGTTCAGTAGGTAAGAAGAACGTCATGTAGACATCGCTGAGATCGACCATATTCAGCACGCGCCCACCCGCGGAAAGCACCTCGCCCGGTTCGGCTACGCGATACTGTACGCGACCATCGCGCGGAGCTTTCAGCTCACTGTCATCAATATCAGCGGCAATGCGACGTTCGGTAGCCTGTGCGGCTTCTACGCGGGTCTGCGCCTGAATGATGCTGGTACGAGCGGCTTCAATTGCCGCTTTGGCCGCAGAGACCTGCGCCTTTGCCGACTCCAGCGCGGCACGTGCACTTTCCGCCGCGGCCCGATCGTCATCCAGTTGTTGCTCGGACACCGCCCCTCGCTGGGATAGCGAACGGGAACGCACATGACGTTTAGAGACCGACTGCAGTTCCGCCTCACGCTGTTTTACCACCGACTGCGCGGCGCGCATTTCACTTTGCCGCTGTTCCAGCAACGCTCGCGCCGCCGCCACCGCGCTTTCTGCTTCTTTGATTTGCGCGATCGCCTCCAGCCGCTGCTCCTGCAGCACGCGGGTATCCATTTTCGCCAGCACCTCGCCCTGACGAACAAATTGCCCTTCCGAAACGAGGATGGTATCAATACGCCCGGCGATCTTAGTGGCAATATCCACTTCGGTGGCTTCAATTCTGCCGTTGCTGGCTGCAAACCCCTCCGGTATTCCCGCAGGGCGCAGCATCCACCAGGCTGTCGCGGCCACCACCACAAGAACACCCGCTCCCCACCACATCAGATAACGCTTAAACTTATCCATATTCGACCCGCCGTAATCCCTGTTATCAAACGTTGCGTGTCACAAAGCCCACTGAATAGCTATTCAGCGGGAGATTCCATCCGGGATGAGAAGGAATGAAAAACAATGGCCATTGAGCGAGCAGGCGTTAAGGCAACGCGCGCCACGAAGGAAGTGAATGACGAAAATGCTGTGAAATCGGGTAGTAATGTTGTCATCATCAGCGTTCCTGGCCGGAAATGAAACACGCATACTCATAACTGCTGTCTATTGAATACTAACACCTGGATTCAATATGTCTATTCGGTTGTAGTGGGTATATCGCCGCCGATAAAGCGTGTCTGGTGATCCACTCACCGGACACGTTCAGGGTTTAATAAGCCTGCTGGTAAAGCCGCAACGCATCGTCTTCATTAAGCGTAACAGGATTATTGCCCAGCAAGCGGGTCTGCTGCATGGCATCCTGCGCCAATATCGCCAGACCGTCTGCGGGAACACCAATGTCACGTAGCCTGTTCGGCGCCCCGGTTGCCGCAATAATGCTTACCATCCCGGCAATAAACGACTGGGCATCGATATCCACATTTCCTGTCACCTGCGCCCCAATGACGGGAGCCAGCTCGGCATAAAGTGGGGCAGTTACCGCCACGTTAAACTGCAGTACCGGAACCAACATTAGCGCATTCGACAAGCCGTGCGGGATATGGTGTCTGCCTCCCAAGGGATAAGCCAGTGCATGCACCGCCGCCACCGGAGAGTTAGCGAAAGCCTGTCCCGCCAGCATCGCGCCCAGCAGCACATTTTCTCGCGCTTCACGGTTGTGCCCGTCACGACATGCGGTCACCAGATGGCGACTGATTAAACGTAACGCTTCGCGGGCCAGCGCGTCCGAGAGTGGGTTTTTCTTATGCTTGCCGGTATAGGCCTCAATCGCATGCACCATCGCATCTATCCCGGCGGCGGCAGTATGGACAGGAGGAAGTCCCAGGGTCAGTTGCGCATCCAATAGCACCAAATCGCCATACAGTTGCGGGGAGACAATGCCCATTTTGCTGTCATCGTTGGTCGTCAAAATTGCAATATTGGTGACTTCAGACCCGGTGCCGGCGGTGGTGGGAATGTTAACCAGCGGTAGACGTTTCCCGGCGACCTTGTCGATGCCGTAAAGCTCCGGCAGGTCTTGTTCAGAGTTGATTAATACAGCCACCAGCTTTGCGACATCGAGCGAGGAGCCGCCGCCCAGACCAATAACCATTTCGCAGTTACCATCGCGTGCAACCTGTAAAGCTTCGCGAACGAGGCGCTCGTGTGGATCGGGTTGGACCCGATCATACAGCGTCACCTGAAACCCTGCGTTGTGCAGACTGTGCAGAACCGGTGGCAAAACCCCAGCCTTGACCAGACCGGGATCGGTCACCAGCAATACACGACGTGCGCTAAACCGTGGCTGAAGGATCTCTCCTAACCGTGACGCCCCCGCCCACTCGACGATGATTTCCGCTACCGTGGTAAACGCAAAATCCTTCATGACATTTTTCATTGGGGTATTCCTTGCAGTGAAAATGGACAGCTTTTAGCAATGCGGTTCATCGGGATGAATGTGAAAGCTTTTCACCTCTTTACGCGCCAGCATCGGGGCAATAATGCCAGTGCCAATACGTTGGAAATGCTCCGTTTGCCGATGAAGTTCCAGCCCCTCTGCACAACGATAAGTTTCAAGAATCACAAAGCGATCGCCATCTTCCGTGGAGCGGAAAAACTCATACGATATATTTTCAGGCTCCTGACGCGTTGCCTCTGCCAGCATTTTGAGCGCGTCGTTAACCTTGTCACCCATCGTCGGTTGGGCAAAATAATGTGCAACGACAAACAGCTGCGTGTTTTCCATTTTTGGCTCCCGGTGGTTTAACGTAGCAAATTCACATCCCATAACGCGCTGTCGCTGCTTGATACAGCTATCGCGCCGTGCAACAGCGCCGTCCGGGCATGTTCCTCATTGCAGACAAACCCGGAGGCCACAATCGGCGGCAACACATTACGATCGGCCTGCGGCAGCAACGGCAGCATCTGCGCAGGCATCAGTTGCACATAATCGGGTTCGCTTTGCTCCACGGCTTTCAGGCTGCGTAGCCAGGTGGAGCGGTCGGTGACGAAGATTTTCTGCATGGTGATCAGCCCGCATTTTTTCGCGCGCTGTACGGTTTGCAGACGCGTGGAAAGCAACCCCATCGCCCCCGTTTCGGCCACATAATCAATGCCGCCTTTATCCTGAGACAGCCCATTACAACTGTCGATATTCACGATGACGTACTTTCCCGCCTTCGACAGCAGTTCGATCACCGGCTGGAGCTTGATCAGATCGATATTGGCAATAATGCAGACTTCAGCTTTGCTGGACAGTGCGGTTTTCAGTTGCTCAATACCGTAAATCGCCATGATGACGGGCTGGCGTGCCAGAAGCACGCCAAGGTTTTTTATCATGATTGACCTGCCTGATGTGCGTAAAGCTGAGCGCTTAAGCCCAGCTTGCCCGGGTTAAGGATATTCTGCGGATCCAGCGCTTTTTTAATATCAGCCAGAACCGACAGCGATTCGCCTAAAGAAGCCTGCATGTAGGGGGAACGGAGCAGCCCGACGCCATGGTGATGGCTAAGGGAAGTATTGTGTTTAATCAGTACCGCATTTGCCGCATCCCATGCCGCACGATACCAGGCCGCACGCTGCTCGACGGGCACATCGCCACGCAGCGAGAAGTAAAGACATGCGCCGTCGACGTAGGCATGGGACTGATGCGCAGACCCCGCCAGCGTGCCCGGTACGGCGTTAATCGCAGCCACCACATCATCATAAACCGCACTGAGATCGCGCCAACGCCCCACCATTTCCAGCGTATCCGCCACCAGGCCGGGGCTTTTCTTAAAGCCTTCGGCGCTTTTTCCCGTCAGATACCGGGTATCCAGCCAGCGCTCAAAGATGGATTCACCGTCAAGTTCTTCTCCGCTCTGCTGACAAATACGTTCACTGATCGCCAACACCGCGTCGACAATGTCAGGTTCTCCCTCATCCGCAATCAACAGGACATTGGTCTCGGGCAGGCCAAACTGCACGCCGCTTTCCAGGTTATCGTACAAGCGCAGTGCCGCTGGATTAGCGCCATGCTGTAAGATTTCGCGACACGCCTCCAGCCCGCTGGCGAAACTGGAAAAACCCCAGGCGATAGCACGGCCATAATCCGGCAGACGATGTAGCTTCAAACGCACACGTACTATCACGCCCAGCGTGCCTTCCGAACCGATAAACATTTGCTGTAAATCAGGTCCGATAGCGCTGCGGGCATAACCGCCAACGGTGATTAAGCGCCCATCAGCCAGCACCACATCCATGCCAAAAACCATATCTTCAATTTTTCCGTAGCGTGTAGATAGCTGTCCCGCACCGCGACAGGCAACCCAACCGCCGACAGTACTGATCCCAAACGATGACGGCCAGTGCCCCATGGTCATGCCATACTCTTTTTGAATAGTTTTCTCGAAAATATCGCCAAACATGCCGGCTTCTACCTCAACAATCTGGCTTTGCGGGTCATAATCGAGCAATTTGTTGAGTTCGCAAACGTCGAGCACAATCCCCCCGCGCAACGGCAATGCGGCTCCGGTAACGTTACTGCGCCCGGCAGAAACTGTGACCGGAATAGCGGATTCACTGGCGAGGCGCATTACGTCCTGAATCTGTTCTACGGTAGAAACGCGTACAATCACGCCTTTTGAGGTGGCGGGCGCGCCCTGGGTTTCCGCAATCATCGAACCGGCCCACCAGTCGCGGGTCCAGGTAATCACATCGGACTCCGACGTCAGCACCTCATCAGCAATCACCCGCAGCCGGTCACACGTCGCTTCGCTAACCGCAACGGGATCTACCTGCATTCCTTTTGCGCCATTGCTGCGGGTGATATCCGTTGCCCATGCGGGGCGAGTATGTGCGCCAACGGTATAGTTTCCACGGTTGTAACCACGTTTAATCGCTTCTTTACTGATCATTCTGATGTCCCCATAAGCATTGATTTTTCATGTTTAATTGCGGCCTGATAGCTGGCTACCTGTTTTGCAACCTGTTCAGGCTGTAACCGGAGTTCTTGTTGCAGTATCTCCCCAACGCGTTCAGCGGCAGCGGCTGACGCATCGCGTGCCATCAGACGCGCGCGAATTCGACGCGACAGCACATCATCAACGGTGCTGGCAAGCTCATGGCGTACGGCATACACCACTTCCGCTTCGGTGTAGGGAAGCCCTTCCACAATAGGTTTAACCAGCGAGGAATCGGCCTGAATAATGTCACTGACAAAATGCGCTTCGGTGCCATAGCGCTCGCCCAGATGCGCAGACAGGCCGCCAGAGGCCAGAATGGCCTGTGGGTCATAGCCAGCCGCGCCCAGCAAATACGCAGTTTTCGTTGAGCAGGCTTTTTTACGGCCCAGTATTTTGCTGGCCGCATCAATGGTTTCTTCCGCCATGTGGCGTGATGTCGTCAGTTTGCCGCCGACAATGGTAATCAGTCCGTCCGCTGCAACCCTGATCTCATGGTTACGCTTCATCTCAACGGTTTTACCGCCCGCGGTACCGACAAGCGGGCGGCAACCAGCAATACTTCCCACCACATCTTCCGGACGCAGATCCGTTTTCAGCGCCGAGTTTGCGCCTTCCAGCAGAAAGTCCAGTTCAGTGCGATTGCAGTGAACATCGTTCAAATCACCCTGATAGTCTTCATCCGTGGTGCCCAGATAGGAGACGTTGCCCCAGCGCGTAATGGTCGCGCGCCGACTGCGTCCGGCCACCGGAATGGTCACCGTGCAATCATTGCGAATTTTCATCCACGGGATGGCGACATGAACCCCCTTCGCCGGACGGATATTAAGCGGCGATGATTCCCCTTTTTTCAGCCCACTCCAGTCACGCAACCAGACGCCCGTCGCCATAATGACCACCCGCGCTTTGACCCGGATTTCCCTGCCATCGGCATACACGATGCCCCCATTGACCTTGCCATGCTGGTCTCGTGTGGTTTCGATGACTTCGGCATGATTTGTCACCGTCGCCCCATGAAACGCCGCCGTCCGCACCAGGGCCAGCGTTAACCTGGCGTCATCAACGCGGGCATCGAAATACATAAAGCCACCGGAGAGTTGCTCTTCTTTCAGCGTTGGGCAGTGCGATAACACTTCCGCCGGAGTTAATTTTTGGTGAAGAATACCTTCCCGCCATCCCCCGGCGAGATCGTAGGTCCAGAGCAGACTTTCAAACGCAGAGGACATGCGTTTATCAAACACGCCATTCTTATCGAGTACCGGAAATAAAAAGGGCAGCCGCTGCACCAGATGGCGAGCATTGCGGCGCATGCGCTGGCGTTCGAGCAAAGAATGACGTACCAGTCCGAGGTTCCCTTGCTCGATGTAACGCAGGCCGCCGTGCACCATTTTTGATGACTTGGATGACGTCCCCGAGGCAAAATCACTCTTCTCAATTAACGCCACCCGATAGCCGCGCAGGCTGGCATCCAGCGCCGCATAGGCTCCCGTCACTCCGCCGCCGACAATCAGAATGTCGTAGGTTTCGCTTTCCAGCCGGTCCAGTTGCTCAGGACGCTGAAGACGCAACGGCTCGGCGCCGTACATATCACTGCGTGTTTTGTTTGGCTTTCGCGAAGGGAAAAACTTCATGAGTCGGCGTGCTCCTGATTAGCGGTAGTGAGGCTGCTGGCGGTTTCCATTTCGAGCGCAATACGCATCTCCCAGCGGTTGATTTTTTGTTCGCGAAGGTCATGACTGATTTTGGGTTCAAACAGACGCGCCGTTTTCAGCGTGGCGCAGGCATCAGACAACGAATCCCACAGCAGCCCATCGGCTCCCGCCAGAAACGCCGCGCCGCGTAAGCTAGCCCTCGCCGTTTCGGCCATCCGTCGTACGGGGATCCCGCTAACATCGGCCTGGATTTGCAATAACGTGTCGCTATTGGACAACCCGCCGCCTACCACCAGCTCTTGCGTTGCGATGCCGGTTGCCGCTTCATTCGCGCGCATACAGGCGGCTACCGAATGCGCAATGCCTTCCAGAATGGCGTAGGCCACCTGCGGACGCGTGGTCGAGATTGAAATACCGTTAAGCGAGGCGCGGGCATGCGGCTGCAAATGAGGAACACGCAGCCCCGTTAATGCTGGAATGAAACTCACGCCGCCAGAATCATTGGTCTGCGCAGCCAGCTCGCTGATTTGCTCGGGTGAGTCGAACCAACGCAGCTTTTCGCACACCCAGTTCAGGGCCGAACCGGTCGTCGGGACGAATGTTTCTACAGAGAAGTGCGAGCGTCCTTTTTGTCGGCGCGCGGTCATGGTGAGCGTACTTTCACAACTTTTTTTCAATGTCGGCACCGTCGGCCCCATCATTAAATCAACAAAGCTGCCGGTCCCATGCATACACAACGCCTGCCCGCGCTCAGTGCAACCCAGCCCAATAGCCCCCGCAAACTGATCCCCGGCGCAAGCCCGGATCGGGACGCTGATCCCGAGGATATCTTCACGTGTAGAGCCAAAATCATCGGTATCATCGTGCAATTCAGGCAGCAATGACGTCGGGAACTTCAGGGTCTGCAGCCATGGCAAATGGTACTGATGCTCGTTGAGGCAATACGCGCCCGCAGAGGTGGCGTTGGTGGGGGTGGTGACACATTTTTTTTCTTCCGCCAGATGCCAGAGCAACCAACTGTCAACGGTGCCAAAAACCAGTGTTCCGGCCTGGTGCGCCCTCTTTACTGCCGGTGTATTGGCGATATGGTATGACGCCCAGAGGTAAGGTGAACGTATCCCAACCGGTCGTCCAATTACTGGCAGCAGTTTCGCATCCCATTCGGGAGCAAGTCGCGCCAGCTCATCCGTAAAACGTGCATCCTGCCAGACCATCGCAGGTGCCAGCGCCTTGCCAGTGTCTGCATCCCAGAGCACCGCCGTTGAACGTTGCGTCGCAATCGCCAGCGCCACAATACGCATCTTGCTGTGCTGCGCATTAGCAATCGCTGTACGACATACCGCAATAGTGGCCTGCAAAATTTCATCAGCATCTTGTTCAACAACGCCATGGCGCTGGCTACTGACCTGAAGCGGTTGGTATTCAAGGCAGTGGACCTGGCTATTTCGCCCCACCACTGCCGCACGCGTACCAGATGTACCTTCATCAATAGCCAGAATGACATCTTCATATTCAATCATTTCGTACTCCTGTTTGATTCTGGGGCCATCGACTCGGGATAGGGTGAATGGGGTGATTCGAACTGCGGGGCGCCAGGCTCGTTATCCGGCTGAATCGTGGTGCGAGTGGGATCCCATGGGATCACAAAGCAGACGATGCTGGCGAACAACGGCACGGCGGACATGATCAGGAAGGTCGTTTGCAAGCCGTAGAGATCACGGAAAACGGGGAAGATAAACAGACCGAGCGCCGCACCTATTGCCCCGAGCGCACCGACCACGCCATTCGCGCCTGCCCGCAGTTCACTGCGAAAAGAGAGGGATGAAAGGCTTTTCCCGTTTGCACCGGGTCCACCTGAGTGACAAAGAATAAACAACGCGGGAACCAGCAAAGAGGCCCACAGCGGCATACTGTCGCTGAACAGTCCCAGCGTGAGCAGTACGAGAAAAGCCACGGCAAAACCGATCGCCGAAGAGCGGCGCAAGCCCAGACGACGACCGATTGCAGGAGACAAGAAACCACCAACAATACCAAATACGTTAAAAAATAGTGAACACAAGGTTGCGTACACAAAGTTTTTACCGAACATCGCGGCGCTAATAACCGGCAAATACCAGCCGACACCAAAATATTGGATTGACTGGCAGATCTGAACCGTAGAAGCCAGAATCGTACGCGGTAAATATACGCCACGGAATATTAGCAGTACATTTCTCGCCCCTTTTTCTGCTTGCCCAATGACAGGTTTTTGCTCCGCTTTTGGCGCCAGAATAAAATTATCACCGTATATTTTATTCATAGCGATCACAGCATCAGAAAGTCGTGATTTTCTCGCCAACCATACTGGACTTTCTACTAAATAACGGAACTGGAAAAAAAGTACGATGAGTCCACATAACGCTGTCACGGCAATAGAATAACGCCAGATAGCATCCCCAACATCCCATGAATAAAACATCAGCGCTAGTGCCAGATTTAAACAAACCGCAACATACCAAACCCCTTGCCAGGTGTTTAAACGGCTTTTTAGTTTCACCGGCGTGAACTCTGCCAGCATCGCCATGGCCACGGCAAAATCCATCCCATAAGACACGCCAACAAAGAAGCGGCCCACGATTATGGTGCTGAAACTGGAGGATGACATCACCAACAGCGCACCAATCACCGCCATTACTTTGGCGATAATCAGCGGTGGTACACGCCCCCAGCGATCGGCAATCCAGCCGCCAATGGGATTAAATAATATGGCAACCCACGATGAAAATGAGGTAAGTAACGCAACTTCAGTTGCGCTCAGATTTAAATTGCGGGTCATTGGATTTAATCCAGCACTCAGAGCTGAATTTGAAAAAGCATCAAGAAACAGGCCGCCTAATGCTAACCACCAAATAATACCGGCTCTGCCACTTATTTTTCCGCGAGAATCGATGCAATTGATAACGTCATCAACGCCACGGATTTTTATCGGATTTGAGAATGAGCATGCGGACATGGCTTTCCCCTTCATAATATTCGGAAGAAGGTCGCCATTAGCTAAAAAAATGCAATAAGAGACCATCTTAATTTCACAGATAGTCTCTTATCTAAAATCTGTATTTTTCCACTCTAGAAGGTAAGGCAAAGCGTGTCAAAGCGACTTTTTAAGCTGGCTTTAATTTTGTGATATGTAGCACAATTGTTAATCAAGCATTTAAAAAAAGTTAGGCGACAGGCGTTTATACCCGCCACCTGCGTCGGAGGTATTAAGTTAGTTTTTTTCGATCAAATCCTGCGCGCACGCCCAGGCGCTCGACCATGCCCACTGGAAGTTGTATCCACCCAGCCAGCCGGTGACGTCCATCACTTCACCGATAAAATAGAGTCCTGGCACTTTGCGGGCTTCCATTGTGCGCGATGACAGCTCGTTGGTATCCACGCCGCCCAGCGTGACTTCAGCGGTACGATACCCTTCCGTACCGTTCGGCTGCACCCGCCATTCGGTCAGGGTCTCCACCAGCGTTTGCTGATCGCGCACGTTCAGTTGTTTCAGCGAGACATCCGGGATTTGCCCTAACTGCTGTAAACATTCCACCAGGCGTTTTGGCAACTGCATAGCAAGCGTATTCTTTAAGCTCTGATTAGGGTGGGCGCTGCGCTGTTCATCAAGGAAGCTCGCAAGGTCAACATCCGGCAACAAATTAATGCTGACAAATTCACCTGGCTGCCAAAAACTGGAAATCTGCAGCACGGCCGGACCAGAAAGCCCGCGATGCGTAAAGAGCAGGTTTTCACGAAAGACCGTACCGTCCTCGGCGGTGATAACGGAGGAAACGGATACGCCAGAGAGCACCTGAAGCTGCTCCAGCAGCGGCTTGTGTAAAGTAAAAGGCACCAGACCTGCGCGCGTCGGCAACACGTTCAGACCGAATTGTTCGGCAATTTTATAGCCAAACGGCGTCGCGCCCAGACCCGGCATCGAAAGACCACCAGAGGCGATAACCAGTTTTTTCGTGCCGACAGTCATCCCGTTCAGCGCCAGGATGAAATCTTCACCCTCCCGCTCAACGCTGAGGACTTCGCTCCGTAACCGCATAGTTACGTTACCTTTTTCACACTCGTCCACCAGCATATCGACAATTTGCTGGGCAGAATCGTCGCAAAACAGCTGACCCAACGTTTTTTCGTGCCAGGCGATACCGTGCTTGCCCACCAGATCGATAAAATCCCACTGGGTGTAACGCGCCAGCGCCGATTTGCAAAAATGCGGGTTTTGACTCAAATACGCGGCAGGTTCGACATAAAGGTTGGTAAAGTTGCAGCGGCCCCCGCCAGACATGAGGATCTTGCGTCCCGGCTTTTTACCATTATCAATCAGCAGCACACGACTACCTGCTTGTCCTGCCTGCGCGGCACAAAACATACCCGCTGCGCCAGCGCCTATAATAACGGTATCAAACCTTTCCACGTTGCGATCCTCTCTAAAAAGCGGAGGTGAATTGTAAAGATTCCTCAGTGGTCGCACCAGCGCCAAACTACCGATAAAGGGTATTTATCTGAAATATATAGGATAATTCTTTAGTGGTGTAAAACAAAGCAGGAGACAAATCAAAAAAACTCTATATTTCACTTTGCCCGCGCCGCCAAAGTCACTGATAATGCGCCGCGTTCATGTCCTCAAAATGGCGTAACGTCCTATGCTACATTTGTTTGCTGGCCTGGATTTACATACCGGGCTTTTACTATTGCTTGCTCTGGCTTTCGTGCTGTTCTATGAAGCAATTAACGGCTTCCATGACACAGCCAATGCTGTCGCAACCGTGATCTATACCCGTGCAATGCGTTCGCAATTGGCGGTGGTCATGGCTGCGTTGTTCAACTTCTTTGGTGTTTTGCTGGGTGGTCTCAGCGTAGCGTATGCCATCGTGCATATGCTGCCAACGGATCTGCTGCTAAATATGGGATCATCACATGGCCTCGCCATGGTGTTCTCCATGCTACTGGCGGCAATTATCTGGAACCTGGGTACCTGGTACTTTGGTTTACCTGCATCCAGCTCCCACACGCTGATTGGCGCGATTATCGGTATTGGTTTAACCAATGCGTTGATGAACGGCACCTCGGTGGTGGACGCACTTAACATCCCGAAAGTGATGGGGATTTTTGCCTCGCTTATCATCTCGCCGATTGTCGGCCTGGTGGTTGCTGGCGGTCTTATTTTCATTCTGCGTCGCTACTGGAGTGGTACGAAAAAACGTGCCCGTATCCACCTGACCCCGGCAGAACGTGAAAAGAAAGACGGCAAGAAAAAGCCGCCGTTCTGGACGCGTATTGCCCTGATCCTCTCCGCTATCGGCGTGGCGTTTTCTCACGGCGCGAACGATGGTCAGAAAGGCATTGGTCTGGTGATGCTGGTACTGATTGGCGTAGCGCCTGCGGGCTTCGTAGTGAATATGAATGCTTCCGGTTACGAAATTACCCGTACCCGCGATGCTATCAATAACGTCGAAGTCTTCTTCCAGCAACGCCCGGACCTGCTCAAGCAGGCGACTGGCGTTGACCAGCTGATTCCGTCCCCGACGGAAACGGTCACAACGGCATCGACAGAGTTCCATTGCCACCCGGCGAATACCATCAACGCGCTTGAGCGTGCGAAAGGTATGCTGGCGAATCTGGAAACCTACGACAAGTTAAGCGTTGAACAGCGTGGTCAGCTGCGCCGTATTATGCTGTGTATCTCTGATACTACAGATAAAGTGGTGAAATTGCCTGGCGTAAGCGCCGACGATCAACGTCTGCTGAAAAAACTGAAAGCTGACATGCTGAGCACCATTGAGTACGCGCCTATCTGGATCATTATGGCCGTCGCACTGGCGCTGGGTATTGGTACGATGATCGGCTGGCGTCGCGTAGCCACCACCATCGGCGAGAAAATCGGTAAGAAAGGCATGACCTATGCCCAGGGGATGTCGGCGCAGATGACTGCCGCAGTCTCTATCGGTCTCGCCAGCTACACCGGTATGCCCGTTTCCACCACCCACGTTCTTTCCTCTTCCGTTGCGGGAACGATGGTTGTTGATGGCGGCGGTTTGCAGCGTAAAACGGTAACCAGCATTCTGATGGCCTGGGTCTTCACCCTGCCGGCGGCGATTATTCTTTCCGGGGTGCTGTACTGGCTCTCCCTGAAGCTTATCTAAGCGGATGCACGGTAAAAAAGCGGGTCAGGAAACTGACCCGCTTTTTTTGTATCCGTTGTTGGTAATCAGTGCCAGATAATCAGCGCAACCATGCTGATAAGCACCAGTCCGCATAACGCGCTGGTAAGAATGAACTGACCGCGAACCCGCTCACAGCGGCGTATAAATTCATCATCATGATGATCGCGGTAACGCTGAGCGTAGATATACCACACCAGACGCATCTGCTTGTTGGGTTGCCCATGCGAGGTAAAAAATCCCCCACCATCGACATACTGGTAAAGTAATGGATCGCAACCACGAAGTACCACTAACAGTGCGCGTAACGAAGAAAAATAGCGCGCCATATTAACAATGCAAACGACACACAAAGCCCAGAACAACGCAATGGTGCTTATCATATCTCCTCCCCGGCGACCCGCCCACGGAACTCCTTTCCGGGACTACCGCTCCCCGATACCCTACCAATCATTCAGTGAAGAGTGCTACCGAAACCGCTCGTGTTAGTATCACGCATCCGAGCGCCTCTCTAAATAGTGTAGGAGATTAGTTAATTTTTTTGCCAGAAGGTTAATCGCTATCAATGCAATTAACTAAAAAATTTGTTTAACTGCTTGGCAAGCAAGGCGGATTGACGGATTATCCTGGTCGCTATAATGTAAGGATAGTCCTTATATGATACGTTTTTACGACTGGGCTAGCCCCGCGCATAAGGTTCGCAGGACGCGAATGACGCGGCGGCAGATAAACGCCAGCAGGCTAGTCATCGACAACTTATGGAAGGAGTAACACTATGGCTTATAAACACATTCTTATCGCGGTTGATCTTTCTCCGGAAAGCAAAGTTCTGGTTGAAAAAGCGGTCTCCATGGCGCGGCCTTACAATGCTAAAGTCTCCCTTATCCACGTTGACGTAAACTATTCCGACCTGTACACCGGGCTAATCGACGTGAATCTGGGCGACATGCAGAAACGTATTTCTGAAGAAACCCACCACGCGTTAACCGAGCTGTCCACCAACGCAGGCTACCCTATCACCGAAACCCTGAGCGGTAGCGGCGACCTGGGCCAGGTTCTGGTTGATGCCATCAAAAAATACGACATGGATCTGGTCGTTTGTGGTCACCACCAGGATTTCTGGAGCAAACTGATGTCCTCCGCACGTCAACTGATCAACACCGTCCACGTCGACATGCTGATTGTTCCGTTACGTGACGACGAAGAAGCATAAAATGCTTGCCGCCGGGAGATAACCCGGCCCGCTGCAAACAGTAAAGCCTGTAAACGCCCGCTCGCGCGGGCGTTTTTGTTTTTATCATCCGGACACAATTAGTACATCAACCCAACAAATAAATCATAATTAGTGTGATCAACTAATTGGATCGAAAACTATCTGTATAATACTCTACCCGCACGGCTAATCGCCGCAGTCTATAACAAAACAAGACTTTTTCGGCGCGTTTAAGCATACGCGTTCATACTTTTCGGGATGGCTTTGAAAGGCGATGGAATATGAATAAAACTGCACCTACGGGCTTGCTGCAGCAACCTCGTCCGTTCTTCATGATCTTCTTTGTGGAATTATGGGAACGATTTGGCTATTACGGCGTTCAGGGCATCCTGGCGGTATTTTTTGTTAAGCAACTCGGTTTTTCTCAGGAACAGGCATTCGTCACCTTTGGTGCTTTTGCCGCACTGGTCTACGGCCTGATCTCGATCGGCGGCTACGTCGGCGACCACCTGTTAGGGACCAAGCGCACGCTGGTACTCGGTGCGATTGTGCTGGCGATCGGCTACTTCATGACCGGGATGTCGCTGCTCAAGCCCGATCTGATCTTTATTGCTTTGGGTACCATTGCCGTGGGTAACGGGTTATTTAAAGCCAACCCGGCAAGCCTGCTGTCAAAATGCTATCCACCGAAAGACGCCCGACTGGATGGCGCTTTCACCCTGTTTTATATGTCGATTAACATTGGTTCGCTGCTGTCGCTGTCGCTGGCGCCGGTGATTGCCGATAAGTTTGGCTACGCGGTGACCTACAACCTGTGCGGGGCCGGGCTTATCGTCGCGCTGCTGGTCTACTTTGCCTGCCGTGGAATGGTGAAGAATATCGGTTCTGAGCCAGATCATAAGCCGCTGAATTTCCGTAATCTATTCTGCGTGCTGGCCGGTACGGTAGTGACGATATTTATCTGCGCCTGGCTGATGCATAACGTGAAGATTGCCAACCTGGTGCTGATTGTCCTGTCGATTGCCGTGACGATCATCTTCTTCCGCCAGGCCTTCAAACTGGATAAAACCGGGCGCAACAAAATGTTCGTGGCTTTTATCCTGATGCTGGAAGCGGTAGTGTTCTATGTGCTGTACGCACAGATGCCAACGTCACTTAACTTCTTTGCTATCAATAACGTGCACCATGAAATTCTTGGTTTCGCCATCAACCCGGTAAGCTTCCAGGCGCTGAACCCGTTCTGGGTGGTACTGGCAAGTCCGGTGCTGGCCGCAATTTATACCCGTCTGGGAAACAAAGGCAAAGACCTGACCATGCCGATGAAGTTTACACTCGGTATGTTCCTGTGTTCGCTGGGCTTCCTGACCGCTGCTGCTGCCGGAATGTGGTTTGCCGATGCGCAGGGACTGACGTCGCCGTGGTTTATCGTGTTGGTGTATCTGTTCCAGAGTCTGGGTGAACTGCTGATAAGCGCCCTGGGACTGGCGATGGTCGCCGCGCTGGTGCCGCAGCACCTGATGGGCTTTATTCTTGGGATGTGGTTCCTGACCCAGGCAGCCGCTTTCCTGATGGGGGGTTATGTCGCGACGTTCACCGCAGTACCGGAAAACATCACCGACCCGCTGCAAACGCTGCCTATCTATACCAATGTCTTCAGTAAGATAGGCCTGGTGACGCTGGCGGTAACGGTCGTAATGGCAATTATGGTGCCATGGCTGAACCGAATGATTAATACGCCAAGTACCGAACAGTAATACTCAGTGCCGGATGCGGCTTACGCCTTATCCGGCCTACATTTAACAAGCCCGATTGCCTTGCGCTATCGGGCATTTTCACTCACTACCCTTTGCGCGCGTCTATCCACTCCTGCACTTCCACCACAAAGGTGTCCGGTGCTTTGCGGTACATTTTGCGCGCCAAGTCCAGAATCGTATGCTGGCCGAGCGCTTCTTCCATTCGCTGCTGGGCCATGTCCATTACCGAACGCACACCGCAAATGCCTTCACAGGCCCACTCCGGTGGATGCTCCTCAAATACCGCCAGCCGCTGACGGATCTCGCGGCACTCAAAGATGCGTTTATCGCCGTCAATGGCGTTGGCAACGTCCAGCACGGTGATCTCCTCCGCCGGTTTCGCCAGCTGGAAACCGCCGCCCTTCCCTTCGCTGCTCCGTACCAGCCCGGCCTTCGACAGGCGGGTAAAGATTTTGGCCAGATAGTCATAGGGCACGCGCTGCAGCTCGGCGATTTCGCGCACGCTCATATCGCGTGCGTCGCCTTTGCTGTCCACCATACACATCAGGCTATGGATGCCGTACTCAACCCCGGAACTGTAAAATGCCATGCTCTTATCTCAGCCAAAATGAATCTGAGTATATTGTAGCTTTTTCGCATCACGCATTCCAGATACCGGATAACACCTGCAAATAGATTAAAATTTAAAAGTATATTTATCAAAGAGATAATAACAAATCACCGGACTCGATCCGCGACAGGATCCAAATCTCATTGCAATCTTTAACTACGACAAATAAAATCCGAGTAAATAAATCGGAGTCACCAGTGAGATAAGCATCATGCAAAAACAAATTCTGATCGTGGGCGCCGGCTTTGCCGGGATGTGGGCAGCGCTGAGCGCCGCGCGTTTAGCGGATAAAAACCAGCAAAATATTGATATTACTGTGATTGCACCTCAGCCCGAGCTGCGCGTGCGTCCACGCTTTTATGAAAATGCCGTTCACACGTTGGTCGCTCCGCTACAGCCACTGTTCGACGTCACCGGCATACGCTTTTTACAAGGGCATGTAGAACAGATTCTGCCCGGATCCCGCGAAGTTAGCTGGCAAGACACCAACGGAGAAAACCATCTGCATCGCTATGACCGCCTGGTACTGGCCAGCGGCAGCCACGTTAACCGCGACGCCGTTTCCGGTGCCGCAGAACACGCCTTTGATCTCGACCAACTGGAGAGCGCCGCAGTGCTTGAGCAGCACATTAAAGATCTGGCCTTACAGCCGGAAAGCGAGGCGCGCAATACCGTGGTGGTTTGCGGCGGCGGCTTTACCGGAATTGAAATGGCGCTGGAATTACCCAGCCGTCTGCGCAACATTTTAGGGGCTGATGCTAAGACCAGAGTAGTCGTAGTTGAACGCAGTGCACAACCGGGCGGACGCTGGAGTCAGGCGCTGCGCGATGTGATTATCGACGCTTCCGCCGAGCTGGGCGTGGAGTGGCTGGTCAACGCGGAAGTAGAGAGCGTCGACGCGGCTGGCGTAACGCTGAAAGATGGGCAGGTTATCGCTTCACAAACGGTGATCTGGACCGTCGGCGTCCAGGCGAGCGACCTGACCGCACAGATTAACGCCCCACGCGATCGTCAGGGACGCCTGCATGTGAACAAGAACCTCCAGGTACTGGGTCATGAGGATATCTACGCCACCGGCGACGTCGCCTATGCGGCTACCGATGACAAAGACAATCATGCGCTGATGACCTGCCAGCACGCCATTCTGCTGGGGAAATTTGCCGGTAATAATGCGGCGGCGAATCTGCTGAACGTCGCGCCGCTGCCGTATCGTCAGGAGATGTATGTCACCTGTCTGGATCTCGGCGCGTGGGGGGCGGTATACACCGAAGGATGGGATCAGCAGGTGAAATTGACGCGTGAAGAGGCGAAAAAGCTGAAGATGTCGATTGTCAGCGAGCTGATTTACCCGCCGAAAGCGGATCGTGCAGTGGCGTTTGAGATTGCGGACCCACTGGCGCCGTTTGTTTAAGCCGTAATGCCGGATGCGGCTACCGCCTTATCCGGCCTACAAATAATTGAGAATCGTAGGCCGGATAAGCGTAGCGCCATCGGACAATCCGTTACTCCGTCAGAGGGGTTCCGGCATAAATATCAAACCGATGCCCTTTGGTCACCACCGCGTTAGGCGTGGCCACGTCAGCCAGCGGCGGCGCGTAGTCCGGGCGCTTCACCACCACACGTTTGGTTGCCAACTGACGCGCCGGTTCCAGCAAACCGTCAGCATCCAGATCCGGCCCCACCAGCGACTGAAACACGCGCATCTCTTTTTTCACCAGCGCGCTTTTCTGCTTGTGCGGGAACATCGGGTCGAGATAGACCACCTGTGGGCGTGGGGTAATATCGGTTAACGCCGTCAGGCTTGAGGCGTGAATCAGCTGTAAACGTTCCTGCAACCACGGGCCAATTTCCGCATCGGCATAGCCGCGCGCCAGGCCGTCATCGAGTAACGCGGCGACCACCGGATTGCGTTCCAGCATCCGCACACGGCAGCCGACGGAGGCCAGCACAAACGCATCGCGCCCCAGCCCGGCGGTGGCATCAACCACGTCCGGCAGATAATCGCCTTTGATGCCGACGGCTTTCGCCACCGCTTCACCACGACCGCCGCCGAATTTACGTCGGTGCGCCATGGCACCGCCGACAAAATCGACGAAGATGCCGCCGAGTTTCGGTTCGTCTCGCTTGCGCAATTCCAGATGTTCCGGCGTCATCACCAGCGCCATCAGGTTGTCTTCATCATGCTCCAGCCCCCAGCGGGCGGCCAGAACAGATAAGGCGCCGTCTCCGGCGCCCGTTTCATCCAGTAAACAAATTTTCACGCGAACGATCAGCCCTTGATGCCGTAATGCGCCAGCATGGCATCGAGCTGCGGTTCACGGCCGCGGAAGCGTTTGAACAGCGTCATCGGCTCTTCCGAACCGCCACGGGTCAGGATGCTATCGAGGAATGACTGACCGGTTTCGCGGTTGAAGATGCCTTCTTCTTCGAAGCGGGAGAATGCGTCTGCCGCCAGCACGTCGGCCCACAGGTAGCTGTAGTATCCCGCCGCATAGCCACCGGCAAAAATGTGGCTGAAGGCGTGCGGGAAGCGGCCCCAGGTTGGGCCAGGCACCACGGCGACCTGTTTCTTAATTTCGGCCAGCGTCTCAAGGACCTTCGCCCCCTGCTCCGGGTTGTACTGCGCGTGCAGGCGGAAGTCGAACAGGCCGAACTCCAGCTGACGCAGAATAAACAGCGCGGCCTGGTAGTTTTTCGCCGCCAGCATTTTATCCAGCAGTTCCTTCGGCAGCGGTTCGCCGGTCTCATAGTGACCGGAGATAAACGCCAGCGCTTCCGGCTCCCAGCACCAGTTTTCCATAAACTGACTTGGCAGTTCGACCGCATCCCACGGCACGCCGTTAATACCGGACACCCCGGCGGTTTCGATGCGAGTCAGCATATGGTGCAGGCCGTGACCGAACTCGTGGAACAGGGTGATCACTTCGTCGTGGGTAAACAGCGCCGGTTTGCCGTTCACCGGACGGTTAAAGTTACAGGTCAGATAGGCGACCGGTTTTTGCAGCGTGCCGTCGGTTTTACGCATCTGGCCAACGCAGTCGTCCATCCACGCCCCGCCGCGTTTGTGTTCGCGGGCGTACAGGTCAAGGTAGAAGCTGCCGCGCAGTTCGTTGCTTTCATCGTACAGCTCGAAGAAACGCACTTCCGGATTCCAGACGTCAACATCGGTACGCTCTTTTGCGGTGATGCCGTAAATACGTTTCACCACTTCAAACAGGCCGTTAACGGCTTTGTTTTCCGGGAAGTACGGACGCAGTTGTTCGTCACTGATGCTGTACAGATGCTGTTTTTGTTTCTCGCTGTAGTAGGCGATATCCCACGGCTGCAGCTCATCAACGCCAAAATCGGCTTTGGCGAAGGCGCGCAGCTGGGCCAGCTCTTTTTCACCCTGCGGACGGGCGCGTTTCGCCAGATCAGTCAGGAAGTCGAGCACCTGCTGCGGGTTTTCCGCCATTTTGGTGGCGAGTGATTTAAAGGCGTAGCTTTCGAAGCCCAGCAGTTGTGCCAGCTCGTGACGCAGCGCGAGGATCTCTTCCATTACCGGGGTATTGTCCCACTTGCCCGCGTTCGGCCCCTGGTCGGAAGCGCGGGTGGAGTAGGCGCGATACAGCTCTTCACGCAGCGCCTGGTTGTCGCAGTAGGTCATTACCGGCAGGTAGCTCGGGATATCCAGGGTCAGCAGGTAGCCTTCCTGCTCTTTGGCTTCCGCCTGGGCTTTCGCCGCCGCCAGGGCGCTTTCCGGCATTCCGGCAAGCTCCGCTTCGTCGGTCACCAGCCTGGTCCAGCCCATGGTGGCATCGAGCACGTTGTTGCTGTACTGGTTACCCAGCTCGGACAAACGGGTGGCGATTTCGCCGTAGCGCTGTTGTTTCTCTTTCGGCAGGCCGATACCGGACAGTTCAAAATCACGCAGCGCGTTATCGACCGCTTTTTTCTGTGCAGTGTTCAGGGTGGCGTAATGGTCGCCATCACGCAGGTCGCGGTACGCTTTGTACAGACCTTCATGTTGCCCAACCCAGGTGCTGTACTCGGAGAGCAGCGGCAGCGTTTGCTCGTAGGCTTCACGCAGTTCCGGGCTGTTTTTCACCGAGTTCAGGTGGCTGACCGGAGAGAAAATACGCCCCAGCACATCGTCTACTTCCGCAAGCGGCTGGCAGAGATTTTCCCAGGTGTACGGCGCGCCCTGCGCAACGACTCGCTCAACGTTTTCGCGACAATCGTTCAGCGCCTTAGTAACGGCTGGCACAACATGTTCGGGCTGAATTTTAGAAAACGGCGGCAGTTCGAAGGGAGTCAGCAATGGATTGGTCATTAGCGCGGTCCTGTTGAAAAGAGTGAATGAAGCGCGTATCCGGCGCTGTGCATATTAATTTGTACAATGGGGTTAAGTGTAGAGGATTTCAATGCTCACCGTGACGGAAAGACGCCCGGTGGTGCTACGCTTACCGGGCCTACGGGTAATCTGTGCCGATCTGCTGTAAACTGTCGCAAATCGTCATTTCAGCGGAATTTCATTACCCATGCTCAGCTATCGCCACAGTTATCACGCAGGCAACCACGCCGACGTCCTTAAACACACCGTTCAGAGCCTGATCATTGAATCGCTCAAAGAGAAAGAAAAACCGTTTCTCTATCTGGACACCCATGCTGGCGCAGGCCGTTATCAGCTGAGCAGTGAGCATGCCGAACGTACCGGTGAATACCTGGAAGGTATTGCCCGTATCTGGCAGCAGGACGATTTGCCTGCTGAACTTGAACCCTATATTTCCGTGGTGCAGCATTTCAACCGTAGCGGCCAGTTGCGCTACTACCCAGGCTCCCCGTTAATTGCGCGTCAGCTGCTGCGCGAACAGGACAGCCTGCAATTAACTGAACTGCACCCGAGCGACTTTCCTTTGCTGCGCGGCGAATTTCAAAAAGATGAACGCGCACGTGTGGCCAAAGCCGACGGTTATCAGCAGCTAAAAGCAAAATTACCGCCGGTTTCCCGCCGCGGACTGATCCTTATCGATCCGCCATACGAAATCAAAACCGACTACCAGGCGGTAGTGACCGGCATTAACGAAGGCTACAAACGCTTCGCAACGGGCACCTATGCGCTGTGGTATCCGGTGGTCCTGCGCCAGCAAATCAAGCGCATGATCCACGATCTGGAAGACACCGGTATCCGCAAAATTCTGCAAATTGAGCTGGCGGTGCGCCCGGACAGCGATCAGCGCGGCATGACGGCGTCCGGCATGATTGTGATTAACCCGCCGTGGAAGCTGGAGCAGCAGATGAACAACGTCCTGCCGTGGCTACATAGCAAGCTGGTTCCCGCAGGAACCGGACACACTTCCGTAAGCTGGATCGTGCCGGAGTAATCGCAGCCATCGGTGGAACCTTTTAATTTCAGGTATACAATCGCGAATATTTTGGCGGATGGCGTAACGCTTCTCCGCCCTACAATGAACATGAAGGAGCGGTCATGACCAAGCACTATGATTACATCGCTATTGGCGGCGGCAGCGGCGGTATTGCCTCCATTAACCGTGCGGCAATGTACGGCCAGAAATGCGCACTGATTGAAGCCAAAGAGTTAGGTGGCACCTGCGTTAACGTTGGCTGCGTACCGAAGAAAGTGATGTGGCATGCCGCACAAATCCGTGAAGCGATTCATATGTACGGCCCGGATTACGGTTTCGATACCACCATTAATAAGTTCGACTGGGATAAACTGATCGCCAGCCGTACCGCCTATATCGATCGCATTCATACCTCGTACGACAACGTGCTGGGTAAAAATAACGTTGATGTGATTAAAGGCTTTGCCCGCTTCGTTGATGCCAAAACCATTGAAGTGAACGGTGAAACCATTACTGCCGATCATATTTTGATCGCCACCGGCGGGCGCCCTAGCCATCCGAACATTCCAGGCGTGGAATACGGTATCGACTCCGATGGCTTCTTTGAGCTGCCAGCGCTGCCAAAACGTGTAGCCGTTGTTGGCGCAGGCTACATCGCCGTTGAACTGGCAGGCGTAATTAACGGCCTGGGCGCAGAAACTCACCTGTTCGTGCGTAAACACGCGCCGCTGCGCAGCTTTGATCCGATGATCGTCGAGACGCTGGTCGAGGTGATGAACACCGAAGGTCCGACTCTGCATACTCATGCAATTCCGAAAGCAGTCGTTAAAAATGCTGACGGCAGTCTGACCCTGCAACTGGAAGATGGTCGTAGCGAAACGGTAGATTGCCTGATTTGGGCGATCGGTCGTGAACCAGCCACCGACAACTTTAACCTGGCCGTTACTGGCGTGAAAACCAACGAAAAAGGCTACATCGTCGTTGATAAATACCAAAACACCAGCGTACCGGGGATTTATGCCGTTGGCGATAATACCGGTGCCGTTGAGCTGACGCCGGTTGCCGTTGCCGCGGGCCGTCGTCTGTCCGAGCGTCTGTTTAACAAAAAGCCGGACGAGCATCTGGACTACAACAACATCCCGACCGTGGTCTTCAGCCACCCGCCGATTGGCACCGTGGGCTTGACCGAGCAGCAGGCTCGCGAACAGCACGGCGATGACCAGGTGAAAGTGTATAAATCCTCGTTTACCGCGATGTACACTGCCGTGACTTCACACCGCCAGCCGTGCCGCATGAAGCTGGTTTGCGTGGGTCCGGAAGAGAAGATTGTTGGTATTCATGGCATCGGTTTTGGCATGGACGAAATGCTGCAAGGCTTCGCGGTGGCGCTGAAAATGGGCGCGACTAAGAAAGACTTCGATAACACCGTTGCGATTCACCCAACGGCGGCAGAAGAATTCGTCACCATGCGCTAATTACCCACCTGTAGACGCTATTCACTTAACACGCGCCCCTCCGGCAACCAGAGGGGCGTTATCTCACCGCCGCTCGCGCTATTCGGCCAACGCGCGCATCTCTTTAATCAGGTCAGATTTACCTTCAAACCCTATGCCCGGCAGTTCTGGCATGACGATATGACCCTCTTCCACCTTAACTGAATCCGGGAAACCGCCGTACGGTTGGAACAGATCCGGATAACTTTCATTCCCACCAAGACCAAGACCCGCCGCAATGTTCAGCGACATCTGATGACCGCCATGCGGTATGCAGCGTGATGGGGACCAACCAAACTGCGCCAGTACGTCGAGGGTACGCAGATATTCGACCAGACCGTAGGAAAGCGCACAGTCAAATTGCAGGTAGTCGCGATCCGGGCGCATGCCGCCGTAGCGCAGCAGGTTGCGCGCATCCTGATGAGAAAAGAGATTTTCACCTGTCGCCATCGCGCCTGGGTAAAATTCTGACAGCGCGGCCTGGAGAGAATAATCCAGCGGGTCGCCGGCTTCTTCGTACCAAAACAATGGATAATCCCGTAGCATTTTGGCATAGGCAATACTGGTTTCCAGATCAAAGCGGCCATTGGCATCGACGGCAAGACGCGCTTCGTCGCCAATTTCAGTCAATACCGCTTCGATACGGCGACGGTCTTCTTCCAACGATGCACCGCCGATTTTCATTTTAACCACGTTGTACCCGCGGTTCAGGTAGCCCCGCATTTCCTGACGCAGCGCGCTCAGGTCTTTACCCGGATAATAGTATCCCCCCGCTGCGTAGACAAAGACGCGTGGATTCGCCTCAACGCCCTTCATCTCAGCCAGCAGACGGAACAACGGCTTATTGGCAATTTTGGCAACGGCATCCCAGATAGCCATATCCAGCGTACCCACAGCCACCGAGCGCTCACCATGGCCCCCCGGCTTCTCATTACTCATCATGACGTCCCAGATTTTATGCGGATCCAGGTTATCGCCTTCGGCATTCAGCAGACTTTCCGGGTCAGCGTCCAGAATGCGGTTACGGAAGCGTTCGCGGATCAATCCTCCCTGGCCGTAACGACCATTAGAGTTAAATCCGTATCCCACCACGCGACGACCCTCTATCTCAACGTCAGTCACAACGGCCACCAGACTGGTCGTCATCTTGCTGAAATCGATATAGGCGTTACGAATAGGGGAAGCGATGGGTTTGGTAATTTCTACAACATCGAGGATACGCATGTTTTCTCCGGCGGGTTGTTAGTCAGTTATGCTCGCACTTACGCGCCTGTAAAAAGTGATAACTCATGCCGGTTTATTATTGGCATAATGCATCCAGGCAGCATTTAAGGACGCCATCGTCCTGTATTTCTCCATCTTAAGCAGTGCTTATTTACTGATCTAATGCCAAAGAGGCTGGCTGTAATGCAAAATCGGCATCACCTGGAACTCACCTGGCTTGAAGACTGCGTTGCGCTGGCGCAGTCACTCAATTTCTCCCGTGCAGCCGCTTCCCGATATGTGACGCAGCCCGCATTCAGTCGGCGCATTGTTTCGCTGGAAGAGTGGCTTGGAACGCCGATTTTTGAACGTAACCGCCGTGGCGTCAGCCTGACCCGTGCGGGGGAAGTTTTCGTCGCTCAGGTGCCCGAACTGATCCGGGCGCTATACACCCTGAGAAATGAAACCATCGAAGCGGCGGGAAATACCCGACCGGATGTTATTTTCTCCGCAACACATTCCCTGTCGTTCTCATTTTTTCCGGCGCTGATGCGTAATAACGAAAAAATCGCCCGTTTCGGCTCATTTCGCCTGCTGTCAGACACGCTCAGCGCCTGTGAACGGATGATTGAAAAAGGGGATGCGCAGTTCCTGCTGTGTTATTACCACCCTCACATGCACATCAACCTTGATCAGACGAAATATCTCAGCGTCCGCCTTGGACGAGAAACGTTAATACCTTACTCCAAATGCGATCCCCGCTCTCATCAGCCGCTCTGGCAGGCTACGGGGGGCAAAAAGTTTCCGTTTCTCTCCTTCTCTGCAGAATCCGGTCTGGGGAGGATCCTCTCGAATACGTCACCGGTGAATCATGCCCGACGCGGTATGGACATCGCCTTCACCGCCGATCTGGCCGCCACGCTGCTGGCGATGGTTAAAGCCGGGGACGGCATTGCCTGGCTGCCGGAAAGTCTGGCGGCTCCGGACGTTCAGGCCGGGACGATCGCCGCAGCGGCTCCACAGAAGAGCGGGTTATGGGTACCCATTGATATCCGACTGTTTCGACCTGCAGGCAGAATGTCCAGAGCGGTAGAAGAATTATGGGAAATATTCGTGGGCGAGCAGAGGTAAACACCCGCCAGGTAAAGGAGAATTATCCAGCCTGCAAAATGCGCCAGGCTGGATAGGGGCAATAATTATTTACCCTGCATGTACGGCGTATAAACCCCATTCAAACTTTCGAGGAACGCCACGATATCGTCGATATCTTCCTGCGGCAGTTCTTTACCCACCTGATAACGCAGCATCAATTTAACCGCGCCATCAAGCGTTGGCACATCACCGCGATGGAAATAAGGCGCAGTCAGCGCAACGTTACGTAATCCTGGAACTTTCTGACGAAGTTTGTCACGTAGTTCATTGGTCACGTTCATCCTGCCAATATCTGCGGCAGTAACTTCGCCGAAATTAAAGTCCTTTTTCAAACCTAATGGTTCAAATGAGCGTCCGCCTAAAATAATACCTCCGTGACAGGTCGCACACTTATTTTCTTTAAATAATTGATAGCCATGTTTTTGCTGGGCCGTTAACGCCTCCTCATCACCACGTAACCACTTATCAAACGGCGAATTTGGCGTAATCAGCGTTTTCTCAAACTCAGCAATCGCATCAGTAATATTATCTCCGCTGAACCCCTGTGGATAAACCGCAATAAATTCTTGCTTCAATAGCGGATCTTTATCCAGCTTCTGGATAATTTCATCCCAGGATTTAGACGCCATTTCAATTGGGTTCAACGGCGGACCACCTGCCTGCGCCTGCAATGTCGGCGCACGACCATCCCAGAACTGTTCCACGTTGAAGACTGAGTTAAACACCGTTGGCGCGTTGATCGGCCCAACCGCTCCGCCTACGCCAATTGACGTTTTCCGGCCATCCACACCACCCGCATTCAGGGCATGACAGTGCGCGCAAGAGATCGTGCTGTCGCCGGAAATACGTGGATCGTGATAAAGCGTAAAGCCCAGCGCCACCTTCCGGGCATCGGTCGGGATGCTTTCTGGTATTGGCTGTACGGGTTCATTACGATGCTGCGCGGCGGTATCATTACTGGCGTAGTACTGTTCACGCTGTTTCGCAATCCAGCCCAGAATTTCTTCGCGCTCCGCATCGCTCACTTTACCGGCCCAGTGCAGCGCGGTATAACGCGTCGGTGGCATGGTGTCGTACTGCATCACCCATTCAATTTTATTCAGGTCGCTTTGCGAAACGGGTTTATCCGCGACCAGCGCCGCACGAACGGCCTCAAGATTGAAGGATTTATATCCCAGTTGAATGTCGTAATTCATCAACTGCTTAGCGACAGGAAAAGAAGAATAGAAAGGTAATTCAGCCGAAGGGGTGTGACAATAATCGCATCCTTTTTCGCGCAAGAATCCTAAAACTTTATTATTTGCTTCCAGCGAAGAGGCCTGAACATCAGCCTGTTTGCTCCGTTGATTATCGTGATACCACACATAACCGGATAATCCAAAATAACAAATCACGATGCCAGCTATGGCAATCGCGGTAAGACGGGTAATGATTTTCATTATTTTACCCTCACCGTTGTGAGTTATTGTGACCCAGAAAAATTAGAATAATTAATGCACAGTCTTTGTCAGACTTGACCATCATAGGAAATGAGGGGATTACTATTTTGATAAGTATCAAGCAATTACATGGAGGAGAACTATCAATAGAATAGCCTGTGCCTATTATAGCGTTAAGCCATTAGCAGGTTTCGTTCACACCTCGTTGCAATCGAATGTTCTGAAAATGGAATATCTTCAGGTCGCGCACGATTCTGAATTATTCATTATTATCATTGGGATAGTTTAATTTTTTAAATAATGTTCAACACTAAAACGTGATCAACCGCACGCTTTACTCAGCCAATACCGAAGCGAATGTCTACGCTTAACTGACGACCGGGCAACAGCCTTACTATTTCAACGTCCATCGGAGGTCTTTCTCATTATGCTCAACCAGAAACTACCCCACGCCCCTTCTGAAGAACTGACGATCGACATCGATCTGCTTTATGAAATGGATCCGTGCGAGTTAAAGCTGGATGAAATGATTGAGGCAGAGCCTGAGCCGGAGATGATTGAAGGGCTGCCCGCCTCAGATGCGTTAACCCCGGCCGATCGTTACCTTGAGCTGTTCGAACATGTCCAGTCGTCGAAACTGTTTGCCGATAGCAAAACCTTCCCCGACTGTGCGCCCAAAATGGACCCGCTGGACATTTTGATCCGTTATCGCAAGGTCAAACGCCATCGGGACTTTGACCTGAAGCGCTTTGTTGAGAACCATTTCTGGCTCCCGGAAACGCCCTCCAGCGAATACGTTTCTGACCCGGAAAATTCGCTGAAAGAACATATCGATCAACTATGGCCAGTGCTGACGCGCGAACCGCAGGATCACATTCCCTGGTCCTCTCTGCTGCCGTTACCGCAGTCATATATTGTGCCTGGCGGACGTTTTAGCGAAACCTACTACTGGGATTCCTATTTCACCATGCTGGGTCTGGCAGAGAGCGGTCGCGAAGATCTGCTGAAATGTATGGCGGATAACTTTGCCTGGATGATAGAAAACTATGGTCACATCCCAAATGGTAATCGAACGTACTACCTGAGCCGCTCGCAGCCGCCAGTCTTTGCGCTGATGGTGGAACTGTTTGAAGAAGATGGCGTACGTGGCGCGCGCCGTTATCTTGATCATCTAAAAATGGAGTACGCGTTCTGGATGGATGGCGCCGATTCCCTGGTGCTCAACCAGGCCTACCGCCACGTGATCAGAATGTCGGACGGATCCTTGCTCAACCGCTATTGGGACGATCGTGATACGCCGCGCGATGAATCGTGGCTTGAAGACGTCGAGACCGCCAAGCATTCGGGGCGACCGCCCAATGAGGTGTATCGCGATTTGCGTGCAGGCGCGGCCTCGGGATGGGATTACTCCTCGCGCTGGCTACGCGATGCAGGTCGCCTTGCCAGCATACGCACGACACAATTCATCCCAATTGACCTAAACGCATTCCTCTACAAGCTGGAGAGCACCATCGCCAATATTTCGGCGCTGAAAGGTGATAAAGAAGCTGAATCGCTGTTTCGCCAGAAAGCCAATGACCGGCGCGACGCGGTGAATCGCTACTTATGGGATGATGAAAACGGCTGCTATCGCGATTATGACTGGCGACGTGAACAAATGGCCCTCTTCTCTGCCGCCAGTATCGTACCGCTGTATGTCGGCATGGCAACGCATGAACAAGCCGACCGGCTGGCCAATGCGGTACGCAGCCGCCTGCTAACGCCCGGGGGCATTTTAGCCACAGAACATGAAACCGGTGAGCAGTGGGATAAACCCAACGGCTGGGCACCGCTGCAATGGATGGCTATTCAAGGTTTCAAACTGTATGGCGACGACCATCTTGGCGATGAAATAGCCCGTAACTGGTTGAAAACGGTGAATCTCTTTTACCAGGAACACCACAAACTTATCGAAAAATACCATATTGCCGACGGCATGCCGCGCGAAGGCGGCGGCGGGGAATATCCGTTGCAGGACGGCTTTGGCTGGACAAACGGCGTGGTGCGCCGACTCATCGGTCTGTATGGCGAACCTTAGCCGCTAACGGCCTGGCTCCTCAGGCCGTTAGTTAATCGCATCGTAGAGTTCAGTATGAATTTTTTGCCACTTCTTATTCTCCGGGCTGGGCTCTGCACGAGCGCGCCGCTGAGCCTGTTCCAGATCATACTGCTGACGCGCGATAACCGCCGGAACCGAACAAAAACTTTGCAGGTAGCTTTTGTGCAAAGAAGTGAGTGACGCCCCATTCGACATGGCATGACTGAGCGTACTCATAAACTGTCTGCAAGGTTTGCTCTCGTTCATCTGCGCAGGATAGCGCAGCAGCAGTCTCAATACCTCGGTATTGCCCGCAGAAAATGCCTGCTCCGTCCACGCCAGCTTCCAGTCCATCCCGCCTTGCAGGAACAGTGACGTCACGCGAGTATCGTTGCGATCGATAGCCGCGCGCATGTTAAAAGCATCCCAGGTGATCCCCATTCGGGTCACAGATTCCCGTGCGGAAGGTGCATCACGCCGTGGCTCCTCCTGCACGATTTCAACGGCTTGTCCGGATGACGCCTGTGGCGCTGGCGAAGTGAATAACCAGAACGCACCCAACGAAATCACCAGCACCATCACGCCGACCGCGACCCACAACACGCCGGAAATCAGCTGTTCACGCTCCTCCGCACTGCGCTTTGCTCGCTTCTCCGGCGGATCAATACTGTCGGCAATTTCCTGTTTATCGCCGCCCGCCTGCTCATCCTTTTGCTTTGCCGTTTCCCAGAACTGGCGGACGGTCGCCTCATCAGACTCCATATACGACGCGGGATTAACACGCGTACGCCGTTCTGCAAATGCCCGTTGTACAGGGTGAGTAATCTGTCGGTACTGACACTCCAGCAGCATCAGTTGTACCGAGGTCAGCGGCTGCTGTGCAATAACGCCGTTACGGGCCAGCCGACAATCATCGAGGAACATACGCAACGTAAGACGGGGTTCGACAAACAGCGTCAGCACCGAGGTGTCGTTAAAAATCTGGGTAAAGTGGCGTACAAACAATTTCTTATCCACAACCATAAGCGCCAGCTCGCTAAACATCATGCCGTCCAGCGCATCCCGACTTTCACCCAGCTTTAACCAACGGCGCAGGCGTTCCCCCCCGAAGTGCTGCTTCAGGAAGCTGTTGAGTGGATGTTGATCCGGCCATACCCGTGCGATAAGCGATTTGAGCGCTAATTCTATTGCACGAAGCTGACGCTGCGCGTGGATCTGTGCTTCCGGCTCTGCACGTTCAATTTCGGTTTGATACTTCAGGATGGGCTGTTGCTGACGCAACTGTTCCAGAGACGCCACGAAGCGCAGCGCAGAAATCAGCTGGTTTTCACTGACGTCCTGGCCATTTTCATACTGTGGCACGCTCTGCTGCAGATGACGCAGCCGCAGAGTGAACTGGCTCAACTGCGCATCATTCATCTGCAACCGTCTGGCGACAGCTCCCCAACCGCCCAGATTCAGTCTGGCCTGATCCAGTTGCTCGAGGAACCATCGCGGCTCTTTGCCTTCTGCTACATGCACGCCTAACAGCAGCAATATTTCTACCGATGCCTGACGAATGATAGTCAGACAACGTTCAAAGGGGGTACATGTCGCTTGTAACGCGCTATTGGTCATCATCTTCCCTAAAAGGACCCAAAACGTGCGGCCTCACAATGGTATGTCGTTATTTTTTATAAAAGCAGATATGTATCGACGTAGACTAAAATACATTCATATAACAAATAAATCTGTTTTACAGTGACTTCCGCACAATCATTGAAAATTATTCAGGAGGTATGCCCGCGCCTGTATTGAAAACATCGCGCCCGATCTGTCGTCCACTGAGGATGAACGAATACATTCACAAAGATACGCTGCGGGAAGCGGCTGCATCACATATGGCGCGATGACTGAATTTTCGGCCTGTTAAAACGTGAATATCGGCCGCCAATGCCATAAGGCGTTTTGCTGTAAAAACTGGCCACATGGCAACTGGCGTAACAGAGTGGATTTCTTAAAATATATCTCTTTGTTCAGAGAGTATTATGCCGCTCCGTTCGACGCATTTCACACCCGCCTGTGTCGCATTTATTAAGCAATGGCAAGGCCTGTCGCTGGAAAAGTATCAGGATAAAAATGGGGTTTGGGTGATAGGTTACGGGCATGAAATTGCCGCAGACGAAACCTTTGATACCCCCATTACGCTAATGCAGGCAGAATCACTGTTGCTCGCCGATCTGCATCTCTGTGAGGCGTTCATACATGAGAAAAAACCGCAAATAAAAGATCGGTTTCAACTGGAAGCATTAATTACGTGGATATTCAGCGTGGGAATAACTCGATTTAGCGCTACAGAAATTTGGCCTGTGGCTATTTCACAGCCAGAAGTATTCTGACTGTGAAATTTGCGGCCATTAAATGGCGTCGTTTAACATCATTGCCGCCTGCGTACGGTTTTTTACCTCCAGACGCTGATAAAGCGACTCAAGATGGGCTTTTACCGTTCCGGTACTGATATTTAACAGTCGACCAATTTGTTTATTCGATTCGCCCGCAGCCAGCATAGTCAGAATTTCTCGCTGACGCGCACTGAGCGATCTAATATTTTGGCTGCTACTCTCA
Organism: Citrobacter sp. wls710; assembly: GCF_005281115.1. Taxonomy (NCBI): domain Bacteria; kingdom Pseudomonadati; phylum Pseudomonadota; class Gammaproteobacteria; order Enterobacterales; family Enterobacteriaceae; genus Citrobacter; species Citrobacter sp. wls710. The sequence goes on from NZ_SZXD01000011.1 coordinate 98,574, forward strand.
GTCGCTGTAATACAGTCTCTGGGGATAAACATCATGCCCATCGCGACACTATTGAGCGCCAGTGTGAAGGTTTCCGCGTCAGAGTCACGTGGAACAATGGCCAGCACGTTTAATTGGGTGACCTCCTGTAGCCACCTTTTACGGCAATCCGTTACTGTTACCAGCACTTTTGCCGCCGCATAGCGCTGCGCGATCTGTTGTAGCAAGCTGCGGCAGAACTCAGCATCAAGATCGCCATCCAGCATTACCAGCGCATCAGGGTTGTCTTCCAGTTTCTGCCACAGATCATCTGCCTGACTGACACCCTGAACATTCACTCCTGGAATACGTTGCTGTAAACTTACATTCATTCCATGAATAAATATTGACTGCCTGTCAAACATTATTAACTGCATTATTTATCTCCGTCTGAATAAGATATTAGCCTTAGCGCGCGGAAGGGTATAACCCATAGGGTAAAATAAGAAGTCACCATTTGGCGGAGGGCCATTCTACCGATAGTCGCAGAAGAAAGAAGCAGAAATTATGATTAGTTGCAGCTCAATCAACAGAATCACACAAAGGAACAAAAACAGCGACACATATTAAGTAAATTCTTATATTCTGACGTTTATATCCATCAAATTAAAATTAATTAAACGCAGTCTATATTTGTGGCGAAAAATAAGGAATCCATACTATCAGCCAAATGTGTTACAAAATAAAAAATCGCATTAAATGCTTATTCAGCCAATATCTGGCTGAATAAGACACGACGGTTACAGGAACATCCCGCCGGAGACCTCAATACGCTGCGCCGTCATCCAGGCCAGCTCATCGCTGAGCAATGCGGCAATCGCGTCACCGATATCATCCGGCAAACCAACGCGCCCCAGCGCAGTTTGCGATGCAATGTACGCATTCAGTTGCGCGTTATCCCGCACATTTCCACCGCTAAAATCCGTTTCTATCGCGCCGGGGGCAATAATATTGGCGGTAATTCCGCGCTCCCCCAGCTCTTTTGCCTGATAACGGGTTAACACTTCCATCGCTCCTTTCATGGCCGCGTATGCGCTGTAACCCGGCAATGCAAAGCGCGCGAGCCCGGTTGAAACATTCAGGATCCTGCCGCCTGTATTCATCAGCGGTAAAAGGTTCTGCGTCAGGAAGAATGGACCTTTAAAGTGGATATTCAAAAGTTGATCAAATTGCGCTTCGGTGAACGCCGGATACGGCGCATTAATACCAACCCCGGCATTGTTCAATAAATAATCAAAGGTGTCGCTTTGCCACTGGGCCTGTAAGGTTTCCTGCACCTGTATTATAAACTGAGGGAATGTTGAAATATCCCCGACATTCAACGGCAATGCCGCGGCTTTACCGCCAGATTGGCGAATTTCATCCACAACCTTCTGCGCTTCTTTTTCATTGCTGTTCCACGTCAGGAGGATACCAATTCCTTTGCTCGCCAGCTTAAGCGCCGCGTTTTTACCGAGTCCACGACCGCCGCCGGTCACCAATGCGATACGTTGCGTCATAAGAAACCTCATTTCTTGTGTAGTGAAGATTGAGACAAAGCTTATTAGGTGGTAAAAAAACAATAAATACCGCCAACTACGCATTACTGTTTCGTACAGAACAACAATAGGGTATGGGAATGGATAAAATTCACGCAATGCAGTTGTTCATCCGCGTCGCAGAACTGGAGAGTTTTTCGCGTGCGGCGGACACCCTTGGACTACCTAAAGGTAGCGTATCGCGACAAATCCAGGCCCTGGAAAATCATCTTGGCACGCAGCTGTTGCACCGCACCACCCGACGCGTCCAGCTCACACAAGACGGCATGATCTATTATGAACGCGCGAAAGATCTGTTAAGTAATCTGGATGAACTGGATGGCCTATTTCATCACGATCCGGCCAGCATCAGCGGCAAGCTGCGCGTGGATATGCCGGTGGGCGTTGCGAGAAATCTGGTGATGCCCCGCCTGACAGCCTTCTTGCATCAATATCCAGGACTTGAACTCGAACTCAGCAGCAGCGACCGTCTGGTGGACTTGATCCGCGAAGGTTTTGACTGCGTGGTACGCGTCGGTACGCTGAAAGATTCAGGGCTGATTGCCCGTCCGCTGGGGAAACTCACGCAGATTAACTGCGCCAGCCCAAAATATCTGGCCCGCTTTGGCTACCCGGAAAGCCTGGAAGATTTAGCCTCGCATGCGGTGGTGCATTACTCAGTGAACCTGGGAACCCGTGCGCAAGGTTTCGAAGTGGCAACAGAAAACGGTACTCAATGGGTTAAAACCGGCGGCATGCTGACGGTGAACAGCACGGAAACCTATCATGCCGCGTGCCTTGCCGGCCTGGGCATTATTCAGGTGCCACGCGTCGGCGTACGCGACGCCCTGCGCAGCGGTACGCTGGTCGAGGTATTACCGCAGTATCGTGCCGCGCCAATGCCGGTTTCTCTGTTGTATCCGCATCGCCGCAACCTCTCCCGCCGGGTTCATCTGTTTATGGAATGGGTGACCGGCGTAATGAAAGACTATGTTGACTGACAAGCTATACTGTCCTGAGAATGAACAGAACAAGGAATACTGGCCTGATGACGCAGGAAAAAGAGATAAAACGCCCCATTCAGGAACTTGAGCACGCGCCGATCCCAAAAATTGAGACCCAGGAGCGTGAAAAAATAGAAACCAACGGTACAACCAACCAGGCATTGCAAACAGCCCTGACCCTCGCCGATAAAATTCAACGTCAGCCCGTCATCGCCCATATGATTCGAGCCGCAGAGCGTTTTAATGACCGCATGGGAAACCAGTTTGGCGCCGCTATCACCTACTTCTCGTTCCTGTCGATGATCCCTATCCTGATGGTGTCATTTGCCGCCGCCGGTTTTATTCTCGCCTCGCACCCTACGCTGTTACAGGATATCTTCGGCAAGATTCTGCTTAATGTCAGCGACCCGACGCTCGCCTCCACGCTGAAAAACACCATTAACACCGCCGTTCAGCAGCGAACCACCGTGGGTCTGGTCGGGCTTGGGATCGCCCTTTATTCCGGGATTAACTGGATGGGCAATCTGAGAGAAGCGATTCGTGCCCAGTCGCGAGATGTCTGGGAGCGTACACCGCAGGATCAGGAAAAAATTTGGGTAAAATACCTGCGTGATTTTGTCTCATTGATTGGTTTGCTGATTGCGCTGATTGTCACCCTGTCCATAACTTCTATCGCCGGTTCCGCCCAGCAGATGATTATCTCTGCGCTGTATCTCGACGGCATCGAATGGCTGAAGCCCGCCTGGCGCCTGATCGGCCTGACCATCTCTATTTTTGCCAACTATTTGCTTTTCTTCTGGATTTTCTGGCGACTGCCGCGTCACCGGCCACGTAAGAAAGCACTTATTCGCGGTACGTTTATCGCGGCGCTGGGGTTTGAAGTTATCAAAATGATCATGACCTACACGCTGCCGTCACTGGTGCAATCGCCGTCAGGCGCGGCGTTTGGTTCCGTGCTTGGACTGATGGCGTTCTTCTACTTCTTCGCTCGTCTGACGCTGTTTTGCGCCGCCTGGATTGCGACAGCGGAATACAAAGATGACCCGCGAATGCCGGGGAAAACTCAATAGCCACTGCCGGATTAGTTGTGAATTGCCGGATGGCGACGCACGCGTCTTATCCGGCCTACGGGTGAGTTTGTAGGCCGGATAAGCGCAGCGCCATCCGGCAATTATAATGCCGCCTGCTCTTACTGATTTAGTGAATAAATCCAATTCGTAACTTTTATTTAACCAAAAACCAGTTTTATCATCTAAGTTTTAAATTATGTGAAGCATTTCATGGAAGTGAAATCTCCAGCATAAATATTATTCCCTTTTTGCTCGCTTTTTGCTCAATCACAGGGTTTGTTACAGATTGAAATATCGCTTTTGCTGTGCGTAATATGGCCTTTCGTTCGGCCAAAAATAAGAAAATATTATGCAAGCAACAGCCACAACACTCGACAACGAACAGGAACACACCCCGGTCAACTCGCGCAATAAAGTCGTCGTCGCCTCACTCATTGGTACCGCCATTGAGTTCTTCGACTTCTATATCTACGCGACCGCCGCGGTGATCGTGTTCCCCCATATTTTCTTCCCGCAGGGAGATCCGACCGCGGCTACGCTGCAGTCCCTCGCCACCTTCGCTATCGCTTTTGTGGCCCGGCCAATCGGCTCCGCAGTGTTCGGCCATTTCGGCGATCGCGTAGGCCGTAAAGTCACGCTGGTTGCATCACTGCTTACCATGGGGATTTCAACGGTTGTCATTGGCCTGCTGCCGGGCTATGAAACTATCGGCATTTTCGCCCCGTTGCTGCTGGCGCTCGCTCGTTTTGGTCAGGGCTTAGGTCTGGGCGGTGAGTGGGGCGGCGCGGCGTTGCTGGCAACGGAAAACGCGCCGCCGCGTAAACGCGCACTGTACGGGTCATTCCCGCAACTGGGCGCGCCTATCGGCTTTTTCTTCGCCAACGGCACCTTCCTGATGCTTTCCTGGCTGCTGACCGATGAACAGTTTATGAGCTGGGGCTGGCGCGTACCGTTCATCTTCTCTGCGGTACTGGTGATCATCGGCCTGTACGTTCGCGTTTCATTGCATGAGTCCCCGGTCTTCGCCAAAGTGGCTGCGGCGAAAAAACAGGTGAAAATCCCGCTGGGTACCTTACTGACAAAACATGTTCGCGTAACGATCCTCGGTACGTTCATCATGCTGGCGACCTATACGCTGTTCTATATCATGACCGTCTATTCAATGACGTTCAGTACAGCCGCTGCGCCTGTAGGGCTTGGCCTGCCGCGTAATGAAGTGTTGTGGATGCTGATGATGGCGGTAATTGGCTTTGGCGTTATGGTGCCTGTAGCGGGGCTGCTGGCCGACGCATTTGGTCGCCGCAAAAGCATGCTCATCATCACCACGCTTATCATTCTGTTTGCGCTGTTTGCCTTTAAACCGCTGCTCGGCTCAGGCAATCCGGCACTGGTGTTCGCTTTCCTGCTGCTGGGTTTAAGTCTGATGGGACTGACATTTGGTCCAATGGGCGCATTGCTGCCGGAGCTGTTCCCAACCGAGGTTCGCTACACGGGCGCCTCATTCTCGTATAACGTTTCGTCGATTCTTGGCGCTTCCGTTGCCCCTTATATTGCCGCATGGCTGCAGGCGAACTACGGTCTGGCAGCGGTAGGAACGTATCTGGCGTCGATGGCGGCGTTAACATTGATCGCGCTGCTGTTAACCCATGAGACCCGTCATCAGTCATTGTGATTCTTTTGCCGGATGCGGCGTAAACACCGCATCCGGCCTGACATCACTTCTTCATTTGCGACAGTATCGTCCGGCACTGATTGGTTTCACCTTCGGAAGGGGAAATCAGCGCCAACAGTGCCGCCGCTGGGGTGACTAACGTGGCTAATGCGGCGGCAACCGCACCACGCGCAATCAATGGCCCAGCTTTTACGCCTGCCTGCGGGTTCTTGAAGGTCCCGCGAACATACAGCGGCGAACGCAGCGTAATAATACGAATACCTTTGCTCTCCGGATCGATGGTTAAATCCAGTTGCTCAGACGCAAAACTCGCGGTCCCGGTCACATTGATCACCGCATTTTCCGTATCAAAAGCAAAGATCTGCGGACGTGCCACGCCGTTAACGATATCCAGATTCGCCGCCGCGCAGTTTACGCGAACTTCGTCGTCACCAAATATCTGACCAACAAGATAGTTACCCAGATTTAACCCCACAATTTCCATCAGATTCCGGCTGATTAAGCCATCGTTCATCAGCAGCTTCAGGTTGCCATTGCTGTTCCCCAACAGCGCGGCCACCGAGTTTCCACTGCCGCTAAATTTAGCGTCACCATTCATTTCACCGAGCGTTTTCTGCATCAGTTCTACATCCGGCATGAGCTCTTTTAGTTTCAGGCGGCGAGCCTGAATGTCCGCCTGCCCGCGCATCGGCTTTTTATCCCCTTCCAGATGAATTCTGGAAACAATGCTGCCTCCCGCCAGGCCAAATTTCAGCGGCTGCAGGCGCAGGTCGGCATTTTTCAGGATGATATGGGTGTAGAGATCGCTAATCGGTAGGCTGCTGCCGTGTTCAATGCGCCGACCTTTGAAACGTACGTCAGCATCCATAACATTCCATTTGTCAGTTTCGAAGCGGTCATACGGTAAGACTTTATCGGCAGGCTGGACGCTCTTCTCACCTTTGCGCTGTTCAGATTGTTTGGCCTTTTCCGCGCCTTTACCCGAATCCACACCAATCAGCGGTCCCAAATCAGCCAGTCTCAGCTGGCGTGATTCGACGTCCCCTTCCAGTTTCGGACGCGGCTTACCGGTCGTATAAGTTAGCGTTCCATGAATATCGCTGTCGCCAATGCGACCATTAAAATCGCGGTAATCAAAAACAGAGGATTTTTCCGGATCGATTTTCGCCACCAGACGCCCGTCGGTTTCAAATGGCGGCGTATCCGGGAGCAGCACCCCCGTCAAATCGTACAAATCCCCTAGCGAATCACCCGAGAATTTAAGCCGCAGATCCACGCCGCCCATATTCATCGGGTCATTTACCGTACCGGTAAATGCTACCCGCGTATTGCCCGAACGGAAATCAGCCTGCACCGGGAAAGGGGTTCCTTCGCCCCTCAGCGCCAGCATCCCGCCTATTTTTCCGCTACCGCTTAGCGGTTCGTCGTTATAGCGTCCTTTGGCCTGCAAACCAAATACGTAATCCTCAACGCGGGTTTGACTCCCTTTACTTTTTGCGCCCGTCACTTCGCTAAAGGGCAATGGCTTACCCAGCGGATCGACCAGGATCTCAAGCTCCGAGCGGGTCACCTTATCGTTAATAGCGATGCGTCCTTGATCGAAGAGAATATTATCCAGCCGGAAAGACCACGCGGATGGCGGCGCATTCGGATCACGGTTTTCGTCTTCTGCGAGGGTAAAGGTCCAGTTATTGTTTTTCTCCGACAGGCGGATAAGGCGCGCATCAGGCTTTACCAGCTTGACCCACGGTAGCCAGACGGTTTTTGTCAGTAATGCTAGTGGCGCGAGCGTGGCTTCCACGCGGGGAAGATGCACCATGGTGACGTCGGGAATCTCCGGCGGGTTGCCAAGGATAATATCCTCGGCATGAACGTGCGGCCACGGAACCCAGCTACGCCAGCCGGTTTCCTGCTTCTGGCGCTCCCAAACCACCCCCAGATCGCCCCGTATGGCGAAGGGCCGGTTGAGTTCTGTAGAGACTTTCTGGTTGATGGTCGGTTTGAGCCGGTTCCAGTCAAATGTCGCAATCACAATGATGAATACGACGATCAACAACAAGAAAACCCCTGATATTGATACGGTTATTTTGCCTGCTTTTGTCATAGTTAGCGTCCTCACTTCCTTCCTTGCCTGTCCTAAAGATAGTCCAGCAGGGCAAAATGAGGGACGTTACATCCGAATCAAAGCGACAGGATCACCTCTTCGAGGGTGTCCAGAGGTACTGGACGAGAAAGAAAATAGCCTTGCGCCGCGAAAGCCGGTGAGTTTTGCACATCACGCCACTCTTCAAGTGTTTCAACACCTTCAACAATCACCCCGCGGCAATAGCGGTTCATCAGCTGTAACAACAGCGTGAAGAGATTGCGGCCTTCCGGCGTCTGACGCAGCATGACAAACAGATCCCGCGCCACTTTAATATAGTCGTAACTCACTTCGCTCAGGGCCGAGAAGTTCGCCATTCCGGTACCAAAATCATCCAGCCAGAGGGGACCAAACTCGCACATTGAGGCGAACGACGATCCCTTCGGCAGGCGGATATGCTCCACCAGCTCAAAACGCAGCCAGGGCAGGCATTCGATGATTTTCAGGATTTCAGGATCCTGGCGCATTGCAATCAGCGTTGGGCCATCGACATTCACTGATGCCAGCAGGTTATTGGTTCTGAAAAAGTCACCTTTCAGCTCAAGCTACAGAAGCTGCTCTTTCACGACCTCTATACGGTGTCGGACGGCCACTTCAGCAAAATAGCGATCTGGCGCAATACGTTGGGCAGGATTATCCGGATGGCTCACGACGGTCAACAGTTCAACGGCCATCAGCCGTCCATCGGTCTGGTAAATCGGCTGATAGGTGTAAGCACGCTCGCACTGCAGCCAATAGCGTCTCGCCTGCAAGCTTTCGATACTCGCATCGGGCGTAATGAGCTGCTGGGTAACCTGCTTTATCATCAAAGATGTCCTGTAAATAAGAGTGTGACTGACCGGACTCGTCAAAGGTTATCGGCGCTCGGGCGCAGAACTTTACGCTCCGCCGCAGGCAAAATAAAAACTAAGCGGCAAAAACAGCGCAGAACACGTGCTGGCTCAAAAAAATAATGGAACGTTGTTTTAATATAGTTGACCACTTAACACCCACAGCGCACACTAACGCTAATTTTTTTCAGAGCAGGTTACGACTATGTCCAGAAAGATTGCCGTGATTGGCGAATGCATGATTGAGCTGTCACAGAAAGGCGCTGACGTTCAGCGCGGATTCGGTGGCGACACGTTGAATACATCCGTTTATATCGCCCGCCAGGTCGATGCGGCGGCACTTTCCGTACACTATGTGACTGCACTGGGTACTGACAGTTTCAGCCAACAAATGCTCGAATCCTGGCAGAGTGAAAATGTTGACACCTCATTAACCCAGCGTATGGAAAACCGCCTGCCGGGACTCTACTACATTGAGACCGATAGCACCGGCGAGCGTACCTTCTATTACTGGCGTAATGAAGCCGCAGCAAAATTCTGGCTGGAGAGCGAACAGTCCGCCGCTATTTGCGAAGAGCTGGCGACGTTTGACTATTTGTATCTGAGCGGAATCAGCCTGGCGATTTTAAGCCCGGCCAGCCGTGACAAACTGCTGTCGTTACTGCGTGAATGCCGCGCTAACGGTGGAAAAGTTATTTTTGACAATAACTACCGCCCACGCCTGTGGAGCAGCAAAGAAGAAACGCAGCAGGTTTATCAGCAGATGCTGGAATGCACCAATATCGCGTTCCTGACGCTGGATGATGAGGACGCGTTGTGGGGTGAAAGACCTGTAGCCGAGGTAATTGCCCGTACGCACGCGGCTGGCGTCCAGGAAGTGGTAGTGAAGCGCGGCGCAGACTCTTGCCTGGTTTCTATCGAGGGCGAAGCGCTAATCGACGTCCCGGCCGTTAAATTGCCGAAAGAGAAAGTGATTGATACCACCGCTGCGGGAGATTCCTTCAGCGCTGGGTATCTGGCGGTACGTCTGACCGGTGGCGATGCCGCCGATGCCGCAAAACGCGGTCACCTGACGGCAAGCACGGTGATTCAGCATCGCGGGGCGATTATCCCACGCGACGCTATGCCGCAATAACGTGTTGTTCTTGTAGGCCGGGCAAGCGAAGCGCCCCCGGCATACCCACCCAAGGCCGGATGGCGGCGTAACCGCCTTATCCGGCCTGGAGGTTACTGTACCGGCGGGATATCCGTCACTTCAGAATGTGACTCATCCGTTTCTACCGGCGTTGCCGCTGCGGTAACGGGTGCCATAATGCTATCCCACGTCGCCTGCAGTTCCTTCATATTGAATTCAGGCTCCCCCTTCGGCTGCAGCAGAATTAACGCCATATCTTGCGACAGTTGCTGGCGCAGATCCTGATTCAGCATCTCAACGTTCAGACTGTTGAGGAAGCTCTGGCGTAAACGCTGATACTGTTCAGGCGCGATATCCACCACCTGATTTTGCAGCGAGCGCAAACGCTGGCTGATCAAAATGTCGGTATCGGTACGGCCATAGGTGGCAAACAGTTTCTGCAGTTCCAGATTTTTTTGCGCGACCAGCGCATTGAACTCTTCTTCCGGCAGGCCCTTATCACGCACTTTCGCCAGCTCACGCGCAACCGTACCGAGGTTCGCATTCAGCTTACCGTTCGGCGATTCCACGTTGATAGCGCACTGGGCACGCAGGAACAGGACCCGACAATCAAATCCAAGGCCGATATCTTTGGCATTGTTTTTGGTCAGTTCCTGCTGAATATGCCAGAACAGCGCTTCACGGGCTAAATCAGCGCGCCAGTAGCGTAACAGCGCGGCAGATTCACGGATTGGCTGCCACGGCGTGTCCCACATGATGGAAAGGCGATCCTGACGTACCGCATCGGTCATAATGCTCACGGCTTCCGCACGCAGCGGCGAAAGCGTCGGCACCGGCGCAGGTGTTTCGCGTTTTCCTTTTAACTCGCCAAAGGTTTTGTTGATTTGCTCAGCTACGCTGCGCGCATCTACATTACCAACGATAATCAGCGTCATCGCGTCCGGGGTATACCATTTCTGGTAGAAGGACTGGATTTTCGTGGCGTCGACAGGCGTTTTCAGCGGATCGGCTGGATCGTGCCCCAACAGGGTTGAGCCCTTCAGACGGTAGCGCCACCACCCCTCTTTGGTATCGGACGGCCAGGTTGCGACCATATCTTCGCTACTCAGCGCGTGGTTGATCGTTTCAGGAGTGATGCTCAGATTGCCGGAAATATTCGCCAGGTAAGAAAGTGACTCTTTCAGCAGATCGTTACGGCTGTTAGGCAGACTGAGGTTATATAGCGTGGAATCATAGGAAACGATAACGGGCGGCATGGGGCGTTTAGGATCGAACCCCTGCTGCCATAATGAACGGGCTTGCGTGGCATCGAGGCCACCGCTTTGCGTCAGCGCGATACGCGGGATCGCATGGCTGAAACCACTCTGTTGCGTACTTTCGGTGAGTGAACCGGTATTGACCAGCAGGCGAACCTCAATACGGTCGCTGGGGCGCTGGGGAGTGGCTAACACTTGCCACTGCAAACCATTTGCCAGCGTGCCCTGTTGCCACGCCGGGTCAGGCTGGAGCGCATCTGCCTGCACATAGCCGGCAGTAGCCATCATCAGCAAGCCGCCCGCTAAAAGTCGAATTTTTGTGCCCTGCATGTGAACCCCTGATCAACTATCCTGGTAATAAAAAGACAGCCCGCGAAAGGGCTCTCTGAATATGACGTTAAAAACACTTCGTGTTAGACCGCAAGAACATGAAAATGTCACGGAGGAAGTGAAAAAATCCCGACGCCGCCGAATCGACGGTTTCAGGCACAGGGGGTAATTATGCGCAAACACCCGCAGTCCTGGAAGGGACTACGGGCATAAGTGACGAGATTAAGAGGATAAATCGTGCGTTTTGCCATCCGGCGCACGATTATTCAGCGTGTCATCCAGCTTTTTGGTATCCAATTCTTTCACCCATTTAGCGACCACTACAGTAGCAACACCGTTACCAATCAGGTTGGTCAGCGCACGGGCTTCAGACATAAAGCGGTCAATACCGAGAATCAGCGCCAGGCCAGCGACCGGTAAATGCCCCACCGCAGAAATAGTCGCGGCCAGAACAATGAAGCCACTCCCGGTCACACCCGCTGCGCCTTTCGAGGAGAGCAGGAGCACCACCAGCAGGGTTATCTGATGGAAGATATCCATGTGACTGTTGGTGGCCTGAGCGATAAATACTGCCGCCATCGTCAGATAGATTGATGTTCCATCAAGGTTAAACGAGTACCCCGTGGGTATAACCAACCCGACAACCGACTTCCGACAGCCCAGTTTCTCCATTTTATCGAGCATACGCGGCAGTGCGGATTCAGATGAAGACGTACCCAGTACGATCAGCAGCTCTTCACGGATATAGCGGATGAATTTGAAGATGCTAAAGCCAGTCGCGCGAGCAATGGAGCCCAGTACAAGAACCACAAACAGAATACAGGTGATGTAGAAGCAGATTATCAGCTGCCCCAGTTGCACCAGCGTTCCGACGCCATATTTACCGATGGTAAAGGCCATGGCACCGAAAGCACCGATCGGCGCCAGGCGCATGATCATATTGATGATGCCGAAAATAACCTGCGAGAAGCTTTCAATTACGTTGAAGATCATCTGGCCTTTGCTGCCCAGACGATGCAGAGCAAAACCAAACATTACCGCAAACAGCAATACCTGCAGGATGTTACCGCTGGCAAACGCGCCAATGACGCTCGCAGGGATAATGTCCATCAGGAAACCTACGATCCCCTGGTCTTTTGCCTGTTCGGCGTAAATCGCTACCGCTTTGGCATCCAGCGTTGCCGGATCGACGTTCATCCCGGCACCGGGTTGCACCACGTTGACGATGATAAGGCCGATGATCAGCGCAATCGTACTGACAATTTCAAAATAGAGCAGTGCAACCGCACCGGTGCGGCCTACTGCTTTCATACTTTCCATACCTGCAATGCCGGTCACGACAGTACAGAAGATGACAGGTGCGATGACCATCTTGATGAGCTTAACGAAAGCATCACCAAGCGGCTTCATTTGGGCGCCTAATTCAGGGTAGTAATGGCCAAGGAGAATACCAATGGCAATTGCTGTCAGGACCTGAAAGTAAAGGCTTTTGAATATAGAGGTCTTCATAGGGTGTCCTTAAAGTAAAAACCACAGGTCTTGTAAGGTTTTGTTTAACCTGCGGCCTTAAAGTAACACCCACTCAACATGACAGAAATGCACCTGGATCATAATTGATACAAAAATGTTAAAAATTTTGAGCTGGCTCGCACAAGCGAGACCTTTTTTAACTTTTGTAATCAGCGCTTTCCGGTGCCAGGTAACGTTCTTCAAAGATATTTGCCGGAACGGGTCGGGCAAACAGGAAGCCTTGCGCCACTTCCACCCCGGCTTGTGATAACCATTCGCGTTGCGCTTCCGTTTCAACGCCTTCGGCGATCATCTGCAAATTGAGGCTGTGTGCCAACTGAATGATAGCGGAGATCATGCTGCAATCTTCGGGCACACCATCGACAAACATCTTATCGATTTTGAGTACATCCACCGGTAGCGACTTCATATGCTGTAGCTGTCGCAGACCCGCATACCCCATGCCAAAGTCGTCCAGCGCGATGCGCACGCCCGCGTTGCGCAGCGGTCGCAAAATGGTCACTGCGGCGTGGGGATCGTCAATATGCCGACTTTCAGTCACTTCCAGAATCAATGTGCCAGGCTTAATGCGATAGCGCGTCAACAATTCCAGCAGATCAGACACCATACTTGGGTGCATCAACTGGAGAGCGGATAAATTCACCGAGAGCGGCAGCATCAGACCGCGTTCCTGCCAGGCTGACAGCTGGCGGCATGTTTCTTCCAGCACCCAATAACCGACTGTCACCATCAGACCACAGGACTCAATTCTGTCGATTAACCCTTCCGGAAGCTCCCAGCTACCGTCCGGCTGCTGCATCCGCAATAATGCTTCTGCGCTCAATACCTTGCCGCTGGACATCTCTACCTGGGGCTGCATCCAGAGCGCAAACTGCTGGTTATCCATAGCAGTTAAAATATCGTTCTCTTGGGTTAAACGCTGCTGCGCCTCTTCCATTTGCAACGGATCAAAGAACTGAATTTGGTTTTTACCTTTATGACGCGACGTTAACACGGCGGACAGGGCGCGGCGATAGAGTTGCTCTGCGGTTAAATCACCATAAAACATCGCCACCCCAATGTTGCAGTTCGGACGTAGTTGAATGCCCTGAATCGGTAACCGCTCATTAACGATAGTGAGTACTTGCTGACCTAGTGTAATAGCATGCCAGGGCTCTTTTACACCATGCGCGATGATGGCAAAGTCATAGCCGCTCACCTGGGTAAGCACCATTCTGGGAGCCAATACGGATTTCAGTTTTTCGACCAGCGTGAGCAGCAGGATTTCTCGCTGAGTTTCGGTTAACACGCCCGCGGTATCACGCAGGGTTTCACAGGTGACAATCATCAGCGCCGTCGTTTGCTGACGCGTCACTACCTGCTCCAGCAATCCCATTAAAAACGATTTGTTGGGCAATTCTGAAACCGGGAAGCGCATCGAATGGTCGCTTTGCTCTTCGCTATGGCGTTTGATGAGTTGCTGATTGAGGTTGTAGCTACGCACCAGCATACCAATCTCATCATCCTGATGCAGACGTGGTAATGCCAGTTGATAGCCAATCAGGTCCTGCTGTTGAATGTCGTTCAACTCACGAGCGATTTTGCGTAATGGATGCACAATCAAACGGTTAATACACCATGAGATGGCTACCGTGAGTATTAACGATAAAAGTAAGTAAATGGTCACTAACGTTGAGAGAGTGCTCATCACAAACTTGTACATGCGGTACGAATCCGCCTGCAGCACCAGATACGCCAGCGGTTGTGGGTTCGCTGAACGCTCAAGTGAATAGACCGGCAGCGAAATTTGCACCGGCAGCTCAAACAGGCGGGTCACCGTAACGGGAACCGGGCGTTCGGGAATAAAGCTCATCCGCAGCGCCTGAAACTGATTGGGGAGCACCACATCAGCGCGGCTGACCACGCCTGCTGGCCGAATACTGCGTAGAACGGCTTCCGCTTCGGGAATATCCCCTTTCAGGATAGTGTCGGAAAGAGGTTCACGGACGGAGCGAGCGATACTTTCCAGTTGTGTAGCCGTGTTATAGCGGTTCTGCTGTACCAGATGGAACAACAAAACGGTGCAAAAAATGAAAACAAACACCATGACAACGGCCGCGACCATTGCCATCTGCTTAATTGTTAACGAGCGACTGACACGCAAACTGACTCTCCACGGATAGACGAAACTGCCGTCAGAGTATACCCGATCGTAGCGGTATTAAGAGAGACGGTATCTGAAAACTTCCCAGCGTGCATTATCGCGACAGGATAGGCACCTGACGACGAGATTTATCTGCATTTAAGCCGAAAAAGGCCGCAAGGTCACCCCTGCGGCCTGGTTCGGGCGCATGTTGCCATCACGGTAGGCAGACGCCCACTAAGAGCATTACTTCCTGTTACGCAGCCAGCTCAGAATCAGGCTGGCAATAATACCAGCGATGATCGGAGCCGCTAAATCGTGCCAGAAGGCCACGCCTAACTGTGCGAGCGTCATATAGCCGCCTGTGTTGCAATGGCAACTGTTCGCGGCTATTCTTAACTTGTCTGGAGTCAAGTTAGCCCCCGTTTTGTTGCCAGGTTTATACCGAACAACGTGCGGGGGTTTTCTCTTTCCAGCAACCGATGCCGCCGGGGATCAAGCCCCCGCAACATTGCGCCTCACCGGGAATTCCCAGCTTGCCGCTGATTCTACGGCAGCCCATTCGCCATATCACCGCGCAATATTCCGCTTTGCGTAGCGCCTCGCATTTCACCCGTTTCTCGCCAGGATGCTGGAAAGATTCTTGCCAGTTGGCAACATTCCTGCCGACCATCAACCCAGGTAAATACATAACTCGTTGATATCTATTAATTCAATTTCTGGCACAGCGATTGCTATTTGAGTGTGAGCTGTTCTGTTCCGAATTAAAGGAGATATCATGTCTGACTGTCGTACTTACGGATTCAACACCCAGATCGTTCACGCGGGGCAACAACCCGACCCTTCAACTGGCGCGCTCAGTACGCCTATTTTCCAGACTTCAACGTTTGTGTTTGACAGCGCCGAACAAGGTGCCGCCCGCTTTGCGCTGGAGGAGTCCGGGTACATTTATACTCGTTTGGGTAACCCCACCACCGATGCGCTGGAGAAAAAGCTGGCGGTGCTGGAAAGAGGTGAAGCTGGACTGGCAACCGCGTCCGGTATTTCTGCCATCACCACAACGCTGCTGACATTGTGCCAGCAGGGTGACCATATCGTTTCCGCCAGCGCAATTTACGGCTGCACCCACGCGTTTCTGTCACACAGCATGCCGAAGTTCGGGATTAACGTCAGCTTTGTCGATGCGGCGAATCCTGAAGAAATTCGCGCCGCCATGCGCCCGGAAACCAAAGTGGTGTATATCGAAACGCCCGCCAACCCGACGCTCTCATTGGTTGATATTGAAACGGTGGCCGGTATTGCCCATCAGCAAGGTGCAGTGTTGGTGGTGGATAACACCTTTATGTCGCCGTACTGTCAGCAGCCTTTGCAACTGGGCGCAGACATCGTGGTGCACAGCGTCACCAAATATATCAACGGTCACGGGGATGTGATTGGCGGCATTATCGTCGGCAAGCAGGAGTTTATCGACCAGGCGCGGTTTGTTGGGTTGAAAGATATCACCGGCGGCTGCATGAGTCCGTTCAACGCCTGGTTGACGCTGCGCGGCGTTAAAACACTGGGCATTCGAATGGAACGTCACTGCGAAAATGCGATGAAAATCGCCCGCTTCCTGGAAGGACATCCGTCCATCACCCACGTTTATTATCCCGGCCTCTCTTCACATCCGCAGTATGAGCTGGGCCAACGGCAGATGAGTCTGCCAGGAGGAATTATTAGCTTCGAAATCGCCGGCGGCCTCGAGGCTGGCAGACGGATGATCAATTCTGTAGAATTGTGCCTCCTCGCGGTCAGTCTCGGTGATACCGAAACCCTCATTCAGCACCCAGCGTCTATGACACATTCGCCCGTTGCGCCAGAGGAACGGCTTAAAGCAGGTATTACCGACGGGCTTATCCGTCTTTCTGTGGGTCTTGAAGATCCAGAAGATATTATTAACGACCTTGAACACGCCATCAGAAAGGCAACATTCTGACCACTACAGCCTGAGCCGACGCCGATCGGTTCAGGCTGTTGGGAATCAAGGCACAACAGTCTGGCTATACGCGCAATCCTTTTCCGGGGAGAGCGTGTATTTTGGGCAGGGGGTTCTATGCAGGACAACACATTACAATTAAGCAACAATACAGCAACCGCCGTACCAATCTCAAAAAAAATACCGTTCACGAAATACGATTTTGGCTGGGTATTACTCTGTATCGGCATGGCAATTGGCGCCGGAACGGTACTGATGCCGGTACAAATTGGCTTAACTGGTATTTGGGTATTTATTGTCGCCTTTATTATTGCTTATCCCGCAACCTATATTGTGCAGGACATTTATTTAAAAACATTATCAGAAAGTGAAACCTGTAATGACTATACCGATATTATAAGTCATTATTTGGGGAAAAACTGGGGCGTATTTCTTGGCGTCATTTACTTCCTGATGATTATTCATGGTATATTTATTTATTCCTTATCCGTAGTATTTGACAGTGCCTCTTATATCAAAACCTTTGGCTTGACCGAGGCCGACCTTTCGCAGTCAATAATCTACAAAGTTGCCATTTTTGCCGTGCTGGTCGCCATTGCTTCCGGGGGAGAAAAGCTGCTGTTCAAAATCTCCGGTCCGATGGTAGTAGTAAAAGTGGGGATCATCATCGTGTTTGGTTTTGCGATGGTCCCGCACTGGAACTTTAGCAATATCAGCGCATTTCCTGAAGCCTCGGTTTTCTTTCGCAACGTGCTGTTGACCATCCCGTTCTGCTTCTTCTCTGCGGTGTTTATACAGGTATTAAACCCAATGAACATCGCTTATCGCAAACGGGTGGCTGACCGGGTACTGGCGACGCGCATGGCGATACGCACGCATCGCATCAGTTACATTACGCTGATTGCGGTTATTCTGTTTTTCTCCTTCTCTTTTACCTTTTCGATTAGCCATGAAGAGGCCGTTTCGGCCTTTGAACAAAATATTTCCGCCCTGGCGTTGGCAGCGCAGGTTATTCCAGGACAAATTATTCATATCACCTCAACGGTACTGAATATCTTCGCCGTATTAACGGCGTTTTTTGGTATTTACCTGGGGTTCCATGAGGCGATTAAGGGTATTATTCTTAACGTCCTGAGTCGTGTCATTGACGTTGAGAAAATTAATCCGTTAGTGCTTACGCTGGGTATTTGCACATTTATTGTGATCACCCTGGTTATTTGGGTGTCGTTCCGCGTATCGGTACTGGTTTTCTTCCAGTTGGGTAGCCCACTGTACGGGATTGTGTCGTGTATTATTCCTTTTTTCCTGATCTATAAAGTAACGCAACTGGAGAAATTGCGCGGCGTTAAAACCTGGCTGATCCTGCTGTACGGAATTCTGCTATGCCTGTCGCCATTATTGAAGCTGATTGAATAACCCGTCTAACGCGCCTAGCTGCGAATTTTATTCAACACCGTCGTATGCGACACCCCCAACGCTTTAGCGATATGCCGCGACGACACATTATCTTCGACCATTTGTTCGATGAGCTGACGCTCAGCACTAAGAACCTGTTCTTTAAAAGGGCGTTCCGTTGGGGCTTGCTCAACCGCGGGTAAATTCACCATTCCCAGTTCGTCCAGGGTAATGACATCCGATTCCGCCATCAGCATCAGACGAATAATGGTATTTTCCAGTTCACGAACGTTTCCCGGCCAGGCGTGATGGTGCAAGGCCGCAAAACAGGCTTTATCCAGGATTATCCGGCGCTGAAATTCCTTCGCGTACTTCTGCACAAAGTGGCGAATAAGCAGAGTGATATCCTGCGGACGCTCCCTTAAAGGAGGAATGGTGAGTGAAAGTACGTTGATGCGATAATAGAGATCGGCACGCAGCAGACGCTGTTCCACCATCTCTTCCAGATTGGCGTTGGTCGCCACAATAATACGTACATTAACCGGTATAATTTGTGCCCCGCCAACGCGACGGATCCCACCATCCTGAAGCACACGCAGTAATTTAGCCTGTAAGCTCAGCGACATTTCACCAAACTCATCGAGAAATAGGGTGCCTTTATCAGCCATTTCAAACAGCCCTTTTTTGCCTTTACAATCTGCGCCGCTAAAGGCCCCTTTCTCATAGCCAAAGAATTCACTCTCCATCAACGACTCAGGTAATGCAGAGCAGTTGACCGGAATAAACGGATAAAACCGCCGCTGCCCGGAATTATGGATAGCCCGGGCCAGTAACTCCTTGCCGGTTCCCGTGTCACCGCGGATCAGAACGGTATATTTGCTGTCGGCAATTCTGATCGCCTTTTCGATAAGCAAGCGCATGCTCTGGCTACTGCAAATAATGTCAGAGAAATAGCGCGGGCGTTCCGGCTCGGACGTTGACAGTTCGCTTATCTCTTCACACAGGTAAGCGACGTTAATAATATCGGCGCGCTGGCTTAAACAGGATTGCACGCAGGAAATATCCTGTAACTGGCGGCACCAGGATTTAATCAGGATCCGTCCCGGCGTGACTTTCATGGAGATGATATTGATATCACAGCAGGAAAACTCCTTCAGGACATCCTCAACCATCGACAGACGATCAATTGTTTTAATATCCCAGCGTATCGTGACCACATTTGCTCCTGATCGTTAGCAACTGCGAAATCGCTATTTCTGTGACAAAAGGGAATCTGACTACATTTTAGACGCTGTGGAATAATGTTCTGCCAGAGGACTCACATTGTGGACGTAAAAACAAAATATAAAAAAACCGGAGCACAAGGCTCCGGTTATTAGGTCATAACCCACGTTTATCGCTGTTGGTTTTCATCCTGGTCAACGGCGAAACAGGCCACCAGCTGACCGCCATAGTCTTTCAACTGCGGCTGAAGCTGGGTACACGGACCAAAGCGGCGGCGGCAACGAGCATTGAACGCACAGCCCGGCGGCGGATTCAGCGGGCTCGGCAGCTCGCCGGTCAGTTTGATACGCTCGCGGCGGTCGTCCGGGTTCAGACGTGGCGTGGCAGAGAGTAGCGCCTGGGTATACGGATGACGCGGATTATTGAAGATCTGATCCTTGGTCCCCTTTTCCACGCAGCGGCCTAAATACATCACCATCACTTCATCGGCAATGTGCTCCACCACCGACAGGTCGTGCGAGATAAAAACGTAGGACAGTCCAAGATCCTGTTGTAAATCCATCATCAGATTCAGTACCTGCGCACGAACCGAAACGTCGAGCGCCGAGACCGGTTCGTCGGCAATCACCACGTCCGGGTCCAGCATCAGACCACGGGCAATCGCGATACGCTGACGCTGGCCGCCGGAGAACATATGCGGGTAACGATCGTAATGCTCCGTTTTCAGCCCGACTTTCGCCATCATCGCCAGCGCTTTTTCACGCCGCTGCTCTTTGCTAAGCGTGGAGTTGATCAGCAACGGCTCTTCCAGAATCTGCCCCACTTTCTTACGCGGATTCAGAGAACCGTACGGGTTCTGGAACACAATCTGGATTTTCTGCCGACGCAACTTCTGCGCCTGCGGGTCGTGCTTGAGCAGATCCTGCCCCTGGTAATACAGCTCACCGCCGGTCGGCACTTCAATCATCGTCAACAGGCGGCCAAGCGTGGATTTTCCACAGCCGGACTCACCTACCACCGCCAGCGTTTTACCGCGCTCGAGGGTAAAGGAGACACCGTCCAGCGCTTTTACCAGGCGTTCCGGGGCGAACATGCCCTTTTTCACCGGGTAGTGCTTTTTCAGATCGATAGCCTGCAACAGCGGCTGTTGCAAGGTGGCCTCATGCGTACTCATAGTGTGGGCCTCCCGGCATCATCAAGTGGGTAGTGGCATTTCGACTGACGACTGCCTTCCAGCAGATTCAGTTCAGGTTCTTCAGCGCGGCATTTGTCGGTTGCATACGGACAGCGCGGGTTCAGCAAACAGCCCGTCGGTCGGTCATATTTACCTGGGACCACACCCGGTAACGAGGCCAGACGCGCTTTATCCTGCGCAAACTCTGGCAACGCGCGTAGCAATGCCTGGGTATACGGATGACGCGGCGCGCGGAAAATATCCTGTGCAGCGCCGGTTTCTACGACTTGCCCGGCGTACATCACGATGATTTTGTGCGCCGCTTCTGCCACCAGCGCCAGGTCGTGGGTAATCAAAACCAGCGCCATATTCTCTTTTTGCTGCAACTCCAGCAGCAGCTCGATGATCTGCGCCTGAATGGTCACGTCCAGCGCCGTCGTCGGTTCGTCGGCAATCAGCAACTTCGGACGACAGGCAATCGCCATCGCGATCATCACGCGCTGGCTCATCCCACCGGACAACTGGTGCGGATACACATCCAGACGCGAAGCCGGATCGGGGATCCCCACCAGCGTCAGCAGGTCAATCGCCCGCTGAACGCGCGTTTTTTTATTGCCGCCCTGATGCACCTTGATGGCTTCCATAATCTGATAGCCGACGGTGTAGCACGGGTTAAGGCTGGTCATCGGATCCTGGAAAATCATCGCCACTTCCGCGCCCACAAGCTGGCGACGCTCTTTCTCAGAGATGCGCTTCAGGTCACGACCGTTAAACTCCAGATTTTCGGCCATCACACGGCCAGGGTAGTCAATCAACCCCATAATCGCCAGCGAACTGACAGACTTACCAGAGCCGGACTCTCCCACAATGCCAACCACTTCACCCTGGTTCACACTGTAGCTAATGCGGTCTACGGCGCGGAATTCGGAGCCTACGTCGCCGAAGTGCACCGATAATTTATCTACATTTAATAACGCCATCTCGAACCTCTTACTGCTTCAGTTTGGGATCGAGCGCGTCACGCAGACCGTCACCCATCAGGTTAAATGCCAGCACCGTCAGCAGGATCGCCAGCCCCGGGAAGGTCACGACCCACCAGGCGCTTTGGGCAAACTGCAGAACGTCAGAGAGCATGGTGCCCCATTCCGGCGTAGGCGGCTGTGCGCCCATCCCCAGAAAGCCGAGGGCAGCCATATCGAGAATAGCGTTAGAGAAACCAAGCGATGCCTGAACAATCAGCGGCGCAAGACAGTTAGGCAGAATATTGACGAACATTTGGCGCATCGCACCGGCTCCCGCCACGCGCGAAGCGGTAACGTAGTCGCGGTTGACTTCCACCAGTACGGCGGCGCGTGTCAGGCGCACATAGTGCGGTAACGCCACGAACGTCAGCGCCAGCGCGGCGTTGCCAATCGAGGGGCCAAATACCGCCACTAGCACCAGCGCCAGTAACAGGCTCGGCAGCGCCAGCATGATATCGACCACGCGCATGATAACGTTATCGATAATCCCGCCAAAGTAGCCGGCGATCAGCCCGAGAATGACCCCCATCAGCAGGGAGAGAACCACGACCAGACAGCCGACCAGCAGCGACAGACGCGCGCCGTACATCAGACGCGAGAGCACATCGCGGCCCACATCGTCAGTACCAAACAGGTGCGCCATCGTGCCGCCTTCCTGCCACGCAGGCGGTGCCAGCAGCGCATCACGGAACTGCTCAGCCGGATTATACGGGGCGAGAACATTCGCAAAGACCGCAATCAGAATCATGATGACAACATAAACCAGCCCGACAACCGCGCCTTTATTGCGCTTGAAATAGTGCCAGAACTCCTGCATCGGGGTCATCGGCACCGGTGCGGCAATAACTTTATTTTCAGTAACCTGTGACATGATGGCCCCTTACTTCTTATGACGAATACGCGGGTTCACCACGCCGTACAGCAGGTCTACCAGCAGGTTGACGAGAATAATCATCGTCGCGACCAGTAGCACCCCGCCCTGTACCACCGGATAATCGCGGCGCTGTAACGCATCGATCAACCAGCGTCCCAGCCCAGGCCATGAGAAAATAGTCTCGGTCAGGATCGCCCCGGCCAGCAACGTACCAACCTGTAGGCCGATAACGGTGACAACGGGCAGCATGGCGTTACGCAAAGCGTGAATGATGATGACGCGCATACGGGTCAGGCCTTTGGCACGGGCGGTACGAATGTAATCTTCACCCAGTACTTCCAGCATTGATGAACGAGTCATACGCACAATTACCGCCAGAGGAATGGTACCCAGCACCATCGCGGGCAGGATCATATGCGCCAGCGCATCAATAAAGTTACCCTCTTCACCCCAGATAGCGGTGTCAATCAGCATAAAACCGGTCAGCGGGTTGGAATCATCAAGGAATACCATGTCGCTCACCCGGCCGGAAACCGGCGTCAGGTTCAACTGCACGGAAACCAGCATGATCAGCATCATGCCCCACCAGAAAATCGGCATCGAGTAACCGGTCAGCGCCAGGCCAACGGCGGTGTGATCGAAAATGGAACCGCGCTTAACGGCGGCAAGCACACCCACCGGAATACCCACTGCGACGGCGAAAATCATCGCGCAGACACCAAGTTCCAGCGTGGCTTTAAAACGAGGCACGAACTCATCCCACACAGGTAAACGACTTTTCAGCGAGATACCTAAATCACCATGCATAACCCCCCAGATATAATGGAGGTACTGCTGCCACATCGGTTTATCCAAACCAAGTTCGGCCAGCAGTTGAGCATGACGCTCAGGGGAGATCCCACGCTCACCCGCCATGATCATTACCGGATCGCCGGGGATCATATGGACGAAGGCAAAAGTGAGAAGAGTGATACCGATAAACGTGGGGATGACGAGTCCCAAACGTCGGAGAATGAACTGCAACATAACCCGGATTCTCTCTAATGACGCACGGCCTGGAACCGTGAGTCTGTATTGCTCACAAATCTTATCCCACGCAAACTGCATCGCGGGTAAAGCATTACGCCGGATGGCGCTGCGCTTATCCGGCCTACACAACACCGGGGCGCAGCGCTTCCTTGATTGCTTTTAATTATTCGACAGAGACGTTTTCGAAGTGATGTTTGCCTAATGGATCAACCACATAGCCTTTAACTTCTTTACGCACTGGCTCGTACACGGTGGAGTGAGCAACAATCAGAGCCGGAGCCTGATCGTGCATAACAACCTGAGCTTGTTTGTACAGTTCGATACGCTTGTTGTGATCGTCGGTGGCACGCGCTGGCTGGATCAAGTCTTCAAACGGCTTGTAGCACCAGCGAGAGTAGTTTGAACCGTCTTTCGCTGCCGCACAGCTGAACAGGGTGGCGAAGAAGTTATCCGGATCCCCGTTGTCACCGGTCCAGCCCATCATAACGGCCTGATGCTCACCCGCTTTGGCGCGTTTCAGATACTCGCCCCACTCGTAGGTCACAATCTTGGCCTGAACGCCAATTTTCGCCCAGTCAGCCTGAACCATCTCCGCCATACGGCGCGCGTTCGGGTTGTACGGACGCTGTACCGGCATTGCCCACAGTTCAACGGTAAAGCCCTTGTCCTGACCGGCTTCTTTCAGCAGCGCTTTCGCTTTCTCAGGATCGTAACTGTAGTCTTTAATGTCATCGTTATAACCCCACATGGTCGGCGGGATCAGGTTCTTCGCAGCTACGCCAGCGCCCTGGTAAACGGCTTTGATGATCGCTTCTTTGTTTACCGCATAAGTCAGCGCCTGACGAACTTTAACGTCATCAAACGGTTTCTTCTCGGTGTTGTAAGAGAGGTAGCCCACGTTCAGACCAGCCTGCTCCATCAGGTTGATGTTTTTATCCTGCTTCATGCGCGCGATGTCTGCCGGGTTCGGATACGGCATCACCTGGCACTCATTCTTCTGCAGTTTGGCGTAACGCACGGAAGCATCAGGCGTAATAGAGAAGACCAGACGGTCGATCTGCGGCTTAGTACCCCAGTAGCCAGGGAAAGCTTTATACAGAATACGGGAGTCTTTCTGGTATTGCTGCAGCTGGAACGGACCGGTACCAATTGGGTTGAGGTCTACTTTCTCCGGGGAACCGGCTTTCAGCATGTTGTCCGCGTATTCTTTAGAAAGAATAGAAGCGAAGTCCATCGCCAGATCGGCCAGGAACGGTGCTTCCGGACGCGTCAGTACGAACTGAACGGTTTTATCATCCACTTTTTTCACTTCGGAGATCAGATCTGGCAGACCCATCCCTTCGAAGTATTCATAACTGCCGCCAGAGACTTTGTGGTACGGGTTCTGGGCATTTTTCTGACGATCGAACGAGAACACCACGTCATCGGCGTTAAAATCGCGCGTCGGTTTGAAATCTTTGTTGTCCTGCCACTTCACGCCCTGGCGCAGGTGGAAGGTGTAGGTTTTACCGTCTTCGCTGATTTCCCACTTCTCAGCAAGGCCCGGGATCACTTCGGTGGTACCGATTTTGAATTCAACCAGGCGGTTATAGATCGGTACGGAGCTGGCATCATAGGTGGTGCCAGAGGTGAAAAGCTGTGGGTTAAAGCCTTCAGGAGATCCTTCTGAACAATAAACCAGAGTTTTAGCCTGTACGCTTGCTGCGACGGTCATGGCCACCAGGCTCAGACCAAGCTTCAGCATCCCTGACTTCTTCAAGGAAATACTCATTCTTCTGCTCCAAATGTGATGTTTGTTGTTTTACCCTTTGCAGTGGGTTTGCACCGCCTGGCCTTTTTTGTTTTTTACCCGGCCGGGTCGGCGTTAAGAGGATGGGGATTCCGTTCACATAAGCGACTGAGTTGCAGTGCGGATTCTCCATGAAATGCCCCTCATGCCCTACAATCTGTCAACAGAATGTGAAAACGTCAATACAGGTAACCGTGATTTACACCAACGGTGAGAATTGACAAACAAAGATTAAAAAAAGTGCAGACGGCTATTTTCAGCAGGGAAATTTGTGCTACGCGCTCTGTGCCAGAATAAACTTCTTAATATTTCGCAACATTTGGTGATTAACATTTATGCAAATTCTTAAAACTTTCTAAATTAATGCTGCATATCTGAGCGATTAATACCATGAACGTTAAAACGCACAGCGGAAAATGCCAGGTTCAGCCATAAGTAGCGCAAAAAAAGTTTCATGCAAATATAAAAAAAGGCAATGGAATATGTCACAGAATCGTTAACAGTCAGTGGGAAGTGGCGCACAATTTTTGTAGGCAAAATGAAGGTCAAAGGTGGGTTTGGAATAACACCATACACGCCGGGATGAAACTAAGCCTGTAGGCCGGATAAGGCACCTGCGACGCCATCCGGCGATGCCTCCCGAATTGCCTGATGGCGCTGCGCTTATCAGGCCTACAAATGCAAAAACCCTGCTCATCGAGCAGGGTTTTGAATTTGGTCGGTGATAGAGGATTACTCGCCACTGCGTGGCTCGCCCTGCGGGCCGTTGCTGACGCAACGTTCTCTCGCTACGCTCGAGTCGAACCTCTTGCCCCCGGAGGTTCTCATCCTCGTCAATTCCGGAAAGCAAAAAGCCAGCCCGAAGGCTGGCTTTTCTAATTTGGTCGGTGATAGAGGATTCGAACCTCCGACCCCTTCGTCCCGAACGAAGTGCGCTACCAGGCTGCGCCAATCACCGAATGCGGGGCGCATCTTACTGCTCAGCAGCGCGCCCGTCAATCCCTTAGCATCAAAATGCCATTTGATCGGCGAGAAAGTCAGCAGCCTTCGTTACTGGGCTGCAACCTTCTTCGCGTCCGGAATACGGCACCAGTTGTTATTCTCGTTGATACCGCCATTTGGCGAGGTATAACCGAGGCAACCTAAAATAGTGTCGTATAGCTCCACATGACGACGCGGCACCTTCATATCAGCTTCTTGCTTCAGATGTGCGAACGCCTTCGCATGGTCGGGATCTTCCAGATACTTGTCAGACATCCACACCAGCATAGGAACGCGGAACTGCTCTGGCGGCGCCATTTTACGCGGCGTCCCGTGCAGGTGCTCACGCTCGTTAATCGACTCACCGTGATCGGCGGCGTAGAACACTATCGCTTTCTTATCGCGCAGCTGATCAAACACTTGCGTAATAAAGTGATCCACATAGGTTACCGAGTTATCGAATGAGTTGATCATCTCAGCTTTTGAGCAGCCGCTATCAACATTGACGCATTCCGGCTTCCACTGTGCATATTCACGGGTGTAGCGCTGCGTATAGTTAAAATGCGAGCCTTTGGTATGCAGAATAATCAGGTGCTTACTACCGTCATCGTTCTGCTGCAGAGACTGCTGCATCTCGGGAATCAACAGCATGTCATCAACGTTTTTGCCACGGTTACGCGGCTCAGCGCCGATCTGCTCACGGTAGGAGATGTTCTCCGCCATGGTATTACTGTAAAACCACATCTCGCTTTGCATTGCGTAAAGGTCTGTCTTGAACCCTAACTGAGTAAGCACGGCAAAAACGTTTTGTTCTTTGAGGGTTCGCTGCGGATTTTCTTCCGCCCCACCTTCACGGACAAACATGCAGCGCAGAGAAAGTTTGGTTGCCGTATCACAGGAATACCCCCGGAACGCGGCCAGATTTTTCTCCTGGGCGAGCCTTGGCGTGGTATTTCGCTCGTAGCCAAAAATCCCCATATGATCCCAGCGGGTGGTTTCGCCGATGATAAACACCACATAGGTGTCGTCGAGGTTCTTCGGCGCAACATAGGTAAACTTTTTGGCCGGGTTCATTAGCGATTTGTTATCTGAAGACTCATCCACCTGCGCCCAGGCGTACAGTCCCAACGCCGAGAGCCAGTTTGACGGCAAATAAGAGTTCGCCACAACCCCCCCATAGCTGGGTAGATCGATGCCGGTTTCCCGTTCAACGCTTCTCTGTTGCATACTCAACAGGCGAATCGGCACCCACACCATCAGACCTGCCAGTAACACCACCGCCACGCTACGCCATCTCATGCCCGGCGTACGAATCTGTCTCATCAGGGTATAGCGGCAGCGGTTACTCCAGATCAACACCAATGGGATAATACTGACCGAAACCAGCCACACGATGAAATGCCAGCCAACCACTTCTTTCGATAAATCAATATCCGTGGTCATGACGGAGGCAATAATACCGTAGCCAATAACCACGTTCAGGAAGGTCATATAATAGCTGGCGCCGGCAGAACACAGCACCACAAAGGTGGCCAGCACACGCCAGGCCCGTCGACCGAATAAAGAGAGAAGCCGTAATAAAAAGAAGGTCACCAGCACAGTGCCGGCTAATTCAACAACCGCAGAGAGTCCTTTCCAGACGGTGAATTCGTGCGCATATCCGCTAAAACGACGGAAAAATACAGCACAGTTCATAAACAAACCGATATAGATTGCCAGCAAGAAACTGAGTTTCTGCTGCGTCATCGACTTAATGTATCTCATGCAAACAAACCCTGGGGATCGGGATAAAAACTCCCTGCGCAGCGGCCAAACAGACTTTACAGGGGAAAAATGCGACAACAGCAGAGGTGAAATATCTACGGGCGCGGGTAAGTAGACCACAGGAGGGAAGAAAAGTGCTTATAGAGAATGCAAATGGCGCATATATTTTTGTAAATATATGCGCCAGGTATTAATCAGACCACTAATAGATTTAGGCGTGCGCCTCGGTATATACGCTACGTTGTGGCTGGCGAATAGTGGTAGAAAGTGCCAGCGAGATGATTAACAGCGCAAAGATAACGCAGAAGGTCACATAGAATCCGCCAAACAGCGAGGCGATAATGGAACCACAAATACTGCCGATACCGAAGCCCAGGTAAATAACCCCGTAGTTTTTAGCCAGGTTATTGAGGCCAAAGAACTCACTCACCAGTGACGGGAACACGGTGATGGTGCCGCCAAAGTTAAATGCCACACAAGCAATTGCCGCAAAGAAAGTAACGTCATTGAGCGGGGCGAAGAGCAGCGCCGCCATACCGACCAGCGAAACTACCTGACCAATGGTGATAACACGAATACGAGAGATTTTGTCGGACAGAATACCCAGAACCAGACGGCCTGACAGGTTAGCGATGGAGATGACGGTCACCGCATTTGCCGCCGTGGCAACATCCATATGCGCCAGGCTCTGCGCAATATCTTTCGCCACGCCAATTACATACAGCCCGCTCATACACGCAGTGAGGAACATCACGGCCAGCATCCAGTACTGTGGTTTACGCATGGACTGCGCCAGGCTGTAGTCGTTCTCGACCACACCATTTTTCGCCTTCACTTCCTGATTCGGCGCATCTTTCATCAGCATGGAGCCAAAAACGATCATCACCAGCACAATTGCGCCCCAGATCATAAAGGTTTTTTCCAGACCCACAGTGCTAAGCAGTTGGCTGTCGATAAATTTAAAACCGAGGCTACCCAGGCCATAAGAGCCGATGGCAAAGGCGGAAATCAGCCCCTTACGCTCAGGGAACCATTTTACGCAGTTGGAAAGGGTTAACAGGTATCCGGCGCCATCCGCCAGACCGACCAGTACACCGGCACTCAGCCACAGCATAATCAGGCTGTCAGAGTGGGCGGTTAAGAAGAAGCCGACGCCCAGTAAGATACCGGAGGCCATGGTGACGCGCTTCACGCCAAAACGTTCTTGCAGCTTCCCGGCGACGGAAGAAGAAATCGCCAGCCCCAGGCTCAGTAAACCAAAGGAAAACGCAACCTGGCTCACCGGTGCGTCAAGTTTAGAAGAGAGCGCGCCGTTAAACAGGCTCCAGGTATAAACAGAACCTAAGGCAAATTGGGTAATGATGGTGCCGATCAGTGTCAGCCAACGGGTACGCTGATAATCAGTAGTTTTCATGGCAGTCTTCCTGCATAAGCAAAATGGGAAATTCTCTGCCAACAACCATACCGAAGCGCCATTTATACCAGGAAAAAACGGCATGAAATGCCGTCAGAACGGAATGAAATGCCTGGATTGCGGAATGAATGACGAGACAAAAAGTTGGGATACTGAATTTTACCGCATGTGTTAGTACACGCTATCGCTGGAAAGCGTGTGGTTGTTGATCTCAATATGTAACTGAGATGTATAAACGATGATTGCTTTCGTTAAAATTTGGCACTTACCCCCATGGTGTACATATAGTCGCTGTTGTTGGTACTGTTTTCTGCCTGAGAAAGTGCGGCGTAAGCCGCCATATGTGGATTCAACAGCATATCTGCGCCGACGGTGACATCCAGCCAGTTACCGTCCTGTCCTGCTGTCGTCATGCGGCTGAGACCCGACTGCGTCTTCCAGATATTCTCGCCAAACTGTTGGTTATAGCTGATTTGCGCCCATGGTCGCACATCACCGAACTGCGAATTGACTCGCCAGCCTAACGTGCTGACGCTGGCATGCCACATCGGATCGGTCGGTGTTATTGAGGTCGCGCTATCACCAAACTCGTTGTAGGTAGACGTGGTCGAGCCGTCATAATGTAAGGCGGCGACCGGTCCGGTTGTTACCTGCCTGGAAAGAGGAAAGTTCCAGCCCATACTCATGCCGCTGGTCGTATCCATCAGCGTCTGATCGGCCAGATTCACCACCGGCCCCGCCACGTTCTGCGTAGAACGAATTCGTTCCTCCAGAATGTCGTTATAACGTGGTTGGTGATCGCTGTCCCATGTATAACGTTCAGCCGTATGCCCTGACATCGCATCAACGATATATTCTTGTTGCCAGCCATATGCTGTATTGATGGACAGCGCACAAACTACGACGCTCGCCAGAGTTAACCTTTGGCGACCACTACTGTTTCTTATAATCATCAACGCGACTCCAGAAAAGAGCCGAATTCGGCGATATTATTGTCATTGTGTGTAGGAAATCGGGGCCATCAGGCCCTGTATTAAATATTGTCTTTTTAGCTGGCGCGTCAAGGCGGGCCGAATGAAATTTTTACGCCAGTAAAAACAGCGAGGAAGAATATGCAGCGTTGCGGATGGGTCAGCCAGGACCCACTTTACATTGCCTATCACGACAAGGAATGGGGCGTCCCCGAAACCGATGGCAAGAAGCTGTTCGAAATGATCTGCCTGGAAGGCCAGCAGGCGGGATTATCATGGATCACCGTACTGAAGAAACGGGAAAATTATCGCCACGCCTTCCACCATTTTGATCCGGAAAAAGTGGCAGCCATGACCGAAGAGGATGTGGAAAGGCTGGTACAGGATGCCGGCATTATTCGCCATCGCGGAAAAATTCAGGCCATTATCGGTAACGCTCGCGCATTTCTGGCCATGGCGCAAAACGGTGAATCGTTTAGCGAGTTCGTCTGGTCATTTGTTGATAACCAACCGCAAGTGACCCGCGCCGCCAACCTGAGCGATATCCCCACCTCAACACCTGCGTCAGATGCTCTGTCTAAGGCGTTAAAAAAACGCGGGTTTAAGTTTGTCGGCACCACCATCTGCTACTCCTTTATGCAGGCCTGTGGTCTGGTCAACGACCATATCACCAGTTGCATCTGTTACCCAGGGGCACAACATGATTCGTGAATCTAAAGCTGACGATCTGCCGTCAATTCTGGCGCTGTGGATGGAAAGCACGATCCATGCCCATCCGTTTATCGACGAACGCTACTGGCGCGAAAGTGAACCCATCGTGCGTGATGTATACCTGCCCGCCGCGCAAACCTGGGTGTGGGAAGAAGAAGGTGTACTCAAAGGCTTTGTCAGCGTGATTGACGAACGCTTCCTTGGCGCGTTGTTTGTCGCGCCAGCGGCCATCAGAAGCGGAATTGGTACAGCGCTGGTGCAGCATGTGCAGCAGCGCTTTTCTCTACTCAGCCTGGAGGTCTACCAGAAGAATCAGTCAGCGGTAAACTTCTACCATGCGCTGGGTTTTCGCATTGAAGACGGCGCATGGCAGGAAGAAACTCACCACCCCACGTGGATTATGGGCTGGCAGGCGGATCAAACGCCGTAAGCGTCAGGGCGGGTCCATTGTATTTTTCGATCCACGCCAGGGCAGTGTTGCCCGCGCAGCCATTCCCCAGCTTCGAGCTGGGGAGATCTTTGGTCAGCACGTTGACGGCACCATTTTTACAAATACCACCGGCAGTGAGATCCAAATCAGGCCAGGCGCCTTCATGAATGCAAATGACGCCAGGTTTGATCCCTGTCGTCACGACAGCACCCGCCAGAACGTGCCCACGCGCGTTCCACACCCTCACCGTGTCGCCATCCTTAATACCACGTGCGTTGGCGTCCTGCGGATGGATCGTAACGGGCTCACGATCCGCCACCGCATACTGCTCACGCAACGCACTGTAATTCAACTGGCTGTGCAAACGGTGCGCCGGATGGGCGGAAAGCAGCTGTAACTGACCCGGCTCGGCGTTACCAAACCACTCATCAGGTTCCAGCCACATCGGGTGTCCAGCACAATCCGCATAGCCGTAACCAGCAATCTTCGCGGAGTAGATTTCAATTTTTCCGCTGTCCGTTTTCAGCGGATGCGCCTGTGGATCGCGGCGAAAATCCGCAAACCGGATAAAGTGCGCGCTGGCGGGGTTTTCCGGCATTTCAATCAGGGTGTTCCGCTGCCAAAACTCGGTGAAGGACGGCAGTGTGACCTGCTGGCTGGCCCCGCGCTGCCCGGCGATATTGTAAAAGGTCTCCAGCCACGCCAGCTCGCTTTTACCTTCGGTGAATCGTTCATAGCCGCCCCTTTCCCAGCGCTCACTCAGCTCGGCAAAGACATCAAAATCATTGCGCGCCTCATGCTGCGGCGGCACAACCTGCTTCATCGGCACCAGGTGCTGGTTGCTGTAATCACCCGTCATGGTGAGATCGTTGCGCTCAAACGAGGTGGTCGCCGGTAATACGATATCGGCATGCTTCGCGGCGGCGGTCCAGAAACACTCCGAGATAACCACCAGCTCCGGTTTTTGCCAGGCACGAATCAGACGGTTGGTGTCCTGGTGATGTGTAAAGTTGGCCCCGCCGGCCCACCACAACATGCGGATATCCGGGAAATGTCGGTCCATTCCGTTGTGCTGGTAAAAGCCTCCGGGGTTCTCCAGCGCTTCGACAATTCGCGCCACCGGGATTTTATCCACCGCATCGGTACCGCCTTTCACGCTGCCCTGCATCGAAGCCAATACTGCGGCGCGACGCGTTGGATTCCCACCGTTGGCAAAATGATACGACAGCCCAAAGCCTCCGCCTGGCGTGCCGATTTGCCCGAGCATGGCGGCCAGGGTGACAATCATCCAGTGTTTTTGTTCGCCATACTGCTGGCGCTGCATTCCCCATCCGGCCATCAGCATGGTGGTATTTTGGTGAAATATCGCCGCCAGTTCGCGTATTTTTGCCGCAGTTATCCCACAAATTTCAGCAGCCCACTCTGCCGTTTTTGCGACATTGTCAGTTTTACCCAGCAGATAGTCGGCAAACCGCTCATAACCAGTGGTACAACGGGCGAGAAAGTCTTCGTCGTGCCAGCCATTTTCCACCAGCGTATGCGCGATGCCCAGCATCAGCGCCACGTCGGTACCCATATGCGGGGCGATCCATTCCATCTTATCGCCAAAGAAATCCACGCTTTCCGATCGCATCGGATCGATACAGATCAAACGTTTGCCGCTATCACGCAATGCCTCAAAGTAAGCGAGACCCTGTTCGTCGGAAGCATTCCAGGCAATCTTCAGGGTATTCAGCGGATTGGCGCTCCATAACACCAACACATCGCTGTGTTCCAACACGACGGGCCAGCTGGTCTGCTGCTGGTAAACTTCGTTGCCGCCCACCACGTACGGCATGATGGCCTGCGCGGCGCCCGTGGAGTAATCCCCCAAATGCCCGGTATAACCGCCCGCCAGTGCCATATAACGCTGTAACAGGGTCGCGGCTTTGTGTAACACCCCGTTGGAACGCCAGCCGTAAGACCCGGCAAAAATCGAGGCCGGGCTATAGCTGTCACGGATACGTTTATGCTGCGTATGGATAAGCGTCAGCGCGTCATCCCAACTGACGCGAACAAACTCATCCTGCCCGCGCACGCCCTGTGGGCTTTCCGGCGAGGCGAGGAAGCCTTTACGTACCATCGGAAAACGTACCCGCGTTTTACTGTGTACCTGGTCACGCACCACGGTTTGCAAAGAGTTGGGATGAGTGGTGGGCAACGCGCCACGGGAGGAGAAAACGGTCTCGCCATCGGTTTCGACGAGAATAGGTCCCCAGTGGGCAGCGGTTAACACCGAGTAGTGTGCGGGTGAATTAGCCAAGATGGCGCTCCTGAATACGATGTAGCGGCTTATTTATTCTGCCGTTCAATGTTACTTACAAATTTCAGAGTCTTCCCTGGAATTTTCTTCATGTTCACACGTCATAATCAACCGCCACCGTCGCTGTGGCAAAGAAGAATAAGTCATTAAGGAATTGAGATGAAGAAACGTGTTTTTGTTATTGCTGCCATCGTGAGCGGCGCCCTGGCGGTTTCTGGCTGCACAACAAACCCTTACACCGGCGAGCGCGAAGCGGGTAAATCCGGTATTGGCGCAGGCATTGGCTCTCTGGTCGGCGCGGGTATTGGCGCACTCTCTTCTTCGAAGAAAGATCGTGGCAAGGGCGCACTGATTGGCGCAGCAGCTGGCGCGGCTGTTGGCGGTGGTATCGGCTATTACATGGACGTGCAGGAAGCAAAACTGCGCGAAAAAATGCAGGGAACTGGCGTCAGCGTGACGCGTAGTGGCGATAACATCATTCTGAACATGCCAAACAACGTCACCTTCGACAGCAGCAGTGCCAACCTGAAACCTGCCGGGGCTAACACCCTGACCGGCGTGGCCATGGTCCTGAAAGAGTACAATAAAACCGCGGTTAACGTGCTGGGCTTCACCGACAGCACCGGCAGCCAGGATCTGAATATGCGCCTGTCACAGCAGCGCGCGGACTCCGTCGCCAGCGCCTTGATCACTCAAGGCGTCGCCGCTAACCGTATCCGCACTCAGGGTATGGGTCCGGCAAATCCAATCGCCAGCAACAGCACGGCGGAAGGTAAAGCGCAGAACCGCCGCGTAGAGATTACCTTAAGCCCGATCCAGTAACGTTTTGAGCCGGAGACAGGCTGCGCCCGATCCGGCATGAAGCACTTGCCATCGTTGATTTTCGCGTTAAGGTGTTGTCACCAAATTCAGGGAAATCAGCGATGAGCAAATCAACACGGGCAACCATCAGCGATGTGGCGAAGGCCGCAAAAACCGGCAAGACCAGCATTTCACGCTACCTCAACGGTGAAAAGCACCTGCTATCCGACGCGCTGCTGGCCCGCATTGAACAAGCCATTGCCGATCTCGACTACCGACCCAGCCTGATGGCACGCGGCCTGAAACACGGTCGCACCCGCCTGATTGGCCTGATCATCGCAGATATTACCAACCCCTACTCCGTCAACGTATTAAGCGGAATTGAAGCCGCCTGTCGCGATAAAGGCTTTACCCCGCTGGTATGTAACACCAACAACGAAGTGGATCAGGAGTTGCACTATCTTGACCTGTTGCGCAGTTACCAGGTCGAAGGGATTGTAGTCAACGCCGTTGGGATGCGCGAAGAGGGGCTGAATCGCCTGCAACAGTCTGCGCTGCCGATGGTACTGATTGATCGTAAAATTCCTGATTTCGCCTGCGATATGGTCGGGCTGGATAACACCCAGGCCGCAACGGTTGCCACAGAACACCTGCTTGAACAAGGCTTTGAAGCCATTCTGTTTCTCAGCGAACCACTCGGCATGGTGAATACCCGCCGCGAACGTCTGAGCGCCTTTCGCGCCACGCTCGCACGCTATCCCGGCGTTATCGCGCAAAATGCCGAAGTTCCGCTAACGGACAATGCGCAACTGGATGACACGCTGCGCCAGTTCCACCAGCAGCATCGAGGCATGCGCAAAGCCGTTATCTCCGCCAACGGTGCCCTTACGCTACAGGTTGCCCGCGCCCTGAAGCGCATTGGCCTCAACTGGGGCAGCGATATCGGGCTACTTGGTTTTGACGAGCTGGAATGGGCCGAGCTGGCGGGTGTCGGTATTACCACGCTGAAACAACCCACATGGCAGATTGGCTACACCGCTGTGGAACAGGTTGTACGCCGGATCGATGGCGGCTCTGACGCCATTCAGGAACAGGTTTTCTCTGGTGAACTGATCGTGCGCGGCTCTACCGCCCGCTAAATTTCCTTCGTGATGGTGATCATAAATTCGACATCCCAGGCTTTCCTTTGGAACCGGTTCCATCTAGCGTTATAGCAAGAACGCTGGTTATGGAGTTTCCATGAAAAGAAAAATTATGGTGGTCACCGCCGCCTACGGCTATGAGCAGGTCCGCGCTGCGGGTGGACAAACCGCCATGCTGCCCATCATTGCTGAAGCCGGTGCTGACGGCGTCGAAATTCGCCGCGAGATGCTAACTGACGCCGAACTCACCACGCTGTCAACGATGGCCTCAGCGATCGAAATCTTCGGCCTGCTGGCCTGTTATTCAGCGCCTGAGCCGCTGTTCCTTGAGGACGGTAACCTCAACCCCCGTCTTCCGGCGCTATTTGCGGAAGCGCAGACCCTGCAAGCGCTGTGGTTAAAAGTCTCCCTTGGTCATTTTTCCCATACCGAACAGTTCGACGTTTTACGCGAATGGCTGGATAACAGCGGGATGGAGCTGGTTGTCGAAAACGATCAGACCGCCTGCGGACGCCTGCAGCCAATGCAGCACTTTAACGAAGCCTGCCAGACGCAAAACCTGCCGATATCGCTGACCTTCGATATGGGCAACTGGCTGTGGGTTGGCGACTCCCCGGAAGAGGCGGCGAAAAACCTGGCGCCAACCGTGGGATACATCCATGTCAAAGCCGCGGTTACACATCGCGACAGCTACCGTGCAGTGCCGCCTGATGCAGCCGATCCGCGCTGGCTGGCGCTGTTAAAAACGCTGCCTGACGATGTTCCGCGCGGCATCGAGTTTCCCCTGGAAGGACAGGATTTAACGGCGTTTCCCCGCCATTACGTCGAGCAGCTACGCGAGGAGTAACGCATGAAGAATTCACTGGATGTGGTCACTATAGGTGAAGCGATGGCGATGTTTGTCGCCACGCAAACCGGCGACCTGGCGGATGTAGAGCAGTTTATCAAGCGCGTTGCAGGCGCTGAACTCAACGTGGCGACCGGTCTTGCTCGTTTGGGTCTGAATGTAGGCTGGGTAAGCCGCGTAGGTAACGACAGTTTTGGCCGTTTTATTATTAAGTCGCTGGAAAAAGAAGGGATTGATGCGCAGGGAGTCACTCAGGACGAGCGCTTCGCTACCGGCTTTCAGCTTAAATCTAAGGTCGAAAATGGAACCGATCCCATTGTGGAATACTTCCGCAAAGGTTCCGCAGCCAGCCATCTCAGTATTGAGGATTACCACGAGGACTATTTTGCCAGCGCGCGTCACTTGCACCTGAGCGGCGTGGCAGCCGCGCTTTCCGCCAGTTCCTATGAACTTCTGGCGCATACCGCCCGCGCCATGAAAGCTCAGGGGAAAACCATCTCGTTTGACCCGAATTTGCGTCCGGTGCTGTGGAAAAGCGAAGCCGAGATGGTGGAAAAACTGAACCGGCTGGCATTCCAGGCTGACTGGGTTTTGCCTGGTCTAAAAGAGGGAATGATTCTCACCGGACAACAAACACCTGAAGCCATCGCCGACTTTTATCTGCGCCATGGTGTGAAGGCAGTCATTATCAAAACCGGGGCAGATGGCGCCTGGTACAAAACTGCCAGCGGCGAGCATGGCTGCGTCGCACCGGTAAAAGTCGACAACGTGGTTGATACGGTCGGCGCAGGCGATGGCTTTGCCGTGGGCGTGATCAGCGCTCTGCTGGAAGGCCGTTCGCTGCATCAGGCAGTGACCCGCGGCAATAAAATTGGCGCACTGGCCATTCAGGTTCAGGGCGACAGCGAAGGATTACCCACACGTGAACAATTAGGGGAATAAATCCCCGGCCACCGCTGTACCCTACATACAGAGGCGGCGTATCAGCATAACCAGAGGGCAGTCTATGAATAGCTCAACCAATGCAGCAAAACGCTGGTGGTACATCATGCCAATCGTGTTTATCACGTATAGCCTGGCGTACCTTGACCGCGCGAACTTCAGCTTCGCCTCCGCCGCAGGCATTAACGAGGATCTCGGCATTACCAAAGGGATCTCCTCTCTGCTGGGCGCTCTGTTTTTCCTTGGCTATTTCTTCTTCCAGATCCCGGGCGCAATTTACGCCGAGCGCCGCAGCGTACGAAAACTGATTTTCGTCTGCCTGATCCTGTGGGGGGCTTGTGCCTCGTTAACTGGGATGGTCAGCAATATTCCGATGCTGGCCGCTATCCGCTTTATTCTTGGCGTCGTTGAAGCTGCCGTGATGCCCGCAATGCTAATTTATATCAGCAACTGGTTTACGAAATCCGAGCGTTCACGCGCTAACACCTTCTTAATCCTCGGTAACCCGGTTACTGTTTTATGGATGTCCGTCGTTTCCGGTTATCTCATTCAGGCGCTGGGCTGGCGGGAAATGTTCATCATCGAGGGCTTCCCGGCCATCATCTGGGCGTTCTGCTGGTGGGTACTGGTAAAAGACAAACCGTCTCAGGTCGGCTGGCTGTCGGAATCCGAAAAAGCTGCGCTTCAGGCCCAACTGGAACAAGAGCAACAAGGGATCAAAGCCGTGCGTAACTACGGTGAGGCTTTCCGCTCACGTAACGTCATCCTGCTGTGTATGCAGTATTTCGCCTGGAGTATTGGCGTCTACGGGTTTGTGCTGTGGCTGCCGTCCATTATTCGCAACGGCGGCGCAAATCTGGGGATGGTGGAAGTTGGCTGGCTGTCATCCGTACCGTATCTGGCGGCGACGGCAGCGATGATTCTCGTCTCCTGGGCCTCTGATAAACTGCAAAATCGTAAGCTGTTTGTCTGGCCGCTGTTACTGATTGCCGCTTTCGCCTTTATCGGCTCCTGGGCTGTTGGCGCAGATCACTTCTGGCTGTCCTACACGCTGTTGGTTATCGCGGGCGCGGCAATGTATGCCCCATATGGTCCCTTCTTCGCCATCATCCCGGAAATGCTGCCACGCAACGTCGCCGGAGGTGCAATGGCGTTGATTAACAGCATGGGCGCGCTGGGCTCATTCTTTGGTTCCTGGTTTGTCGGCTACCTCAATGGCGCAACCGGCAGCCCATCCGCCTCGTACATTTTTATGGGGGTAGCGCTTTTTGCCTCAGTATGGCTAACTTTAATTGTTAAGCCTGCTAATAATTCCCAAATTCCGGTTGGCGCACGCCACGCTTAAATTTTAACTTACGGAGATTCGCATGAAGCCGTCCATTATTCTCTATAAAGCGTTACCTGACGATTTACTGCATCGCCTGGAAGAGCATTTTACTGTGACTCAGATGCCTAACCTGCGCCCGGAAACGGTCGCACAGCACGCCAAGGCCTTTGCCAACGCCGAAGGTCTGCTGGGCTCCAGTGAAGCCGTCAATACCGCGCTGTTGGAGAAAATGCCCAGGCTGCGTGCGACATCCACAATTTCCGTAGGCTATGACAACTTCGATGTCGATGCCCTCAATGCGCGTAAGGTACTGTTGATGCATACGCCAACCGTGCTCACGGAAACCGTCGCCGATACGGTAATGGCGCTGGTGCTAAGCACCGCACGCCGCGTGGTGGAAGTTGCTGAACGAGTGAAGTCAGGCGAATGGACCAAAAGCATAGGGGCCGACTGGTTTGGTACCGATGTCCACCACAAAACGTTGGGCATTGTCGGCATGGGTCGTATCGGGCTGGCGCTGGCGCAACGTGCGCATTTTGGCTTTAGCATGCCGATTCTCTATAACGCCCGCCGTCATCATCAGGAAGCGGAAGAACGCTTCAATGCGCGTTACTGCGATCTTGACACGCTGTTGCAGGAGTCTGATTTTGTCTGCCTGATCCTGCCATTAACCGACGAAACACATCATCTGTTCAGTACCGAGCAGTTTGCCAAAATGAAGTCTTCCGCCATTTTCATTAACGCTGGACGTGGCCCGGTGGTCGATGAAAAAGCGTTGATTAGCGCTCTGCAAAACGGCGACATTCATGCCGCAGGTCTGGATGTATTTGAGCAGGAGCCATTAGCGACAGACTCTCCGCTGCTGTCACTGCCCAACGTGGTGGCCGTGCCGCACATTGGTTCAGCCACGCACGAAACGCGCTATAACATGGCGGCCTGTGCGGTGGATAACTTAATCGATGCGCTGCAAGGAAGAGTGGAGAAGAACTGCGTCAACCCGCAGGTCGCGCAATAAACAAAAGGCCGGGTAGCGCTTACGCTTACCCGGCCTTCTATGTATTACAGCACTCTTTTACTGAGTGGCATTCACCGCAGCAGTCCAGGCTTGAGTAAACGCCTGATGCTGAGCAGCCAACGGGCCAATCAGCGTGTTGTACTGACTTGCCTGTTGTGAAGTTGGGAACTGGATACCGTTGGCGACAAAGCTCACCTGCGTATCCTGCTGCGCCACAAAATCACCGACCTGCACCAGTTGCTGCGTGAAGATTTGCGCGGCAGGGATCAGCGGCTGTAACGCCTCTGAAGGTGCAGTGACGACTTTATTGTAGACCTGGTCAAAGACCGGCTTGAGATCCTCGCCCTGCTTCAGCGCGCCATGCGCAGCATCTGCCTGCAGTTTCGCATTCTGCAACTGTTGCCCTAACACACCCAGTGCGCCATTTGCCTGACGCAGCGGTTCACGCTGAGTCACATAATCCTGAGGAACACGAATCGCATTTACGCTATCAACGACCGGGCGCAGACCGGAGTCCATCGCCTGATTAACCTGTTGAGAATAGCCATACAGAATCGCGTAATCGGACACAAACGGGCCAAACTGTTTTTTCTGATCGGCGGTCAGCGTTGGCAAACGCTCCCCGCTACGCATTGCAGTATTCTGCAGAAAATCGATAAACGCTTTGCGCTGATCGCCTTCTTTATCAAAACACCCACTCAGGCCAACTACCATTAAGAGCGCCAAAACAGGCGCAAACCAGCGAGAGCAGGACTTACCTGTCGCCATTTTAATACTCCTTTCACCCAAAAATGCGCACAACGACACCCGCGTGCCAGACGTTGACAAGGATAGTCCAGGTCAGGCTCGCAAGATACCCTTTCCGCGTAATCTTGTGAGGGAAAATAACCGTTCCCGCCCCCCTTTTTTTTGCTAAACAATGCGCCATTCATTACCCGGGGTCGTATTTTCGTTATCTTTACAATCGGGAGCGATCGTTCGGAGATCGCGACCTTAATCAGTTTGTTAGCCTGTAAAGGCTTGTCGCTCATACTCTGCTGAAACGAATCCATCACGCAAACCTTAGATCCGACTTCATTTTTTCCGACTACTCTTAAGGAGCTTCGATGAAATTCACGATCCCGCTGTGTGATTTATAGGAGTTCTCAATGGAATACAAAGATCCAATGTTTGAACTGCTGAGCAGTCTGGAGCAGATTGTTTTTAAAGATGTATCGCAGACAGTTACTCTGACGCAAAAAACCAACCCTTTCACCGAATTTGAACAGCTACGTCGAGGGACTGGTTTAAAAACAGATGATTTTGCCCGAGTGATGGGCGTGACGGTCGCGATGGTGCATGAATGGGAGTCTAAACGCGTAAAGCCTTCCACTACCGAATTGAAGTTGATGCGCCTGATCCAGGCCGATCCGAGATTAAGTAAGCAATTGATGGATTGAACTATTTTTTAATTTTGCTGAAGAACGGTCCGGTAAAAGGGCCGTTCCCTTACGGAGGGTATCCACAAATAAGAAAATAGTAGTTGCATCCACAGGCGTAAAATGAGTTAATGCTCTCAACGGTTTGACGTACAGACCATTACAGCAGTTTAGTAAGGCAAGTCCCTTCAAGAGTTATCATTGATACCCCTCGTAGTGAGCATTTCCTTTACTGTTAAAAAATCTGTAGAGCACGCCATATCGCCGAAAGGCACACTTATTTTTTAAAAGGTAATACACTATGTCCGGTAAAATGACTGGTATCGTAAAATGGTTCAACGCTGATAAAGGTTTCGGCTTCATCACTCCTGACGATGGCTCTAAAGACGTGTTCGTACACTTCTCTGCTATCCAGAACGATGGCTACAAATCTCTGGACGAAGGTCAGAAAGTTTCCTTCACCATCGAAAGCGGCGCTAAAGGCCCGGCAGCTGGCAACGTAACCAGCCTGTAAGCTTAAAAAGCTCAAAATTCTGAATCCCTGCCAAACGGCGGGGATTTTTTTTATCTGTATTTCGCAATACATCCCACCGAAACGCGTCTTTGCATTACTTTACCCGCCGTACCTTTGACCTTTCCCTAAGGGCAAGCTTTATAGTGAGCCAGTCTGTATTCCATAATGTTCACAAGGAATTGAAGCTATGTCGAAATCCTCACTGCTGCTGGTTTTAGGTTTGCTCACAACGGGTACTGCATTCGCGGCGACCCCGGAAGCCACTTTTCTGGCGGAACATGGACTCAGCGGTAAATCCGTTGAGCAAATCGTAGAGACTATTGACCAGTCGCCGCAGAGTCGCCCGTTGCCTTACTCAGCGTCTGTCACCAGCACCGCGCTGAAACTCTCTTCCGGCGATCAGGTTTATACCCTGCCGCTCGGTGACAAATTCTACCTGTCATTCGCCCCCTATGAATGGCAAACACACCCTTGCTTCAACCATAGTCTGTCTGGCTGCCAGGGCGAAATGCCGGAGAAGACATTCAATGTCAAAGTGACGGACAGTAAGGGAGAGGTCGTGGTACAAAAAGCGATGAAAAGCGGTCGAAACGGCTTCGTCGGGGTATGGCTACCGCGCAATATGGAAGGCACCATCGCAGTAAACTACAACGGTAAATCAGCCGAGTATCCCATTAAGACTATGGAAGACAGCCAGACCTGCCTGACTAAGTTGCAGTTGCGCTAACAACATAAAAAAATGCCGGATAAGGCGGAGACGCCATCCGGCATTTTCTAAGTCAGCTCAGGACCGTTACTGTAGCAGCGAAATATCCGCCACGCGCAGGAACAGCTCGCGCAGTTTTTCGAGCATAGACAGACGGTTAATACGCAGTTCTTTATCTTCTACGTTAACCATGACTTT
Source organism: Citrobacter sp. wls710 (assembly GCF_005281115.1). Taxonomy (NCBI): domain Bacteria; kingdom Pseudomonadati; phylum Pseudomonadota; class Gammaproteobacteria; order Enterobacterales; family Enterobacteriaceae; genus Citrobacter; species Citrobacter sp. wls710. The sequence goes on from NZ_SZXD01000011.1 coordinate 141,166, forward strand.
CTCGAAGAAGGCATCGACCGGTTCACGCAGTGCCGATAGCTCAACCAGCGCTTCCTGGTAATGCCCGGCTGCAAAGACTGGCTCCAGCTTGTCGCGCAGCACCACAACCTGCATCGCCAGCGCAATTTCTTCCGGCTCTTTCAGCGTTGCCGCATTCACGCGGTCGTTCAGCGTTTCTTCAGACTTCGCCAGGATGTTTGATACACGCTTGTTCGCCGCAGCCAGCGCGGACGCGGCTTCCAGCGTACGGAAGTGCGATACCGCCTTCATACGCGCGTCGAAATCAGCTGGACGAGTCGGACGACGCGCCAGCACGGCCTGAATGGTATCAACGGTGTAACCCTCGTCCTGATACCATGCGCGGAAGCGACCGAGCATAAAGTCGATAACGTCATCCACGACTTTCGCGTTGGTCAGCTTGTCGCCGTACAGACGAACCGCTTCCTCGGTCAGCGTTTGCAGATCGAGATTCAGGTTCTTCTCAACGATAATACGCAGCACGCCCAGCGCGGCACGACGCAGCGCAAACGGGTCTTTGTCGCCTTTCGGATGCTGGCCGATACCGAAGATACCCGCCAGGGTGTCCATTTTGTCGGCAATCGCGACGGCACAGGCTACCGGGTTAGACGGCAGGTCATCGCCGGCAAAACGCGGCTGATACTGCTCGTTCAGCGCCACGGCCACATCTTCCGCTTCGCCATCGTGACGCGCATAGTGCATGCCCATCACGCCCTGGGTGTCGGTGAACTCGAAGACCATGTTGGTCATCAGGTCACACTTGGACAGCAGGCCCGCACGCGTTGCGTGGTTCACGTCAGCGCCAATCTGACCAGCAATCCAGCCCGCCAGCGCCTGGATACGATCGGTCTTGTCGCGCAGCGTACCCAGTTGCTGTTGGAACAGCACGGTTTGCAGACGCGGCAGATGATCTTCCAGACGTTTTTTACGGTCGGTATTGAAGAAGAACTCGGCATCCGCCAGACGCGGGCGCACAACTTTCTCATTACCGGAGATAATCTGGCTCGGATCTTTCGATTCGATGTTGGCAACGAAGATAAAGTTCGGCAGCAGTTTGCCATCGTTGGCGTAAACCGGGAAGTACTTCTGGTCGCCTTTCATGGTGTGAACCAGCGCTTCTGACGGAACCGCGAGGAATTTATCTTCGAACTTCGCGGTCAGCACTACCGGCCATTCTACCAGCGAGGTGACTTCTTCCAGCAGGCTTTCGCTCAGATCGGCGTTACCGCCAATTTTACGCGCCGCTTCTTCTGCATCGGCTTTGATTTTCGCTTTACGCTCAGCGTAATCCGCAATCACTTTACCGCGCTCACGCAGGATTTCTGGGTATTGATCGGCAGAATCGATGGTGAATTCCGCTTCGCCCATAAAGCGATGGCCGCGAATCACGCGATCGGACTGAATGCCCAGAATCGTTGCCGGAATCACTTTGTCGCCCAGCAGCAGAGTCACGGTGTGAACCGGACGCACGAAATGGACGTCAGACGCGCCCCAGCGCATCAGTTTCGGGATCGGCAGCTTAGCCAGCGAGGTGGCGATCATGTTCGGCAGCAGCGTTTCAGCGCTTTCGCCTTTCACATGCGCGCGATACAACAACCACTCGCCTTTATCGGTGGTCAGACGCTCGGCCTGGTCAACGGTGATACCGCAGCCACGCGCCCAACCTTCTGCCGCTTTGCTCGGTTTGCCTTCGGCGTCAAACGCCTGAGCAATTGCCGGGCCGCGTTTTTCAACTTCACGGTCAGGTTGCGCTTCAGCCAGGTTCGCGACTTTCAGCGCCAGACGACGCGGTGCGGCGAACCACTCAACGTTGCCGTGCGCGATGCCAGCGTTATCCAGCTCCGCGGTAAAGTTCGCAGCAAAGGACTCAGCCAGGCTGCGCAGTGCTTTTGGTGGCAGCTCTTCAGTGCCGATTTCCACCAGAAAAGTTTTCTCAGACATGGCCGCCTCTTATTTCTCTTTGTTGCACATCGGGAAGCCAAGGGCTTCACGGGAAGCGTAGTAAGCTTCTGCCACTGCTTTGGTCAGGGTGCGAATGCGCAGGATATAGCGCTGACGCTCGGTGACGGAGATGGCTTTACGCGCATCCAGCAGGTTGAAGCTATGGGCGGCTTTCAGAATACGTTCATACGCAGGCAGCGGCAGTGGATTTTCCAGCGCCAGCAACTGCTGCGCTTCTTTCTCGTACTGCTCGAAGCAGGTGAACAGGAAGTCCACGTCGGCATATTCGAAGTTATAGGTGGATTGCTCCACTTCGTTCTGATGGAACACGTCGCCGTAAGTGGTTTTACCCAGAGGGCCGTCGCTCCAGACCAGGTCGTAAACGCTGTCTACGCCCTGAATGTACATGGCCAAACGTTCCAGACCGTAGGTAATTTCCCCGGTCACAGGTTTACATTCCAGACCACCAACCTGCTGGAAGTAGGTGAACTGCGTGACTTCCATACCGTTCAGCCACACTTCCCAACCCAGCCCCCAGGCACCCAGCGTCGGGTTCTCCCAGTTATCTTCCACGAAACGGATATCGTGAATGGTCGGGTCCATACCCAGCTCTTTCAGAGAACCCAGGTACAGCTCCTGAATGTTGTCCGGAGACGGCTTAATCACTACCTGGAACTGATAGTAGTGCTGTAAGCGGTTCGGGTTTTCGCCATAGCGGCCGTCGGTCGGACGACGAGAAGGCTGCACATAAGCAGTCGCCATCGGTTCCGGCCCCAGCGCACGCAGGCAGGTCATTGGGTGAGATGTCCCCGCGCCGACTTCCATGTCCAATGGTTGAACGATGGTGCAGCCCTGGCGAGCCCAGTAATCCTGTAAGGTCAGGATCAAGCCCTGGAAGGTCCTGGTATCAAACTTTTGCATATTATTTCGTGCTGGATACGTGTGGATTTAAAGGAAGCGGTCAGTATACCCGCTGGCTGCAAGATATACAGTACGAAACGGGAAAAAGGGGGAACTTAGCGCATGGAAAGGTGCAAAAACTGCCCGTCTGCATCAAAAGAGCAGACAAAACTCTCTTTACGGAAGGTCGAACCACGCATCTCATAGCTGCCCTGGAATTGTTCCAGGCCGGAGATATCAATTTTCTGCGCGCCGATGTTATAAAGTTGTGCCGCCTCATTTTTGCACAGCGACTCCATATCCAGCGAGCGTGTTGCACTGACCTTAACCTTTTGCGCCTTCTGCGCGGGTGCAGACGGCTGTGTGTTGGCGCAGGCTACCAGCATGAGGGTAGCGATCGCGGGAAAGAAATACTTCATCATCATTTTATTACCGCCTGGTTTGCTGGTCAGTCTTATTATTAGTGTCTGGAAACAGATCCTATTTTGAGAATCTCATCAGACCATCTCAAGCTTTAGCGTAAAAACTCAGATTATTCCAGTGAGTTACGTACGCAAAATATCGGTCAGACTTTTTTTAATGGAGACAGAGGAACTGATGCAGCCCAAAATTTTCTGGATTGATAATCTGCGCGGAATAGCTTGTCTCATGGTTGTGATGATCCACACCACGACCTGGTACATCACCAATGCGCACAGCGTCAGCCCGTTGAATTGGGATCTGGCCAATGTGCTCAATTCCGCCTCTCGCGTCAGCGTCCCGCTGTTCTTCATGATTTCGGGCTATCTGTTTTTTGGTGAGCGCAGCGCCAAACCGCGCCATTTCACGCGCATAGCGCTGTGTATTCTTTTTTACAGCAGCGTGTCGATGGCCTATATTCTGTTGTTTACCTCGATCAATGCTGAGCTGTCGCTGAAAAACCTGCTGCAAAAACCGGTGTTCTATCACCTGTGGTTTTTCTTCGCCATCGCTGTCATCTACCTGGTTTCCCCGCTGATACAGGTGAAAAATATCAGCGGCAAGATGCTGCTGGCGCTCATGGTAGTGATTGGGGTAATTGCCAATCCCAACACCGTCTCGCAAAAAATTGGCGGTTTTGGGTGGCTTCCCATCAACCTGTACATCAGTGGCGATACCTTCTATTACATCTTGTACGGCATGCTGGGTCGGGCGATTGGCATGATGGATACGCAAAAGCGTACGCTCACCTGGCTCTGTGCGGCGTTGTTCATCACCGCGGTGTTTGTTATTTCTCGGGGCACGTTGCATGAACTGCGCTGGCGCGGCAATTTTGCCGATACCTGGTACCTCTACTGCGGCCCGGCGGTGTTTATTTGTGCCGCCTCGCTCCTGACGCTGGTCAAAAATACGCTCAGCAAGCGCACTCTGCCGATACTGGGCCTTATTTCCCGCCACTCGCTGGGCATTTATGGCTTTCATGCGCTGATCATTCACGCGCTGCGCACCAACGGCCTTGAACTCAAAAACTGGCCACCGCTGGACATGCTGTGGATTTTTAGCGCCACGCTGGCGGGTAGCCTGCTGTTGTCCATACTCTTGCAGCGTATCGATACGCGCAGGTTGGTGAGTTAAGACTCACCGTTTTGTTCATTCGGCCCTGGACGCAGGAGTAAAACTTGTCCGGCCAAACACAAGAAGAATGCTGCCAGGTATAGCCCCTTTTCGAGGGGCGTTAACGGTATATTCCATATCCCCACCAGCAGTAGCCCCAGCGTTATCAATGCCACCATCTGACACACGGAAGCGAAGCGTTCGTCGTTCTGATTGAGATTTTCAGCACGCTGATAAGCGTACGTCACAAACATTCCCGTCATCAGCGCACCCAGAAAATAGCCTTTGCCGCTTAATAACGGACATGCTCGCCATAAGCCGATAACGTAAATCAGTATGCCAGAGAAAAATAATATCCATGGCAACAGCCTGGTCGTCTTCATTGGGATCTCCTTATCCATCATGGATACAATATGAATAACCCGCTAAAGACAACACAGAAATATGCCACCACACTGGATTTTCAGAATAAATCCATTCGCATCAATTATTTATTGCATTGAAATATATATTTGATAAATCCCCTCTGCTATTCAGAGGGGAAAATCGTCAGGACATCAGCGGCTGTAATTGCTGATAAATACGACGGAAGGTTTCCCGACGATGTAGGTAAAGCGCATGGCGCTCAGCATCAGGATAATGCGCCTGTTCCAGCGTAAGCTGAGGCAGTATGTCTGCTAACGGCTGCTGCGGATTCATAGCGATTTGCGCCAGTCGCGCCGCACCAAGTGCAGGGCCGACATCACCGCCGGTACGGTAATCCAGCTGCAATCCGCTGATGTCAGACAACATCTGACGCCAGTATGCGCTGCGCGCCCCGCCGCCAATCAAGGTAATGCTGGCAGGCTGCACGCCGCACGCATGCACCACATCCATACCGTCAGCCAGCGCAAAACCCACACCTTCCAGTACTGCTCGCGCCAGTTCTGCCGGACCATGCTGATGCGTCAGACCGAAAAATACGCCCTTCGCCTGCGGGTTATTATGCGGCGTACGTTCACCGGACAGATAAGGTAAAAACCAGACCGGCTCGGCGTCTTCATTCGCCTGTTGCGCTGCGGCGATCAACGCTGGTACGCTCGCCTGTCCGGTTAATTTCGCTGCCCAATCCAGGCAGGATGCTGCGCTCAGCATCACGGACATCAGGTGCCATCGCTCCGGCAAAGCATGACAAAAACTGTGTACCGCGCTTTCCGGTTTGCTGAGGAAGCCGTCGCTTACCGCAAAATAGACGCCGGATGTACCCAGCGAAAGCATCGCCTGACCGGCATTCATCATGCCCACGCCAACCGCCCCCGCCGCGTTATCACCGCCCCCGGCAACGACCGCAACCTCACTCATTCCCCAGTTCCGGGCGACTTCTGGCAGCAATGTTCCGGTAATCGCACAACCTTCGTATAGCGCAGGCATATGCGCACGAGACAGCTTACAGGCCGCCAGCATGACATCACTCCAGTCACGTTTGGCGACATCCAGCCACATCGTACCTGCCGCATCAGACATATCGCTGGCAAAATCGCCGGTCATACGCAGACGCAGGTAATCTTTCGGCAACAGCACTTTATCAATCTGGCTGAAAATCTCCGGTTCGTGGTGCTGCACCCACAGCAACTTTGGCGCGGTAAAGCCAGGCATCATCAGGTTGCCAGTGATAGCACGAGACTGCGGAACCTGGTTCTCCAGCATTATGCACTCTTCACCGCAGCGGCCATCGTTCCACAGGATAGCGGGACGTAATACTTTCTGTTGCTTGTCCAGTAACGTCGCGCCGTGCATCTGGCCGGCAATCCCTAACGCTTTCACCTCACTGAGCGAATGCTGCTGGCCCAGCGCTTTTACGGCGCGATCCGTTGCCAGCCACCATTGTTCAGGGTCCTGCTCTGACCATAACGGATGCGGGCGCGAGACCGTGAGTTTCTCCGTTTGCGAAGCGATCACATCGCCCTGCTCATTCAGCAGAATGGCCTTTACGCCTGAGGTGCCTAGATCTATCCCGATATACATAGCGTATCGTTCCTTAAAGAAAGGCCCGGCAGCGCGTAGCTTTCCGGGCTTACGGACGTTCTCAGAAACCTGTTATTTGTCGAACAAATAATGGTTTACCAGATTTTCCAGCAGTTCCTGATGACCGCTCTGGTGCACTGGCGCCAGGTTATGTTGTTCAGCGTACTGCGCAATTTCCGTCAGCGTCATCTGCCCTTTCAGAATTTGCTGGCCCAGCTCACCATTCCAACCGGCATAGCGCTTGGCCACGCGCTGATCCAGGCCACCGTCCTCAATCATACGGGCCGCAATTTTCAGCGACAGCGCCATGGTATCCATTGCGCCAATATGACCATAGAACAGATCGTATTTATCGGTGCTCTGACGACGGACTTTGGCGTCGAAGTTCAGACCGCCGGTGGTGAAGCCGCCCGCTTTGAGGATTTCGTACATCACCAACGCATTCTCTTCTACGCTATTCGGGAACTGGTCAGTATCCCATCCCAGTTGTGCGTCACCGCGGTTGGCATCGACAGAGCCAAACAGACCCAGCGCGATAGCAGTGGCGATTTCATGATGGAAGGAGTGACCCGCCAGCGTGGCGTGGTTGGCTTCGATATTCAGTTTGATCTCTTTTTCCAGGCCAAACTGCTTGAGGAACCCGTAAACGGTCGCTGCATCGTAGTCGTACTGGTGTTTAGTTGGTTCCTGTGGCTTCGGCTCGATAAGTAAAGTGCCCTGGAAACCCGTTTTGTGTTTGTGCTCTACCACCAGTTGCATAAAGCGGCCAATCTGTTCACGTTCCTGACGCAGATCGGTATTCAGCAGCGTTTCATAGCCTTCACGACCGCCCCACAAAACATAGTTTTCGCCGCCTAGCTTATGCGTGGCATCCATCGCCGTGACCACCTGCATGGCAGCCCAACTGAACACTTCCGGATCCGGGTTCGTGGCCGCGCCCGCGCCGTAGCGTGGATTGGTGAAGCAGTTTGCCGTTCCCCACAGCAGCTTGACCCCACTTTGTTCTTGTTTTGCCGCCAGTACATCAACCATCTGCGCAAAGTTGTTTTTGTACTCTTTCAGCGACGCGCCTTCCGGCGAGACATCCACATCATGGAAGCAATAGTAAGGGACGTTCAGTTTGTGAAAGAACTCAAATGCGACATCCGCTTTGCGTTTCGCCAGCGCCAGTGCTTCTCCGGGCTGCTGCCACGGGCGATCGAAAGCGCCCATGCCGAACATATCCGCACCGTTCCAGCAGAATGTATGCCAATAGCAGGCGGCAAAACGCAGATGATCTTCCATACGTTTGCCCAACACGATTTCGTCAGGGTTGTAATGGCGAAATGCGAGCGGGTTAGTAGATTTAGTCCCTTCAAAACGAACACGATCGAGTTGGTCGAAATAAGCCTGCATAATAAGCTCCATAATCAGGTAATACGGCGAGTAAACTGCGATATAGCTATACTGGAATTTCCTGATATATTGCTCAATTACGTTATTTCACACCGCCATTAAGAGAATACCCAAACGTGCGCTGGCTCCCAAAAAATCGCATTGAAAAAAGAATTAAAAAAGCGATCGCGATCGAAGGTTCATCATTAAACAAAAAACCGTAATGCGCAGATAAAAAATGGCAATTGTCATCCCGCGTTCAGTATGTGAATTTTGCGTAGAATCAGAAAATAAAAATTTGTCACGCTTCATCAAGCAGTCGTACCTGCGGTTTTGCTAGTATCGACAGGCCACGTTAACCTTCCAGGACAGGTTCTTATGTTTGATAAACGTCACCGCATCACTCTATTATTTAATGCCAATAAAGCCTACGACCGCCAGGTGGTAGAAGGGGTGGGTGAATATTTACAGGCATCGCAATCAGAGTGGGATATATTCATTGAGGAAGATTTCCGCGCCCGCATTGATAATATCAAAGACTGGTTAGGCGATGGTGTTATTGCTGATTATGACGACGATGACATTGCACAATTACTTGCCGATGTGGATGTTCCTATCATCGGCGTCGGGGGTTCCTACCATGCGGAAAAGGATTATCCGCCGGTACATTACATTGCCACCGATAACCACGCGCTGGTAGAAAGCGCTTTCCTGCATCTGAAAGAAAAAGGGATCAACCGGTTCGCATTCTACGGACTGCCCGCTTCAAGCGGCAAACGCTGGGCCGCTGAACGTGAATATGCGTTTTGCCAACTGGTCGCGAAAGAAAAGTACCGTGGGGTTGTCTATCAGGGACTGGAAACCGCGCCGGAAAACTGGCAGCACGCGCAAAACCGTCTGGCAGACTGGCTGCAGACTCTGCCGCCGCAAACCGGCATTATCGCCGTCACCGACGCGCGAGCGCGGCACGTCCTGCAAGCTTGCGAACACCTGCATATTCCGGTCCCGGAAAAACTGTGCGTGATTGGTATCGACAACGAAGAACTGACCCGTTACCTGTCGCGGGTGGCGCTGTCATCCGTTGCTCAGGGGGCCAGGCAGATGGGGTATCAGGCCGCTAAGCTTTTGCACCGCTTACTGGCGAGTGAAGAACTACCGCTGCAACGCATACTGGTCCCTCCAGTGCGCGTCATTGAACGCCGTTCAACTGACTACCGTTCATTGACCGATCCGGCGGTGATTCAGGCGATGCACTTTATCCGAAACCATGCCTGCAAAGGCATTAAAGTCGAACAGGTACTGGATGCAGTGGGGATTTCGCGGTCGAACCTGGAGAAACGTTTTAAAGAAGAGGTCGGAGAAACTATCCATGCGGTGATTCATGCCGAAAAGCTGGAAAAAGCGCGCAGCCTGTTGATTTCGACCACGCTTTCAATCAACGAAATTTCACAAATGTGCGGCTATCCATCTTTGCAATACTTCTATTCCGTCTTCAAGAAAGAGTACGACACGACGCCAAAAGAGTATCGCGATGTGAATAGTGAAGTATTGCTATAGAGGGAATTGCCGGATGGCAGCTTCGTCTGATCCGGCCTACAAGATGATTTGTAGACCGGATTACACACGTTACATATGCGCGGCGATTAAGCGCTGGTTATCCTGATACATTGCGAACAGATAGTTGTTGTAGCTCTGTCCCTTAGTGGAATAACCCTTCAGCTTATGAATCATCGCAGTAGCGGTGACTTCCTGATCGGCTTTACGCAGTTGCGCGCGTGACTTACGGAAAGAAGAGTAAGCAGGGTGCGTATTCAGGTTAATGACATAGGCATTGACTGACTCTTTCACTGATTCAAACTGTGAGTAGCCTTTCACCTTACCCGGGGCATTGTTACAACGCCCTTTACCACATTTCATGCCAAACAGGTTGTTGTTGCTCCGCGCCAGTTTCGACGTACCCCAGCCGCTTTCAGCCGCAGCCATGGTTGCCACCATACTGGTCGGGATAATGTCTACACGCTCAAGCAGCGTATTCCACGGAATTTTACGCGTATTGCCAGACCAGCTCACCTTGTAGCGCTTGGCGATGTCTTTCATCCGCGTACGCTCTGTCGGCGACCAGCGATTCTGGTACTGTTTTGAAATCAGCCAGTTACGATCCGCCGTAATGGCAGCATTTTGGCTGGTAATATAAGGCATAACCGTCCGGAGAAACGCTTTTTTCCTTGGTGTTCCGGAAGGGTATTTTCGCAAATCAGGAAGTGAACTACTCTTTGCACTATTGCGAGAATACTCTTGTTTACTGCTAACCTGTTTATTACTTGCCTTGATTACCTGGGGCTTGTGACTCGTTGTCGCCGTGTGTGTCTTTGCCAGCACCTCACCCGAAAATGCAACGGTGAGTAACATAAGAATCATTGCCCCATATCGTCGAATGGGAGTCAATATCATTAGGTCTCCTGGTCGGATTTATACATTCCAACACCTTATATTTTTCACAAAAATGAGAGATGAATCTCAAATCATATCAAAAATAACGGTCAAGAGCACCCAAAGGAATAGTCCAATTCTGAAACTATGTCACGCGTTAACGATTCGGGGCGCCATTAATTTGATGAAAATGTGGGGGTTATCGCAAAATTAGTTCATTTTTTGCTCGCATTAGCTCACCCTCACTTCTCCTCCTGGCGGAATCAGCTCAAAGGAGGAGTTTCCGGCCTGATTTCACTGGCAAACTGGCGAAAATCGCAGCATCAAGGACAGCATTATGAAACTTGCCGCCGTTGCGCTGGCGCTAATGCCCGGCATTGCCATCGCCTCAACATGGACCTCTCAGGGACTTCCCACCTTCGAAGCGGAAGGTACGGGTAAATTCGTCAGCCATGCAGCGTTGACGAAGGGTACTCGTCCTTTAATTCTGAATTTTGACCAACAGTGCTGGCAGCCAGCTGATGCAATAAAACTCAACCAGATGCTGTCGCTCAAACCGTGTGAAGGCGCCCCGCCGCAGTGGCGTTTATTCAAGGACGGCGATTACACGCTGGAAGTCGATACCCGCTCCGGCACGCCCACGCTGATGCTCTCAGTCAAAAGCGCCGCAGACCCCGTCAGTGTCCAAATCCGCCAGTGTCCGAAATGGGATGGTTCGCCATTAACGCTGGACGTCAGTCAGACCTTCCCGGAAGGCGCCGTGGTGCGCGACTACTACAGTAACCAAACGGCGACGGTAAAAAACGGGTCGATTACCCTGCAGCCCGCCGCAACCAGTAACGGATTGTTGCTGCTGGAACGGGCGGAAACCGACGCCCCCGCTGCTTTCGACTGGCATAACGCGACGGTGTATTTCGTCCTGACGGACCGCTTTATGAATGGCGATCCGGGCAATGACCACAGCTACGGTCGGCGCAACGACGGTATGCAGGAAATTGGCACCTTCCACGGCGGCGATTTACGCGGTCTTGCCAGCAAACTCGACTATCTGCAACAACTGGGCGTCAATGCGCTATGGATCAGCGCGCCGTTTGAGCAAATCCACGGCTGGGTCGGCGGTGGCACCAAAGGCGATTTTCCCCACTACGCCTATCATGGCTACTACACTCAGGACTGGACCACGCTCGACGCCAATATGGGCAACGAAAACGATCTGCGCGCGCTGGTTGACGGCGCTCACCAGCGCGGCATCCGTGTCCTGTTCGATGTCGTGATGAACCATGCAGGCTACGCCACGCTAGCGGATATGCAGGAATATCAGTTTGGGGCGCTGTACTTATCAGGCGATGAGCTGAAAAACACGCTCGGCGAACGCTGGACGGACTGGAAGCCAGCCGCCGGGCAGAGCTGGCATAGCTTTAATGATTACATCAACTTCAGCGATAAAACCGGCTGGGAAAAATGGTGGGGCAAAAACTGGATCCGCACCGATATTGGCGATTACGACAACCCTGGTTTTGACGACTTGACCATGTCGCTGGCTTTCCTGCCCGATCTGAAAACCGAATCCACCACGCCTTCCGGCCTGCCTAATTTTTATCAGCACAAACCAGATACTCACGCCAAAGCTATCGCCGGCTACACGCCCCGTGACTATCTGACCCACTGGCTCAGTCAGTGGGTGCGCGATTACGGAATTGACGGCTTTCGGGTTGATACCGCCAAACACGTTGAGCTGCCCGCCTGGCAGCAGCTCAAAACACAGGCCAGCGCGGCGCTGGTCGAATGGAAGAAAGCCAACCCGGACAAAGCGCTGGATGATAAACCCTTCTGGATGACCGGTGAAGCCTGGGGTCACGGCGTCATGCAAAGCGACTATTATCGTCACGGTTTCGACGCGATGATCAATTTCGACTATCAGGAGCAGGCGGCGAAAGCCGTTGATTGTCTGGCAAATATGGATCTCACCTGGCAGCAGATGGCAGAAAAACTGCAGGATTTCAATGTCCTGAGCTATCTCTCCTCCCATGATACCCGGCTGTTTCGCGAGGGTGGAGACAAAGCCGCCGAGCTATTGCTACTGGCGCCTGGGGCAGTACAACTGTTTTACGGTGACGAGTCGGCCCGGCCTTTTGGCCCCACGGGTTCCGATCCCTTGCAGGGTACGCGCTCAGAGATGAACTGGCAGGATGTGACCGGGAAATCTGCCGCCAGCGTCGCCCACTGGCAACGTATCAGCCAGTTCAGGGCCAGACATCCCGCCATTGGCGCCGGTAAACAAACCACGCTGACATTGAAGCAGGGATACGGATTCGTCCGTGAACATGGCAACGATAAAGTTATGGTGGTGTGGGCCGGTCAGCACTGATCCTGACGGGCTTCTCGTACTCGCTAATGCGAGAAGCCCAATTCACGATAAAAAACCAGCCCGACAAAAATCTGCAGCACAAAACATCAATCCAGCCTGATACCCCTGATTTGCACCCCGCCATAGGTAGCGCTATGGTTAGCCACTTTACTACTCAGTTCGACAGACCACCTGCTATGACATTCTCACTTTTTGGCGACAAATTTACCCGCCATTCAGGCATCACACGCCTGATGGAGGACCTCAACGATGGCTTACGCACACCAGGCGCCATCATGCTCGGCGGCGGTAATCCGGCGCAAATCCCAGAGATGAAAAATTACTTTCAGTCTCTGCTGGCAGATATGCTGGAAAACGGCAAAGCCGCTGATGCGCTTTGCAATTATGACGGTCCACAAGGTAAAACCGAGCTACTGGCCGAGCTGGCGAAACTGCTACGTGAGAAGCAGGGTTGGGATATCGAGCCACAAAATATTGCACTGACAAATGGCAGTCAGAGCGCATTTTTCTACTTATTCAATCTCTTCGCCGGACGCCGCGCCGACGGAACAACACAAAAAGTGTTGTTCCCATTAGCGCCGGAATATATTGGCTATGCCGATTCCGGGCTGGAAGAAGAACTCTTTGTCTCTGCACGCCCAAACATCGAACTGTTACCAGAAGGGCAGTTTAAGTATCACGTTGATTTTGAACATCTGCACATCGGTGAAGAAACGGGGATGATCTGCGTGTCGCGCCCGACTAACCCGACAGGCAACGTGATCACCGACGAAGAGCTGATGAAGCTGGATCGGCTGGCCAACCAGCACGGCATCCCGTTGGTGATCGATAACGCGTATGGCGTACCGTTCCCTGGCATCATTTTTAGCGAAGCGCGACCGCTGTGGAACCCAAACATTGTGCTGTGCATGAGCCTTTCTAAGCTGGGTCTGCCAGGCTCCCGCTGCGGCATCATTATCGCCAATGAAAAAATCATCACCGCCATCACCAATATGAACGGCATTATCAGCCTTGCGCCCGGCGGAATGGGACCGGCGATGATGTGCGAAATGATTAAACGTAACGATCTTCTGCGCCTTTCTGAGACAGTGATCAAACCGTTTTATTACCAGCGCGTTCAGCAGACTATTGCGATCATTCGCCGCTATTTACCTGAAGATCGCTGTCTCATCCATAAACCAGAAGGGGCGATTTTCCTGTGGTTATGGTTCAAAGATTTGCCGATCACCACCGAGCTGCTGTATCAGCGCCTGAAAGCGCGCGGCGTGCTGATGGTTCCCGGTGACTACTTCTTCCCGGGGCTGGATAAACCCTGGCCGCATACTCATCAGTGCATGCGCATGAATTACGTTCCAGAGCCGGAGAAAATCGAAGCGGGCGTGAAGATTCTGGCGGAAGAGATCGAGCGCGCCTGGCTGGAAGGCTAACGCAAATCCCGACCCGAGCGTGGGTCGGAATCGCTTCACAGCGGCTGTGAACGCAGACGCTGTCGCTGCATACTGACAGCATCAATACACTGCAAGGCATTGGTCGGGCAGGCTTCTACACATGCAGGTCCCGTCTCGCGATGCCAGCACAAATCACATTTTATCGCCTGCGCCCGTGCCGTTCGTGCGACAACATTTATCGCCCCAAACGGACATGCGATCATGCAGCTTTTACAGCCAATACACTGCGCCTGTTCAACGAAGATATGTCCATGTTCACGACGAATAGCGTGCGTTGGACACACATTAGCGCAGGGAGCATCTTCGCACTGATGACAGGCTACTGCCGTCGTAAAGGCATCGTCTTTAATCACCCGAATCCGCGGGATAAACGCCGCGGAGGAGACCGATGCGCAATCCTGATTTTCCTGATGTGCGACAACGCAGGCAACTTCGCAGGTACGACACCCAATACATTTTGCCGCATCCGCCATAATAAACTCGTTCATTGCCCCCTCCGTCAGAGTGAAAACCACAGATTGCCAGAGAGAGACTCCCTGCTGCCTTGATCGGACAGGGGAAACGGTTAAATTTTGTCAGGTGACTGAACGACGCCTGGCATGCGCCTAATCGCGAACGGTAAAGCCCAGCTCATTGGAAATTGCCTGAGCGGTTTCGCGCAGCGGCTTAAGTAAATTCTTTTCCCCTACCTGCTTCAGACGTGAGGTAGAAAGTGAAATCGACACCGAATACGGCACCCGACCGTGAATATCAAACACCGGCACGGCAATACAGGAAACCCCCAGCTCGTTCTCTTCTCGATCCATCGCCATACTGCTTTCGCGGATTTGTGCCAGTTCGTCATACATCGCCGGTAAACCGGTAATGGTATTGCGGGTTAGAGGCTGAATCAGATCCTGATGGCTCTCCCAGTAGGACGCCACGTAATCCGCATGCCCAAACGCCATATAGATTTTGCCCATCGCGGAGCAGTATAGCGGCATATGCTGGCCGATATAGGCGCGGGTACGCAGCATGCCCGTTGTCGGCTCGAGCTTATAGATCAAAATAGCGTGGTCATCTTCACGGCTGGAGAAGTTGATGGTTTCGCCGGTGGCAATATTCAGCGCTTCAAGGTGCGGCGCGGCGACATGGATAATATTCAGTGACGACAGCGCCTTCTGCCCAACGGCGATAAATTTAGTGGTCAGCCGATAGCTGCCCGCAGCGGGTGCGGGTGTGACATAGCCGCAGGACTGCAATCCTTGCAGGAGTCGATGCACGGTACTTTTGTTCAGCCCCGCCAGTTCAGACAGGTGGGCCAGCGGGCACCCATTCGGATAGTTGCTCAGGATCTCAATCAACATCAAACCACGGAACAGGCTCTGACTTCCGGCTGGCCTCTCTTTGTCTTGCGTCATTTCACTCTCTTTTGTGCCCATTTTTTCCGCTCCCCTTTTCGTCGCGCTCTGATGGTAGCGCAAAGTGTGTTTCAGTTCACGATCTGAACCAAAAAAACACAACTATTTGATTTTGCAGATTTTAAAAAACAGGCCACCCCGTTGATCTGTTAAATTTTGATCGTTATATTTGAAATCAGATTTCGCATAGTGAAATTTAGAGATAAAAAAGCGATCAAATTTAAACAAGGAAACAGGAATGAAAGTCACCTTTGAACAGTTAAAAGATGCGTTCAATCGGGTACTGCTGGCACGCGGTATCGCCGTTGAAACCGCCGATGCCTGTGCAGAAATGTTCGCGCGCACCACCGAATCCGGCGTCTATTCGCATGGCGTCAACCGTTTTCCCCGCTTCATTCAGCAACTGGATAACGGCGACATCATTCCTGAAGCCAAACCACAGCGCATCACCAGCCTGGGGGCGATTGAGCAATGGGATGCCCAGCGTTCGATCGGCAACCTGACGGCGAAAAAGATGATGGACCGGGCCATTGAGCTGGCCTCCGATCACGGTATTGGTCTGGTGGCGCTGCGTAACGCCAACCACTGGATGCGTGGCGGCAGCTATGGCTGGCAGGCCGCGGAGAAAGGGTGCATTGGTATCTGCTGGACCAACTCAATTGCCGTCATGCCGCCGTGGGGTTCGAAGGAGTGCCGCATTGGTACTAACCCGCTGATTGTCGCCATCCCCTCCACGCCAATCACCATGGTTGATATGTCGATGTCGATGTTCTCCTACGGCATGCTGGAAGTGAATCGCCTGGCCGGTCGCGAACTGCCGGTAGACGGTGGCTTTGACGATGAAGGCAATCTCACCAAAGAGCCTGGCATTATCGAAAAAAATCGTCGCATTCTGCCAATGGGTTACTGGAAAGGTTCAGGTCTGTCGATTGTGCTGGATATGATTGCCACCCTGCTTTCTGACGGCTCTTCCGTTGCGGAGGTCACTCAGGATAACAGCGACGAATATGGCATTTCGCAGATTTTCATCGCCATTGAAGTGGATAAGCTGATCGATGGCGCCACGCGCGATGCCAAACTACAGCGGATTATGGATTTCATTACCACCGCCGAACGCGCGGATGAAAACACGCCTGTTCGTCTGCCTGGCCACGAGTTTACAAAGCTACTGGAAGAAAATCGCCGTAACGGTATCACCGTTGATGACAGCGTCTGGGCAAAAATTCAGGCGCTGTAAGGAGCAACACCATGATCTTTGGACATATTGCTCAGCCTAACCCGTGTCGTTTGCCCGTGGCGATTGAAAGGGCGCTCGATTTCCTGCGCACCACGGATTTCCACAAACTTGAGCCGGGCGTGGTGGAGATCGAGGGTAAAAATATCTTCGCACAAATTATCGATTTAACCACGCGTGACGCTGCCGAAAATCGCCCTGAAGTACATCGCCGCTATCTGGATATTCAGTTTTTAGCCTGGGGTGAAGAAAAAATCGGTATCGCCATTGATACCGGAAATAACCAAATCAGCGAATCGTTATTAGAACAGCGCGATATTATTTTTTATCACGCCAGCGAACATGAATCTTTTATTGAAATGATTCCGGGAAGTTACGCCATATTTTTCCCGCAGGATGTTCATCGTCCAGCATGTCATAAAACTGTCGCCACGCCGATCCGCAAAATAGTCGTGAAGGTTGCTATTTCAGTTTTATAAAAGGAGCACAAAAATGAAAGCTAACACTACCGGTTATATTATCGGTGCGTACCCTTGTGCACCCTCATTTCACCACAAGAGTGAAGAGGAAGAGAAGGACTTCTGGCGTCAACTCTCCGATACCCCGGATATTCGCGGACTGGAGCAGCCCTGCCTTGAGCATCTGCATCCGTTAGGTGACGAGTGGTTATTGCGCCATACGCCAGGCGAGTGGCAAATCGTGGTCACAGCGATTATGGAGACCATGCGCCGTCGTGGTAACAATAGCGGTTTTGGGCTGGCCTCCAGCGACGAAGAGCAGCGTCAGGCCTGTGTGGCGTATTACCGCCATCTGCAGCAGAAAATCAACCATATTAATGCGGCCAGCGCCGGGAAAATAATCGCCCTTGAACTGCATGCCGCTCCACTGGCAAGCAACCCAAATGTCGCTCAGGCCACCGACGCGTTTGCCCGTTCGCTCCAGGAAATTACCCGTTGGGACTGGTCCTGCGATCTGGTACTGGAACATTGCGATGCTATGACTGGCCCCGCACCACGCAAAGGATTTTTGCCGTTAGAAAACGTACTGGACGCGATCGCCGGTTACGACATCAGCGTGTGCATTAACTGGGCGCGATCGGCGATTGAAGGGCAGGACCTCGCCCTACCGCTGGCCCACACGCAGCAGGCCCAACGGGCCGGGAAACTGGGCGCGCTGATGTTCTCCGGCACGACGCTGACAGGAGAATACGGCGAATGGCAGGACCTTCACGCACCATTTGCCCCTTTCTGCCCGCAGAGCCTGATGACCACGGACCATGCCCGCGAATTATTCGCCTGCGCAGGAAGCGATCCATTGCAGTTTGCCGGTATTAAATTGCTGGAAATAAATGCCAATGCAGATGTGAACCATCGCGTAGCGATATTACGCGACGGCATCGCTGCATTAAACAAAGCAAAAATATAAAAATAACATACTACTCTACGAGAATATTAATATGAACATGACCTCTCGCCCTACACTCAAAGATATACCCCGTCAGCGCTGGCTGCGGATTATTCCCCCGATTCTGATCGCTTGTATTATCTCTTATATGGACCGCGTTAATATCGCATTTGCGATGCCCGGCGGCATGGATGAAGAATTAGGTATTTCCGCCACCATGGCCGGTCTGGCCGGGGGAATTTTCTTCATCGGTTATCTGTTTTTACAGGTACCCGGCGGAAAAATTGCCGTACACGGCAGCGGCAAGAAATTTATCGGCTGGTCGCTGGTTGCCTGGGCGGTTATTTCCGTTCTGACGGGATTGATCACTAATCAGTATCAACTGCTGGTTTTGCGTTTCTTACTCGGCGTGGCCGAAGGCGGCATGCTGCCGGTGGTGCTGACGATGATCAGTAACTGGTTCCCCGACGCCGAACGCGGTCGCGCCAATGCGATTGTGATTATGTTTGTGCCTATTGCCGGGATCATTACCGCCCCGCTCTCGGGCTGGATAATCACCGTACTCGACTGGCGCTGGCTGTTCATCATTGAAGGTTTACTCTCCGTCGTCGTTCTGGTGCTGTGGGCCTATACCGTTTACGACCGTCCGCAGGAAGCGCGCTGGATCTCTGAGGCGGAGAAAAATTACCTGGTAGAAACCCTGGCCGCCGAGCAAAAAGCGATTGCTGGAACAGAGGTCAAAAATGCCTCTCTGGGCGCGGTGTTGTCCGACAAAACCATGTGGCAACTTATCGCGCTGAACTTCTTCTATCAGACCGGGATTTACGGTTACACCCTGTGGCTGCCGACCATCCTCAAAGAGTTGACCCACAGCAGCATGGGGCAAGTTGGCATGCTCGCTATTCTGCCGTACGTCGGCGCGATTGCCGGGATGTTCCTGTTCTCTTCCCTCTCTGACCGGACCGGTAAACGCAAGCTGTTCGTCTGCCTGCCGCTGATTGGCTTTGCCCTGTGCATGTTCCTCTCTGTAGCGCTGAAAAATAACGTCTGGCTGGCTTATGCCGCACTGGTTGGCTGCGGATTCTTCCTGCAATCGGCTGCGGGCGTGTTCTGGACTATTCCGGCGCGTTTGTTCAGCGCGGAAATGGCCGGTGGCGCACGTGGGGTCATCAATGCGTTGGGTAACCTCGGCGGTTTCTGCGGTCCTTACGCGGTCGGCGTACTTATCACCCTGTACAGCAAAGATGCAGGCGTTTACTGC
This sequence comes from Citrobacter sp. wls710, assembly GCF_005281115.1. Classification (NCBI taxonomy): domain Bacteria; kingdom Pseudomonadati; phylum Pseudomonadota; class Gammaproteobacteria; order Enterobacterales; family Enterobacteriaceae; genus Citrobacter; species Citrobacter sp. wls710. The sequence continues at coordinate 160,520 of NZ_SZXD01000011.1, forward strand.
CTGGCCGTCTCACTGGCTCTGGCCGCGCTGATGGCGCTGCTGCTGCCAGCGAAATGCGACGCGGGTTCCGCACCGCTCAAAACACTGAACCCACATAAACGCACGGCGTAAAACAATGCCCGGGGGCGCTGCGCTTACCGGGCCTACAAAATCAATAAATACCCAAGGCCGGATACGCGCAGCGCCATCCGGCAAAAATGAGATAACAAAGATGAGTGATAGAGAGACCTTTTGGCTGGGGATCGATTGTGGCGGTACTTATCTGAAAGCCGGTTTGTATGATGCCAAAGGTCATGAACATGGAATTAACCGGCAATCGTTGCAGACCGTATCGCCATTACCGGGTTACGCCGAACGCGATATGCACCAATTGTGGCAACAGTGTGTTGCCACAATTGCCGGGCTGTTGAAACGCACTGGCGTATCCGGTGAACAAATCAAAGGCATTGGTATTTCCGCTCAGGGCAAGGGAATGTTCCTTCTCGATAAACAGGATAAGCCGCTGGGCAATGCCATTCTCTCTTCCGACCGACGTGCGATGGGCATCGTTCAGCGCTGGCAGCAGGATGGGATCCCCGAGCAGCTCTACCCGATCACTCGCCAGACATTGTGGACCGGACATCCCGCATCCCTCCTGCGCTGGGTGAAAGAAAATGAACCGCAACGCTACGCGCAAATCGGCAGCGTCATGATGGGCCATGACTACCTGCGCTGGTGCTTAACCGGCGTGAAAGGCTGCGAAGAGAGCAACATCTCCGAGTCCAACCTCTACAACATGACGACAGGTCAGTACGACCCGCGTCTGACCCAGTGGCTGGGCATCAGTGAAGTCGACAATGCGCTACCGCCTATTGTCGGTTCAGCAGAAATATGCGGGGAAATCACCGCTCAAACAGCCGCCATAACCGGTCTGGCGGCGGGTACTCCCGTCGTCGGCGGTCTGTTTGATGTGGTTTCCACCGCACTCTGCGCCGGGATCGAAGATGAACACACCCTCAACGCGGTGATGGGAACCTGGGCCGTCACCAGCGGGATCGCTCACGGCCTGCGCAACCACGAAGCGCATCCTTACGTCTATGGCCGCTATGTCAATGATGGGCAGTACATCGTTCACGAAGCCAGCCCGACCTCTTCCGGCAATCTGGAGTGGTTTACCGCCCAGTGGGGCGAACTCTCTTTCGATGAGATCAACCAGGCCGTTGCCAGCTTGCCAAAAGCCAGTAGCGATCTTTTATTCCTGCCTTTTTTGTATGGCAGTAACGCCGGGATGGAGATGACCAGCGGTTTTTATGGCATGCAGGCTATACACACCCGTGCCCACTTGTTACAGGCCATCTACGAAGGCGTGGTTTTCAGCCATATGACCCACCTCAACCGTATGCGTGAGCGCTTTACCAAGTCGCATACCCTGCGCGTTACCGGTGGTCCGGCGCATTCCAACGTCTGGATGCAAATGCTGGCGGACGTCAGCGGTTTACGTATCGAACTGCCGCAGGTTGAAGAGACAGGCTGCTTTGGCGCAGCGCTCGCCGCCCGCGTAGGCACCGGTGTTTATCACAATTTCAGCGATGCCCAGCGCAGCTTACAGCACCCGGTACGAACCCTGTTGCCGGACGCCGCGGCGCATGCGAACTATCAGCGCAAATACCGTCAATACCAGAATTTAATTACCGCACTGCAGGGCTATCACGCCCGTATTAAGGAGCACGAATAATGAGTCGACCATTACTGCAACTGGCGCTTGACCACACGAATCTGCAAGCGGCCCAACGCGATGTCGCGCTGCTACAGGAAAGTGTCGATATCGTTGAGGCAGGCACTATTCTCTGCTTAACCGAAGGCCTTTCCGCCGTGAAAGCGCTGCGAGCACAGTGCCCGAATAAAATCATCGTCGCCGACTGGAAGGTGGCCGATGCGGGCGAAACTCTCGCACAGCAGGCGTTTGACGCAGGCGCCAACTGGATGACCATCATCTGCGCCGCGCCGCTCGCTACGGTGGAAAAAGGCCATGGCGTCGCGCAGTCCTGCGACGGCGAAATTCAGATGGAACTGTTCGGCAACTGGACCCTGGATGATGCCCGCGACTGGTATCGCGTCGGCGTTCGCCAGGCAATTTATCACCGTGGACGCGATGCGCAGGCCAGCGGTCAACAGTGGGGAGAAGCGGACCTGGCGCGGATGAAGGCGCTTTCTGATATCGGTCTGGAGCTGTCAATTACCGGTGGAATTACGCCCGCCGACCTGCCGCTGTTTCGCGACATCAACGTCAAAGCCTTTATCGCTGGACGCGCGCTGGCGGGAGCACAAAACCCGGCGCAGGTGGCCGCCGAATTCCATGCGCAAATCGACGCCATCTGGGGAGCAAAATATGCGTAACCATCCGTTAGGTATCTATGAAAAAGCGCTGGCCAAAGACCTCACCTGGCCGGAGCGGTTAGTGCTGGCGAAAAGCTGCGGTTTTGATTTCGTTGAAATGTCGGTAGATGAAACCGATGAACGTCTGTCGCGCCTTGACTGGACTCCTGCCCAGCGCGCATCGCTGGTGAGCGCGATGCTGGAAACCGGCGTGGCCATTCCTTCTATGTGTCTGTCGGCCCACCGCCGTTTTCCCTTTGGCAGTCGCGATGAAGCCGTCCGCGCCCGGGCACGCGACATCATGACCAAAGCCATCCGCCTGGCCCGGGATTTAGGTATTCGCACAATTCAACTGGCCGGTTACGACGTCTATTACGAAGAACATGACGAAGGTACACAGCAGCGCTTTGCCGAGGGGCTGGCATGGGCAGTTGAGCAAGCCGCCGCCGCGCAGGTGATGCTGGCGGTAGAAATTATGGATACCGCATTTATGAACTCGATCAGCAAGTGGAAAAAGTGGGATGACATGCTCTCATCGCCGTGGTTCACCGTCTACCCGGACGTAGGCAACCTCAGCGCATGGGGTAATGACGTTACGGCTGAATTGACGTTGGGCATCGACCGTATCGCCGCGATCCATCTGAAGGACACGCTGCCGGTAACCGAAACTCATCCGGGCCAGTTTCGCGATGTCCCCTTTGGCGAAGGATGTGTGGACTTTGTGGGCATCTTCAAAACGCTGCATCAATTGAACTATCGCGGATCGTTTCTGATTGAAATGTGGACGGAAAAAGCAAAAGAACCGGTGCTGGAAATTATCCAGGCCCGACGCTGGATAGAAGACCGTATGCAGGAAGGAGGTTTCCCATGTTAGAACAACTGAAAGCCGAGGTACTGGCGGCGAATCTGGCGCTGCCGGCACATGGTTTAGTCACCTTTACCTGGGGTAACGTCAGCGCAGTAGATGAAACACGCAAGCTGATGGTGATCAAGCCATCCGGCGTGGAATATGACGTGATGACCGCCGATGATATGGTGGTGGTGGATATCGCCAGCGGCAACGTGGTTGAAGGCAGTAAAAAACCCTCTTCCGACACGCCAACTCATCTGGCGCTGTATCGCCGTTACCCTGAGATCGGCGGCATTGTGCACACGCACTCACGCCACGCGACAATCTGGTCGCAAGCGGGTCTTGATCTCCCGGCATGGGGCACCACGCATGCCGACTACTTTTACGGCACGATCCCATGTACCCGACTGATGACCATGGAAGAGATCATCGGTGAATATGAATACCAGACCGGCGAAGTGATCATTAAAACGTTTGAGCAACGGGACCTGAACCCGATGCAGGTTCCGGCGGTACTGGTGCATTCACACGGCCCGTTCGCCTGGGGTAAAAACGCCGCGGATGCTGTGCATAACGCAGTGGTACTTGAGGAGTGCGCCTATATGGGGCTGTTCTCACGCCAGTTGGCCCCGCAGTTACCGGATATGCAGCCTGAGTTACTGGATAAACACTATCTACGTAAACATGGCGCGAATGCCTATTACGGGCAGTAGCATAAGTGATAGCCGCTGCCAGTTAGCAGCGGCTAATTATTTAGAATTTAACCCAATTATTGTGATTACTTTCCTGCTTCACAGCTTCTACACTCATTTTTCGAATGCCCATTAGAGTCTGTGGGATGTTATTATATTCATGTGATACGTGGAAAACAGAAATAGCCTCTTCAAGCTTAAGCGCCTGTTCCTCTAACGAACTCGCTGCTGCAGAGGACTCCTCAACCAACGCCGCATTTTGTTGTGTAGTCGTATCCATTTCCGTCATTGCCTGAGCAATTTGAGTAACACCCCGACTTTGCTCACTGGTTGCCAGTGCAATATCCGCCATAATATCGCGCATCCGAATGACTGATTGCTCAATATCCGCAATCGCAATCCCCGAACGTTCAACCAATGCAAAACCGGAATCAACCTGTTTAACCGAATCAGTGATCAATTCCTCAATCTCTTTAGCTGATTGCGCGCTGCGCTGGGCAAGATTACGAACCTCTCCTGCAACAACTGCAAACCCTTTCCCCTGCTCCCCAGCGCGTGCTGCTTCAACGGCAGCATTCAACGCCAGAATATTCGTCTGAAAAGCGATCCCATTAATTACAGAGGTAATTTCCGAAATACGGTGTGAGCTAGTTCGGACGTTTTTCATTGATTCAATAACAACCTGAGAAATTTGGCATCCTTCATTGGCTTTTTTCGCTGCAAGTTCAGACAGCTTTAGCGCATCGTTGGCATTTGCTGCATTAAGTGCAATAGTTGAAGTTAATTCTTCCATACTCGCCGCAGTTTCAACCACAGCAGCCGCTTGTTCTTCTGTACGAGAAGATAAATCAATATTTCCCGATGCTATCTCTGATGAAGAGCGTGCGACACTATCTACACCTTCTCTCACGTCATGAATAATCGTTTTCAGATTGTTATTCATTGTATATATCGACTGCATTAATGAACCCAGTTCATCGCGTCGTTCAGTCTTAAGATCGTGAGTCAGATCCCCTTTGGCAATCTGTTCTGCCAAACGTAAAGTATCCTGAATTGGCAACGTTATCGAGCGCGTAATCAGCCATGCCAATAAAATCCCGATACCAATTCCCACTAAAGCCACAATCTCCATTTGCCATTCAACCGTAGTAGAAACTTCCACCACCCTTTGTTGCATAAGCGCATTAATATCATGAATTCCGTGCGCTAATTCAGCCGCATTTTTTGCCAGCTTACTGGATACTTCAAGCACCTCATTATTTAATTGGCGATAAGGCACAATATCACTGGCGTAACCTTTTATTTCCTTAATAATATTGTCAAGATAGGATTGCCTCTCGCTTGATAATAATGATTTGAATCGCTCGCCAAGAGCCAGACTTTCATCAATACGGGTTTGTAGCGTATGCAATTTATTTTCTGTCGGTGACTTCAAATATTCACTGAGCAATGTATCCAAATCACTCATCGCAAAACTAAATTGAGATATCATCATCCCGAGTTCTGGCTGCAAAGCTATATCATAGCTCCAGCGGTTTAAGCTCGTTGATTTAGTGTAAAAATCCTGACTATCAAGCCGTTGTTGCATTGCTACCTTTTTCGTCATTAATGAGTCAAACACTTCCCAATCTTCGAAACAATTTTTCAGTGCGCGTTTGCTTCGATTAAGAATATCCAAACCACTTTCAGACCATGTGAAAGCAAACAAATTTTCAAGATGCTGTGACAATTGCGCCATAGCAACCTTATTTTGTTTAACATAAGCGGCTTCTCCAGATAACTCATAGCTAATTCGGCTAAGTTTTGCTGCTGCCAAACTTTCGAGGAGTTTGATACTAACTGCATTTTTATCAACACGCTCCTGGATGTGCCTTAAGCCAAACAATCCTGAAGCCATAATAGAAATCATGATGATAAACATCGCAGAAAAACCTAATAGCATCTTTTTATTTAATTTTAAATTTAGAAAAAAGTACTTTATTTTCATATTTATGCCATCCAGTAGAAATGCCCAGAGAAGTGATTAATATTTTCCACTTGATACAGAAACCGGAGTAAGAAATGTTTATCCTGTAAAAAGATCCTGGGCATTACTGCCCAGGATAATATTTCGGAGGCGACATCACGCTCACGAAAAAAACTTTCCACAGGTGTCGGACTTATATTAAAAATCAACTAAACCATATAGCGGTTTTATATTATTCAGTCTTATAATGTAGCCACTGCCTTTAACATTAACAATGGTATCTGCAGGCAACCCTAAAAGGCTCAATTTTTTATTCAAATTACTTACTACTTTGCATAACCGTTGTGTTGAGGCACTTAAGTCATATTTTTCCCAGATATTGCTAAGTAATTCATCTCGCGATACATATCGATTCTCGGCGTTTATCAAAAGATAGATCAACAGACGAAACATCGTACTATTCAGAAATATACCACCAAATAAAATGATGCTATCCATCTTATGTACCGGAAGTCTAAATATTCTGGCTTCTTTAACATCGAAAAAAATTTCTCTACCAATCATAAATCCCTGTAATTGATATTTCATAGTTCAGCGACTCACTTTAACATCAGCCGATGATATCCAGACATTCTCATTCCTCCTTTACTTTCACACTGCAAGTGTAAAGTGATGAAAATTAATTTCAATATACATTCTGTGCACCCTTCCTCTAGCAACATTCCAGCCAAAATCAGAATAAAATGTAAAATAATATACCGGTTAATAAAATGATACTTTTTCAAGCAGCAAATTTACAGAATAAATCTCTAACAAATCGTACGCACTCATAATGACAATGCAAAACCAATTATTTATCTCAAATCACGGATAATAATTCTGTTTGAGTTTCACTGAAGCATTCTGTTGCGTGATAATCACTTCGTTGAGATTGACCTTAAGCCATTCCACTGAAACTGGGTAATGATGTTTGATGATTTATTCTGATTCAGAACGGACTCTCTTTGTTACATGTTGGGCATGAAAGTGAAAAATGTCATCATTATCAATAAATTAATTGTTTTTGAACCTGATAAAAATCGTCTAACCTCTTTAAAGGATTACCCAGAAAGAAACATCTCGCTGCACGCGCCAGTGTCTGCCTGCCTTTTACTGCTGCTACAGCATAACCATCAGCCCGTTACCCAGAAGTATCTGTTCAGTGAAGTATGGGAAAAAAATGGGGCGATTGTCTCCACCAATGCGATATATCAGAGTATTGCGTTGATCAGGAAAGCTCTCAGAGGAGTAGGTCTGGATGAGGAAATCATATTCACTCTGCCAAAAATAGGCTTCAAAGCTGAAGCTCATGTAGTGACAATTCCTTTCGATGAGTTCATGACCGCTCGCACTGCCCGGCAGGTTGCCGTTCCGGTAGAACTCTCCCCCCCGGCAACCGCTGCAAAAAAAAATATATTCAAGAGTAATTTTCTTCAGCGATCTATATTCATACCACTTCTTGGTGGCATATTTTTACTATTTTTCATTCTCTACTCACATCAGCATGAAAACTCTTTTTATGCTCATTACATAGATATTGGTAAATTACATGGCTGCCAGGTCTACTCGTCATGGTCAGGCAAGGAGAAAAGTACTCAAGTCTTTAACCAGTTCTACGTCAAACAAAACTTAACCTGCCCACCAGCAAAGACTGTATATATGACACTTAATAACTCACAATCCGGAACGTCTATTCTGATATGCCGCGATAAAATAAACTCCTCTCTCGCAAAGTGCAAATCATTATTTTTCATGGAGAAATATGATGACTAAGAAAATTTCTTTATTCTTATGGATTATATTTTTAGCAGGACTGGCGGCCACATTTATCATCCGCTGGCGCACGTCTACCGCGCATAAATATTTTTCCTGTGAAGCCCAATTAACATTGCAGGACCAAATCTCATCTTATGAAGTACTCATGAACTTCACTTTTTCTGGTGATTCGGGTAAATATGAAGCAACCGGTATTTACAGAGATCGACAGGGTCATGAAATAAAAACCAGTAATAAAGTGACTTTTGATTATTGGCGTAAAGGGCAAAATCTTTACCTGTTCTCAAAATCAACAAACGAACTACCTAAAAGGGATATTCCTATCCTTAGCTGGAAACCTGATTTCTTCAGGAAACACAATCGAGGACTTGCCCTGCAAGTCATACAACAGAACGCCGATGGATATTTATTTCTCTACGACCATACCCCTTTATTCTATTGTACACGTAACAACAACTGATCGATTATGAGTTTATATGTTCCTTACAATAGCGCCGTTTCCAGGCCGCTGGGGTCAGGCTGGTATGCTTGCGGAAGATTTTGCGAAAATAGCCCACGTCGTTAAATCCACATCTCCGCGCCACTTCAGTGAGCGACAGCGAATCGCTGATTAATAGTTTTTCTGCCGCCCTCACCCGTTGACGATGCAACGCTTCGGTGAGTGTCAGCCGAAAAGCGCCGCGGAAAACACGTCCCAGATAGTCGGCATTGCAATGCAGTTCTCTCGCCAGCGTTGAAGCACCAATCGGCAGGTGGAACTGGGTGTGAATCATTTGTTGCGCTTTCCATGCCAGCGCATTCCCAGGGCTATCAACAGGTTGCTCACCGGCGGCCGCGGATATTTGCTGCAAAATCAACAACAGGATCAGTTCCAGCGCCATGCTGCGATGAATGTTTTCCTGCTCGCGTAAAAACTGGCGAAACAGCGAAATAATATATTGCGGCTCGCTCACCCTGGTATGCTGAGGAATCGCAAGTAACGGTTCTGTTGATGAAGCATCGTTTCCTGTCGTTAACTCAAAGTGCAGCCAGTAAAATTTTAAATCGGGCGGAAATTGCCCGACGCCAATATGTAAGCGATGCGGCCACAGCAGCAAACTTTCTCCGGCATTCACGCAAAAAACAGTATGGCCTTCGCGAATCGTTAATGTCCCTTTTTCGACAAAGATTATTTCCCAGGATTGCAATTGCCGTGCAGGATGACTGCCGACGCCACGAGAAATAAATAACCCGCCGTTTTGCACTTTAATCGGAAGAGACATGGACAATTCGAGCATATATATTCAAATTCCCGCTTTTTGCATTAATTAAACCGACCTTTACCTTTGATTATTCACGATAAAATTGCTTTTCGCCGGATCGAAATCACATTTTCCCAATGAAGTCGGAATTGTCACCTTTTTATACTTTTCTCTTCCCTTGTTGACTCAAACATATCGTGCAAAATTAATCAGGTATTTTGCAAATTACATCCAAATAACCCGCAGCGTAGCGGGACACTTTCCGAACATCACTTCCGGGAGTTATTTATGACTTCGGCTCCGATTACGACATCTGATTTGGCACAGCGTGCACAAGACGACAAATTATCCCTTCGTGAAAAAATAGGTTATGGGTTAGGTGATGCAGGTGGGACGGTGATTACCTGCCTGATCATGAACTTCCTGACGTTCTTCTACACGGATGTCTTCGGGTTAACACCCGCGCTGGTCGGCACATTGTTTATTGCCCTGCGCGTGTTTGATGCGATTTCCGACCCCATTATGGGCGTTCTCGCCGATCGGACGCAAAGCCGCTGGGGACGCTTTCGCCCCTGGCAGCTGTGGGTCGCGGTTCCGATTGGCATTATCGGCGTGCTGACCTTTACCGTCCCAGACGCCAGCATGGGCGTAAAAATCGCCTGGGCATTCTGCACCTATCTGTTGCTCTCCGTCGGCTATACCGCCATCAACGTACCGTACTGTGCGCTGATTAACACCATGACCACCCGCCACAACGAGGTGATCGCCTGCCAGTCCTGGCGCTTTGTGTTGTGCGGCGTGGCGGGTTTTCTCGTCTCCGTCGGCCTGCCGTGGATGGTGGATGTGCTGGGCCAGGGCAATGCCGCGCAGGGTTACCAGTTCGGTGTCGGCGTGCTCTGCGCCGTTGCAGTGGTCATGTTCCTGTGCTGCTTCTTCTGGGTGCGTGAGCGCGTTCCGCTGGCGATGATGGGGAAATTTACCCTGCGCGAACATATTAGCGGTCTGCGCAAAAATGACCAGTTGCTGCTGATGCTGGTGATGTCGTTCCTGCTGATCAACGTCTTTAATATTCGCGGCGGCGGGTACATGTACTTCATTACCTATGTGCTGGAAGGCAGCACCGCTTACACGTCGCTGTTTTTCACCATGGTAACCTTTGCCTCTATCATCGGTTCAGTGCTCGTCAGCCCGCTGACCCGACGCATTGATACCGTCAAACTCTATTACTACACCAACCTGATGTTGGCCACGCTGGCGGTGCTGATGTGGTTCCTGCCAACCGGCCCGGCTTATCAGACATTGTGGCTGGCGATTATCCTCGGTAACGGCATTATCCTGGGCTTCACGCTACCGCTGCACTTCTCGCTGATGGCCTTCGCCGATGATTACGGCGAGTGGAAAACCGGCGTGCGCTCTTCCGGCATGAATTTCGCCTTTAACCTGTTCTTCATCAAACTGGCCTGGGCCTCCAGTGCGGGGATCATCAGCCTGTTGTTTATTTTTGTCGCCTATCATCCCGGCGCCGGTAATCAAACCGCCAGTTCGTTGCAAGGGATTACTGCCATGGAGACGCTGCTGCCCGCACTGTTCCACCTGCTGCTGGCGCTGTCTGTCCGCATCTGCAAACTCAATAACCCGATGATGTCGCGCATTGCTACCGATCTGCGTCAACGTCATGTACAGCCTTAAGGAGCACGAAATGAATGTACTGGAAGTCGACCTGCATAAGCTCACGGTCAGCGATCCGTTCCTCGGACAATATCAGCAGTTGGTGCGTGACGTGGTGATCCCCTACCAGTGGGATGCGCTCAATGACCGCATTACAGAAGCGGAGCCAAGCCATGCGATCGAGAATTTCCGCATCGCCGCAGGCCTTCAGCAAGGCGAGTTTTACGGGATGGTTTTTCAGGACAGCGACGTGGCGAAATGGCTGGAAGCCGTCGCCTGGTCGCTGTGCCAGAAGCCCGATGCGGAGCTTGAGAAAACTGCCGATGAGGTTATTGAACTGGTCGCCGCCGCCCAGTGTGATGATGGCTACCTCAATACGTATTTTACGGTCAAAGCGCCGGATGAACGCTGGACTAACCTCGCTGAGTGTCATGAGTTGTACTGTGCAGGTCATTTGATTGAAGCGGGCGTCGCTTTCTACCAGGCGACGGGGAAACGTCGTCTGTTAGAGGTGGTGTGCCGCCTGGCAGATCATATCGACAGCGTTTTTGGGCTGGGAGAAGATCAACTGCGCGGCTACCCCGGACACCCGGAAATCGAGCTGGCATTAATGCGTTTGTACGAAGTCACTCAGCAACCACGCTATATGGCGCTGGTAAATTACTTTGTTGAGCAACGCGGTGCGCAACCTCATTTTTATGACGAAGAGTACAAAAAACGCGGCCAAACGTCTTACTGGCACACCTACGGTCCGGCGTGGATGGTGAAGGATAAGCCCTATAGCCAGGCACACCAGCCTGTTTCAGAGCAGCAAGAGGCTATCGGTCATGCCGTACGTTTTGTTTATCTGATGACCGGCGTGGCGCATCTGGCACGCCTAAGTCAGGACGAAAGCAAGCGTCAGGATTGTTTGCGTCTGTGGAACAATATGGCCCAGCGTCAGTTGTATATTACCGGCGGGATCGGCTCGCAAAGCAGCGGCGAGGCGTTTAGCAGCGATTACGATCTGCCCAACGATTCCGTGTACGCCGAAAGCTGCGCCTCAATCGGGCTGATGATGTTCGCCCGCCGGATGCTGGAAATGGAAGCCGACAGCCAGTATGCCGACGTGATGGAGCGCGCCCTGTATAACACCGTACTTGGCGGCATGGCGCTGGACGGGAAGCACTTCTTCTACGTTAACCCGCTGGAGGTGCATCCTAAATCTCTAAAATTCAATCATATTTACGACCATGTGAAGCCCGTTCGCCAGCGCTGGTTTGGCTGCGCCTGCTGCCCGCCCAATATCGCCCGCGTACTTACTTCTATTGGCCATTACATCTATACGCCACGTCAGGACGCACTGTATATCAACATGTATGTGGGCAATAGCATGGAAGTTCCTGTGGCAGACGGCGTGCTTAAGCTGCGCATTAACGGAAATTACCCGTGGCATGAGCAGGTAACAATCGCCATTGAATCACCGCTGCCGGTCGATCATACCCTCGCGTTACGCCTGCCGGACTGGTGTACCACGCCGCAGATTTTGCTGAATGGTCAACCGGTTGCACAAGATATACGTAAAGGCTATTTGCACATCAACCGAACCTGGCGGGAGGGGGATACGCTAAGCCTGACCCTGCCGATGCCCGTGCGTCGCGTATACGGAAACCCACTGGTGCGCCATGTTGCCGGTAAAGTCGCCATTCAGCGTGGGCCGCTGGTGTATTGCCTGGAGCAGGCCGACAACGGCGAAGAGTTGCATAACCTGTGGCTGCCAAAAGAGAGTGAGTTCAGGGTCTTTGAGGGTAAGGGACTGTTCAGCCATAAGATGTTAATTCAGGCGGAAGGCGTGAAGCAAAGTGCCCACAATGCGGCACAACAAGCGTTGTGGCACTACGATGTTTCACCAGCTTCGCGTCAGGCGCATACGCTGACGTTCATTCCGTGGTTTAGCTGGGCAAACCGTGGTGAAGGCGAAATGCGAATCTGGATAAACGAGCAGTAACGATGACGACGGATGGCGGCAGTTAGCCCCATCCGTCAAAGCATCATGAAAAGATTGCCCTCCTCCCTGAGGACAAACGGGTGAGAATCAGAAACGCCAGGTCAGACCGGACATCAAGGTAAAGCTGTCATCGCGATCAACCATCGGGCTATTTTTAATGTCATCCGGCAGCACGCTATAGTTGGCGCTGGCCAGCAGCGTCAGGTTGCTGGTCAACGCGTATTTAGCGGACAGGCCAACATACGGTGTCCAGCTGTCCCCTGGGGAGTAGCTTGATAACCCACTACGGCGGGATTCATTGCCAGAGATGCCGTAGTAATATTCGTTGAAGTTTTCGTCATAGTAGAGCACGCCAATCGCCGGCGTCAGCGTCAGCTTGCCCATTGGCATTTGGCGGAACATAGACATTTCCGCCACCCAGCCATTGCTGTTATCCAGCACATCCGCTGCGGCAGAGACCTTCACGCTGCCCCATTTTTCATGGTGATACCATGCGGCACCCGCCATCGCGGTTGCATCACGCTTGTCCAGCTGCTTCATCGCATGATCGTCGTTATCACCGGGATCAAACTCAAGCGGCATGTAAGAAGCAGTAATGCTAAATTCATTACTTTCACTTTTTGAAAGAATATAGCCTAACGTTGTTTGCCTAAAATAAAATGATTCACTTTCATAACTGATAAGCGGTACTGCATGAACATTATCATTATATCCACGATAAGGAGATTCATTATATACAGCGCCACCGCCAATAGAAAACTCTGCGGCAGTTGCACTCGCCATAAAAGAAAAGGCGAACAGCGCCACAATATTGCGTTTAATTAACATGCCAACATTCCATTTTAAAATAAGCCACAAAGCGGGTGCATAATAATGCTTACAATTTCATCGATGCAACTTCCATATTTATATAGTAATATATACAAACATATATATATTGGGTTTGGCGATGAACAAATTACAACTCAAACACCGGGAACTGAAGATTATTTCGGTAATTGCTGCCAGTGAAAACATCAGTCATGCCGCTACGGTTCTCGGCATCGCACAGGCTAATGTCAGCAAGTACCTTGCTGATTTTGAATCAAAAGTTGGGCTAAAGGTATTTGATCGCACCACCCGACAGTTGACCCTGACGCCCTTTGGTGTAGCGCTGCTACCTTACATCAATGACATGCTGGACAGAAACGATCAGCTAAATAGTTTCATCGCTGATTATAAGCATGAAAAACGTGGCAAGGTAACGGTATATGCACCAACCGGAATTATTGCTTACTTATCGCAACATGTTATTGCAAAAATTCAGGATATCGGTGGTATTACTCTCTCGCTGAAAACCTGCAATCTTGAACGGAAAGCATTTTATGAAGGTGTAGACTTCCCGGATGATTGTGACGTTTTAATTACCTATGCGCATCCTAAAGATGAATCACTGGTCGCCAGCTTTATTACCAAATATGCAGTGATGGCGTTTGCCAGCCCTGAATATATCAAACAGCATCCCATTAACAGCCCTGATGAGCTGGAAAATCATTCCTGTATTTTAATCGATTCCATGATGATTGATGAGGCCAATATCTGGCGCTTCAGCTCCGCGGGCGGCAAGGAAATGCATGATTATCGGGTGACCGGAAACTACGTCTGTGACAATACGCAATCCGCGCTGGCGCTGGCGCGTAATCATCTGGGCATTGTTTTTGCGCCTTATGCGAGTATACAAAAAGATGTTCAGTCCGGATTGTTGGTTCCCTGTTTCTCCGAACAGCACGAATGGTGGCTGGATTTGGTGGCGATTTTCCGCAAGCGTGAATATCAGCCCTGGCGTGTACAGTTTATTCTCGACGCAATGTTAGCGGAGATACGTCAGCAGCTTACTCAGACGCTACAGCTGTCTGAGTAAGCAAAATAGCCTGCACCTAGTGGTCGAGATACAGGTAATGCACCCAACTGGTCATCCGCAACAAGACTTTGCGCATGATTGACACATGTTCGAAGTGGTCAGAGTAAACGGCGACCTGGGCGTAAATCCCATCAGGTAACGCGCTCACGTCCGCATTGTCGTTCAGTTCAATCGTGGCGATCACCCCTTCTGAACCGGGCGTAGAGTTTAATGATTGCAACGCCCCGTTCGACTGGTATGTACCACCCGGTACAGCCGGGCTGATAGCAGCCAGTTTGCCGCTAAATACCTTCCCCGGCAGGGCGTTAAACACCACTTCTGCTTCATCGCCTGGCTCCAGTCGCAGCAGCGAGTTTTGACGGAACTGGGCGATAATTTGCCGTTTCTGTTCCGGGATAAACACCATCACCGGACGCATAGGCAGCGCGGCGGCATAGGTTCCGGGGCGCATCAGCACCTGCGTAACGTAACCATCGCTGGGCGCACGAACCACGGTCTGGTCAAGGTTAAACTCCGCTTCGGCGAGTTGTGCCTTCAGGCTGGCAATTTGCGAATTTTCACCCAGTACCAGGCTGTCTAACTGGCTCTGGATTTGCTGTTGCTCCGCAATAGACGATTTCACCGATGCTTCCTGCGCCAGATAGTTTTGACGAGCCGCATCGATATCGCGTTCAGAAAAAGGGTTGACCTTCGCCTGACTCCCCTGCGCATAGCGCTGGTAATCTTTTGCCAGCTTGTCACGCGTCGCCTTTGCCCGCTGCGTATTAGCTTTCATTTCGTCTAGCTGCGCAACCAGCGCCTGCTCTTTATGCTGAGCGGTGACAATGTCGGCTTTCAGACGATCAACCCGCGCCTGATAACGTCCTGGATTAAGTTTAAACAGAACTTCGCCTTTTTTGATCAGCGTATTCTTCTTATCCGTCACTTCCGTTACAACACCCGTGACCTGCGGCACCACGGGAATAGAAATTACCGCTTTTTGCGCCTTAAAGGTATACGGATGGTTATAATTCATCAGTAATATAAGTCCGCAAACAATGAAAATACCACCCAATGCCGCAGTGGGTACCGTCCATTTATTTACAGGAATTTTAAAAATTTTAAATATCGACCATGCGCATGCCACATAGGTCAGAACAATCAGTAAATCCATCGATATTACTCCGCCGGAGAGGTCTTAACCTCACCCAGTTTCTTTTCCAGATCGGCAACCCGCGCCTGAAGCTGGATCAGGGAAGAATCCGCGCTCTGCATACCCCACCCGCGCTCCGGGCGATAAAGCGTTGCCCAGATCCATAAAAAGGGCCAAATAACATGTAAGGTAAACAAGCTAACCCAGCCCGCAACATGTATAGCGTCGGCATGAGGATGGTTACGTTTCTTTGCAATGAGATAGGGAATATCATGCAGAATAATAATCCCGTAAAAAATGACCAGGAATACAAAAATAAGCACTCCTAATGCAAAATAATCAAGGAACATATTTGCCTCAGGGATTTAAATTAAAGAACTTGGCTGCTATTTATTTAAAAAATAGAGTTGATAATAGTAGTGGAATGACCAGATTGGATGCAATGGGGTTATTTATATAACGATATATGACTTTCTATATACCCGTCGTCTTTCGAACTGCTTCTTTGTTGGTTGCGTACGTTCACCCCAGTCACTTACCGGAGTAAGCTCCTGGAGATTCCCTCTCTTACCGCCTCGAAGCAACACGAAATCCATAGGGTATATTTTTCATACTTTAAGCTGCAGGACATAACTTGATGCCCGGTACGCTAAATGCGACCGGGCAGTAAGTGACGGGATATTAAAACAGCCCCAGCGGTTTATCCGAGTAGCTCACCAGCAGGCATTTGGTTTGTTGATAATGCTCAAGCATCATTTTGTGTGTCTCGCGCCCAATGCCCGACTGCTTATAGCCGCCGAACGCCGCATGTGCCGGATAAGCATGGTAGCAGTTGGTCCAGACACGCCCCGCCTGAATCCCGCGGCCCATCTTGTACGCGAGATTTCCGTTACGGCTCCAGACGCCAGCGCCAAGTCCATATTGGGTGTCATTGGCAATTTCCAGCGCTTCGTCCATGGTTTTAAAGGTCGTAACAGCCAGTACCGGGCCGAAGATCTCCTCCTGGAAAACCCGCATATTGTTCTTGCCAAACAGAATGGTCGGTTCGAGGTAGTACCCCTCCTTTAACTCACCATCCAGCTGCTTGCGCCGTCCACCGGTCAGGACATCCGCCCCTTCTTTCTTACCAATATCGATGTAATTCAGAATGGTTTCCAGTTGACCATGTGAAACCTGCGCCCCCATTTGTGTCACGCTGTCTAACGGGTTGCCGCTGCGGATGCTCTCCACCCGGCGAATGGCTCTTTCCATAAAGCGTTCGTAAATGGATTCCTGCACCAGCGCGCGGCTCGGACAGGTACACACTTCGCCCTGGTTAAAGGCAAATAGCGCAAAGCCTTCCAGCGCTTTGTCAAAGAACGCATCTTCTTCATCCATCACGTCCGCGAAGAAGATATTGGGCGATTTCCCACCCAGCTCCAGCGTGACGGGAATAATGTTCTGCGTGGCATACTGCATGATCTGCTGGCCGACTTCCGTTGAGCCGGTAAACGCCACTTTTGCGATACGTTTAGACGTCGCCAGATACTCACCGATTTCCCCACCCGCGCCGTTTACCACGTTCACGACACCAGGCGGGAGCAGATCGCCGATGACCTCCATCAGCAGCAGCACAGACAGCGGCGTCAGGCGCGCAGGTTTAAGCACCACGCAGTTACCCGCCGCCAGCGCGGGCGCCATCTTCCAACTGGCCATTAGCAGCGGGAAGTTCCACGGGATAATTTGCCCGACCACGCCAAGAGGCTCATGGAAATGATAAGCCACGGTCTCACTATCAACCTCGCTGATCCCCCCTTCCTGCGCACGAATACAGGAGGCGAAATAGCGGAAATGGTCAATCGCCAGCGGCACGTCTGCCGCGCTGGTTTCACGGATGGGCTTACCGTTATCCCAGGTTTCTGCCGTCGCCAGCAGCTCCAGGTTTTGTTCCATACGATCGGCGATTTTGAACAGAATCGCCGCTCTGTCCTGTACGGATGTTTGCGCCCATTTATCTTTTATTTTGTGCGCGGCATCCAGTGCCAGATCGATATCCTTCTTACCGGAAGAGGCCACTTCGCACAGCAATTGCCCGGTGACCGGCGTCAGGTTTTGGTAATACTCGCCGTCCACCGGCGCGACCCAGTCTCCGCCGATAAAGTTATCGTATCGGGCTTTTAACTTCAGAGGGTAACCATACTCGCCGGGATAAATACGCGTTGAAGGGGGGTTATTGGTCATGACCGTCTCCTTGCTGTAGGGGTACTACAAGGGTAGACGGGGCTGGCGAATAATTCGCCAGCCTTTTACTGCTTTACGACAGGTATCACGAATTACATCGCAGCACGATAAATCGCCATGATTTCTTCATGTGTCGCCTGAATCGGATTAGTGAAACCACAGGCATCTTTCAGGGCATTGGTCGCCAGAACGGCAAAATCTTCTTCCTTCACGTTTAGCTCACGCAGACCAGCCGGAATATTCACTTTCTGCGCCAGTTCACGGATCGCCGCGATACAGGCTTCCGCCCCTTGCTCTGCACTCAGTCCAGCAACGTTAACGCCCATCGCAGCCGCGCAATCACGCAGACGAGCGGCAGCAACTTTGCTGTTGAAAACCTGCACATGCGGCAGCAGCACGGCGTTACATACACCGTGTGGCAGATCGTAGAAGCCACCCAACTGGTGCGCCATGGCGTGCACGTAACCCAAAGAGGCGTTGTTAAATGCCATACCTGCAAGGAATTGCGCATAAGCCATGGCTTCACGCGCCTGAGCATTGCTGCCATCTTCAACGGCAACTGGCAGGTTTTCCGCAATCATGGTGACCGCTTTCAGCGCACACGCATCGGTAATCGGGGTCGCAGCAATAGAAACGTAGGCTTCGATAGCGTGGGTCAACGCATCCATACCGGTGGCCGCCGTCAGAGATTTCGGCATACCGACCATCAGCGAGGAGTCATTGACCGACAGCAGCGGAGTGACGTGCTTGTCGACAATCGCCATTTTAATATGGCGTTCTTCATCGGTAATGATGCAGAAACGGGTCATTTCAGATGCTGTACCCGCCGTGGTGTTAATGGCAATCATCGGCAACTGCGGTTTTGCAGAGCGGTCAACGCCTTCGTAATCACCGATATAGCCACCGTTAGCGGCCACCAGCGCGATACCTTTCGCACAATCGTGTGGCGAACCGCCGCCGAGAGAAATAACGCTATCGCAGTCGTTTTCTTTCAGCATTTTCAGGCCAGCAGCAACGTTGCTGGTCGTGGGGTTAGGATGCGTACCATCGTAAATTACGCTGAAAATACCATGTTCCTGTAATGCCTTTTGAATCTCACCAGCCATACCTAATTTGGTCAACATGGCATCCGTGACAATTAGCGTGCGGCGAAAACCATATTCAGCCATGGTTTTCATCGCATCTTTTAATGAATCAGCGCCGATTACATTCACGGAAGGAATAAAAAATGTTGAAGCAGCCATTGTACGATCCTTAATTACTCAAAAGAGTCAGGAAGCATACGTGTGAAATTTCCAACAAAATATGATCGAGGTTGTTATTTTAATAACATTCAGAATAAAAGAGCACATTAGGTTCATAATCTAATGTGCTGATTTCAATCAATATATATATTGTATTAATTCATTTGATTTCTGAATTAATTGTTTCATTATTTTTCAGGAAACAGTAATGCATCGCGTAATAAATGATCATTTCCGCGACGACGCGTAAAACCAATCCGGTCAAAATATTCCAGAATCTGGATAGCTAATTTACGCCCCACATTAAGCCTGTCGCGAAAATCGGCGGCGCAGGTCGATCCTTTCTCCTGATCCAGTTCGCGGATCATGTTGGCGAAGGCCACAATCCGATCGTTACGGTAATAACGATCTTTCACGATCGCAGTAATAATGCCTTGCTGCGCCGCTTGTCGTAATGCCACGCGCATCATTTGCTCATCCGTACCCGTCTGTTTTGCCAGATCGCGCACCCACCACGGCTCATCGCCAAAAAGCGGTTCTGCTTTTAGCCAGATTGCCTGCTGCTCATCGCTGAAACCCGCCTTATGATCCGGCAAATGCAGCCAGCCATGATGGCTATGGATGGCACCACTCTCGCGCATCTTTTCAATCAGCAGCAAGACCAGCGCTTCGTCTTCCATCGGCAACGCCATACGACGCAGACGTTCGCGCCCTGGCCCTGGCTCATCACGGTGCTGTTCGTGATAGGTCGCCAGCGTATCGAGGACTTTTCGCTGCCAGCGCGCGGCAACGGGCGCATTCAACAGGCTGTACCCCGCCTGAATAAAACCATGTTGCTCAATCAACGGGCGCATCCCATTGCCGTTGAGCTGGCGCGCCCAGGCAAAGTCAGGAATATTCACCGCCCCACGCGTCAGATGCAACGCCAGGGCGTCGCCGTCGGTGCGTGCATTTTCGAGCGCCGACAGCCACTGCAGATATTCCGGTTTACGCTTTCCGCGGCGCGGTGGGTTGAGCGTGACGACGCGTGCGCCAGCCAGCGTCGTGCGGGCAGAAATATCGCGCAGCACCAGGCGGTCGTTATCGGCGAGCCACAACGGTGTATCAAACACCAGTTCCGCCAGCGTTCCTTCAAGCAGTGAGATGCGCCCGGTGACATGGCTGGCCGCGTGGTGAATATGCAGCGGTTGCCACTGCGTCAGCGGCGCGGCATGTTCTAAAGAGACAATCACGCGGTTAAAAGCCTCTGGCGGGACATCGGAAAGCAGCCAGTCGCCGCGGTTAAGCTCTTCTTTTTGCGCATCACCGGCAATATTCAGCGCAATACGCTGCCCGGCATGAGCATGCTCAGTAGCCTGGTTTTGCGCATGCAGGCTACGTACGCGCATTGGCTTATTGACGCCCGTCAGCCACAGCGTATCCCCGACATTCACTTCACCGCTGAGCGCCGTCCCGGTCACCACCAGCCCTGCGCCCTTGACCGTAAAAGCACGGTCAATCGCCAGGCGGAAGCTGTGATCGCGGGCATGCTCGCGTGAGGTTAATTGCAATAAATGGTCGCGCAGTTCTTCGATCCCACGGCCTTCACTGGCGGCAGTCACAAACAGAGCCGCATCGGCAAAACCATAGTTCTCCAGCGTGGTGTGTACCTCTTCACGCACCGTATTGATGCGTTCCTCATCCACGCGATCGGCTTTTGTGAGCGCCACGGTGATTTGCGGATTGCCCGTCAGTTGCAGAATTTGCAAATGTTCACGCGTTTGCGCCATCACGCCGTCATCACAGG
The DNA here is from genome assembly GCF_005281115.1 of Citrobacter sp. wls710. NCBI lineage: Bacteria > Pseudomonadati > Pseudomonadota > Gammaproteobacteria > Enterobacterales > Enterobacteriaceae > Citrobacter > Citrobacter sp. wls710. The sequence goes on from NZ_SZXD01000011.1 coordinate 181,376, forward strand.
CGACGACCAGCAGCGCGTGGTCGATACCGCCTACACCCGCCAGCATGTTGGACAAAAACTTTTCGTGTCCGGGAACATCAATAAACCCCAACACCTGCCCATCCGGCTGCGGCCAGTAGGCATAGCCGAGATCGATGGTCATGCCACGCTTTTTTTCCTCCGGCAGACGGTCGGCATTCACGCCCGTAATTGCCTGTAATAACGTTGTTTTTCCGTGGTCAACGTGTCCGGCGGTCGCAATAATCATTTCAGCATCATCTCCATAAACCGGGTCTCGTCTTCAAGGCAGCGCAGATCCAGCCACATGCGGCCATCATAAATTCGCCCAATGATCGGCACGGGCAGCGCACGCCAGCGGGCGGCCAGTGCGTCGAGGCGGCTACCGCGCCCGTCATGCGGGGTAAAGGTCAATGCCGCGCTGGGTAACCTGTCAACAGGCAACGAACCGCTACCAATCTGCGACAGGCAAGGCATCACATTCAAAGCAAACTCGTCGCTGTAACGATCGGCAAGCTGCGCCTGTAATTGCTGGGCCTGTGCGTAAATCGCCTCTTGCGAGCGAGTGAGCTGGCGTAATGTCGGCAGCTTCGCCGCCAGCGCTTCCGGGTGCAGATACAGACGCAGCGTTGCTTCCAGCGCCGCCAGCGTCATTTTATCTGCCCGTAACGCACGTTTCAGCGGATGGCTCTGCAAGCGGGCGATCATCTCTTTTTTACCGACGATAATCCCGGCCTGCGGCCCGCCCAGCAGTTTGTCGCCAGAGAAGCTCACCAGACTCACGCCTGCGGCAATCAGTTGCTGCGGCATTGGCTCCTGCGGCAAACCATACTGGCTGAGATCGACCAGCGAACCGCTGCCGAGATCCGCCACCACAGGTACATCCAGCTCCCGGCCAATGGCGGCCAGCTCAGCCTCATCCACCGACTTCGTAAAGCCTTCGATGCTGTAATTACTGGTGTGCACCTTCATCAGCAGGCCGGTATTTTCATTCACCGCCTGGCGGTAATCTTTCGCGTGGGTGCGGTTGGTGGTCCCCACTTCGCGCAGCATACATCCGGCCTGACACATCACATCAGGAATACGAAACGCGCCGCCAATTTCCACCAGTTCACCGCGCGAAACGACCACCTCTTTGCCGTTAGCCGTGGCGGCCAGCATCAGCAGCACCGCTGCCGCATTGTTATTCACGATACAAGCGTCTTCGGCCCCCGTCAGGCGACAGAGTAAATCCGCCAACGCCCGATCCCGATGTCCGCGCCCGGCATCATCCAGGCTGTATTCCAGCGTCACCGGCGTGCGCATCGCCTGCACCACCGCATCGATGGCTTCCTCGGCCTGCAACGCACGACCCAGGTTAGTATGCAGCACCGTTCCGGTCAGGTTAATCACTGGACGCAGCGCGCTTTGCGATTCTCTTTCCAGCCTGGCTCTGGCTTCTTGCGCCCAGTCCTCACACCATGCCGGGAGCGCGTGGGCGTCGCGAATGGCTTCTCTGGCTTCGTCGAGCATATGACGTAGCAGGTCAACTACCCGGGTATGACCGTGGGATTCACGTAAGGCTGAGAAAGCGCTATCGCGCAATAAACGATCGATAGCAGGAAGCTGGCTGTAGAGTGAACGCATGTCGGTTGTCATGAAAGGGCCTGGCTGTTGGTGGCCCTCTCCACCGTGGAGAGGGATATCGATATAGGAAGGATTGTATCGTGACTTTGCTCAGGCGGACATAACGTGTATCAAGCCTTTGGCGGTTCCGTACGGGCAAAACTTTCGCGCTGAAAGAGCGTTTCCACCAGTTTGACCAGACGCGGGCGGTCCACACACCAGCCGGGCGCGACCCGACGGAAATTGAGATAGCCGACAGCGCAGGCAATCGCAATGGTGGCCAGGTTAACCGTATCAGTTTTCAGCGTACCGTCCGCCAGATAGCCTTCCAGCACATCCAGACTGCGGGTGATCTTCTCCCGCTGGCGTAACAACTCTGTTTCTGACTGCTGTGCGGCGGGGCGAGCCTGTTCGCGTACCGAGACTAAACCGGCATCCATAATGCCGTCTGCCAGCGCCTCCAACTGCCGTACCTTCAGCGCCGCCAGCGGTTCACGCGGCAACATAGCTGGCGCAATATCCAGCAGCTCTATGTATTCCGCGATGATTGGAGAATCAAACCAATACTCACCCTCATCAGTAACCAGCGCGGGCACTTTTCCTAACGGGTTATAGCGCGCCACGCCGCTATCCGCGTTGTAGGGGAGTTCATTTACAAATTCGAAGGTGATGCCCTTTTCCAGTAACAGAATAGAAATTTTACGCACAAAAGGGCTGGTATAGCTGCCAATGAGTTTCATGCCGGGTCCTTTTTGCCAACAAAAATATCAGTATGGCTCAGGACAGCGCAAATGGCAGGTGATGACGTTCTCAATGATCCAAATAAAGATAATGCATCCAGCTGGTCATGCGCAGCAGCACTTTACGCATCACCGACACGTGGGCGAAATGGTCGGAATAGACCGCCACCTGGGCATAGATACCGTCCGGCAGCGCCTCCACATCGGCATTCGGATCCAGTTCAATGGTTGCCAATACGCCATCGGTCCCCGGCACCACCGTTAAGGACTGTAATGCCCCCTGCGCCTGATAAGAACCTCCCGGCACAACGGGAAGGATACTGGTTAGTTTGCCGCTGAACACCTGGCCTGGCAGCGCGTTGAATACCACTTCGGCTTCATCGCCCGGCTCAAGACGCAGCAGTGAGTTCTGGCGAAATTGCGCCACGATTAGCCGTTTTTGTTCAGGAATAAATACCATAACTGGTCGCAGAGGCAACGCGGCGGCGTAAGTCCCCGGGCGAATAAGCACCTGCGTCACGTAACCGTTGCTGGGCGCACGCACAACGGTCTGCTCAAGATTATATTTGGCTTCGGCAAGCTGGGCGCGCAGGGAGGCAACCTGGGATTGCTCACCATTGACCATACTGTCTAACTGGCTCTGAATCTGGGTCTGTTCCGCTACTGAGCCTTTCACCAGCGCATCCTGAGCCAGATAGTTCTGGCGGGCATTGTCGATATCACTTTCGGAAAACGGGTTAACCTTCGCCTGACTACCCTTCAAATAACGCTGATAATCTTTATACAGGCGGTCACGTTCCGCAGACACGCGAGTGGTATTCGCGACCGCTTCCAACAGTTGCGCTTTCAAATTGTCGATATTGTGGGTCGCGGTGACCAGGTCAGCCTGGAGTCTGTCAACCCGCGCCTGATAACGCACAGGATCGAGTTTAAATAACACTTCGCCTTTTTTAATCAGCTGATTATTTTTATCTGTCACCTCACTAACAATTCCTGTGACCTGTGGGGTGACGGGAATTGAAATAACCGCTTTTTGCGCCGTAAAGGTATATGGATGGTTATAGTTCATTAATAAGATGAGTCCCGCAACAATAAACACCCCACCTAATGCTGCGGTGGCAAGCGTCCACTGGTTTACCGGAATACGGAATATTTTAAAGATGGCCCAGGCGAATGCCACATAAGTCAGGACAATTAACAAATCCATGATTAAATCTCCGGAAAGGTGGAGTTATCGATTCTTTTTTCCCCATCCAGCTTTTTTTCCAACTGGGCGATGCGCGCTGCCAGCACGGCTATCTCAGGGTCAGGTTCCTTTCCGGTCGGCGTGATGTGCGACTGCATTCCCCACCCCTTTTCGGGCTGGTAGAGCGTGGCCCAAATCCACAGGAACGGCCAAATAACATGCAACGTAAAAAGACTTACCCACCCTGCCGTGTGGATAGCATCGGCGTGGGGATGGTTGCGCTTTTTAGCGATGTTATAGGGAATGTCATGGATGGCGATGATTCCGTAAAACAGAACCAGAAAAACGAAGATCAGCACGCCTAACGCGAAATAATTTAGAAACATACCTGCCTCGAATTCACGCTAATTAGAGTTTTTTTATGCCGGCAGCCGTATGCATCCTGGCTGATGCTTTGAACATAACTGCAGTTTGCGGTTTTCGCCATACCATAAAAAAAATATTTTTTCTGGTTTTAAGTTGCTTTATTTGGCAAGAAAAATGTGAGTTCCAGAACCCGTCGCAGATCACATTTGGTTAAACCGAGACAAAAATACTTTGTGAATCACATCACAAAAATCCAACAAACAGCAAATACAAAAACGTGAACAAGTTCACATTTAACCGCCATTTTTAGCGATTTCTTGCGCTGTGATGTTTTTTTGTACCGGTGTTTTGTGATTGGAGTCACATTAACTAGCGCCACACACCCTATATTTACGTGACAAACATCACATAAAAGGCCGTCGACTGGACAGTTGAACGATTCAGTGCCAGATTTCGCAGTATCTACAGGGTCCGGCTACCTCCTGCCGCTACATTAACAAACCTCGGGCTTTCAGCCTGCGCGATAGCAAACATAAGAAGGGGTGTTTTTATGTCATCCGATATTAAGATCAAGGTGCAAAGCTTTGGTCGATTCCTCAGCAATATGGTGATGCCAAATATCGGCGCGTTTATCGCGTGGGGTATTATCACCGCATTATTCATTCCGACAGGGTGGTTGCCGAACGAAACGCTGGCGAAGCTGGTCGGTCCGATGATCACCTATCTGCTGCCGCTGCTGATCGGTTATACCGGTGGTAAGTTGGTAGGCGGTGAGCGTGGCGGCGTGGTTGGTGCTATCACCACCATGGGCGTTATCGTCGGTGCGGATATGCCGATGTTCCTTGGCTCCATGATCGCAGGCCCGCTGGGCGGCTACTGCATCAAGAAATTCGATAACTGGGTAGACGGTAAGATCAAATCCGGTTTTGAGATGCTGGTGAATAACTTCTCCGCAGGCATCATCGGTATGATCCTCGCCATCCTGGCTTTCCTCGGCATTGGCCCATTGGTTGAAGGTCTGTCCAAAATTCTGGCGGCAGGCGTTAACTTCATGGTTGTCCATGACATGCTGCCGCTGGCGTCTATCTTCGTTGAACCGGCAAAAATCCTGTTCCTCAACAACGCCATCAACCACGGTATTTTCTCACCGCTGGGTATTCAGCAGTCCCATGAGATGGGCAAATCCATCTTCTTCCTGATTGAAGCTAACCCAGGTCCGGGTATGGGCGTCCTGCTGGCGTACATGTTCTTTGGTCGCGGCAGCGCTAAGCAGTCTGCGGGCGGCGCGGCTATCATCCACTTCCTGGGCGGTATCCACGAAATTTACTTCCCGTACGTGCTGATGAACCCACGTCTGATCCTGGCCGTTATCCTTGGCGGTATGACTGGCGTATTCACCCTGACCATCCTGAACGGCGGTCTGGTTTCTCCGGCTTCTCCTGGCTCGATTCTGGCCGTACTGGCGATGACGCCAAAAGGCGCTTACTTCGCCAACATCGCTGCTATCTGTGCCGCCATGGCGGTCTCCTTTGTGGTCTCAGCCATTCTGCTGAAAACCAGCAAAGTGAAAGAAGAAGACGATATTGATGCGGCGACCCGTCGTATGCAGGACATGAAAGCGGAATCTAAAGGCGCATCTCCGCTGGCGGCTGGCGACGTAACCAACGACCTGAGCCATGTACGTAAAATCATCGTGGCTTGCGATGCCGGTATGGGTTCCAGCGCCATGGGCGCAGGCGTATTGCGTAAGAAAGTGCAGGATGCGGGTCTGTCTCAGATTTCCGTCACCAACAGCGCGATTAACAATCTGCCGCCGGATGTGGATCTGGTCATTACCCACCGTGACCTGACCGAACGTGCGATGCGTCAGGTGCCTCAGGCACAGCACATCTCGCTGACTAACTTCCTCGACAGCGGTCTGTATACCAGCCTGACCGAACGTCTGGTCGCTGCACAGCGCCACAACGTGAACGAAGAGAAAGTCCGCGATCATCTGAAAGACAGCTTTGATGAGGGTGATACCCACCTGTTCAAACTGGGTGCGGAAAATATCTTCCTTGGCCGGAAAGCCGCTAACAAAGAAGAAGCGATTCGCTTTGCCGGTGAACAACTGGTGAAAGGCGGCTATGTTGAGCCGGAATACGTCGATGCCATGCTGGACCGCGAAAAACTGACGCCGACTTACCTCGGTGAATCCATCGCAGTACCGCACGGTACGGTAGAAGCCAAAGATCGCGTGCTGAAAACCGGCGTGGTGTTCTGCCAGTACCCGGAAGGCGTACGCTTCGGTGAAGAAGAAGACGATATTGCCCGTCTGGTCATTGGTATCGCCGCACGTAACAATGAGCACATCCAGGTCATCACCAGCCTGACCAACGCGCTGGATGATGAATCCGTGATCGAACGTCTGGCCCATACCACCAGCGTGGATGAAGTTCTGGAACTGCTGGCAGGTAAAAAAGCTTAACAGTTAAGTATCCCCAAAATAGTTCGAGCTGCAGGAAGGCGGCAACACAGTGAATCCCCAGGAGCGTACATAAGTACGTGACTGGGGTGAGCGAGGAGAGCCAACGCATCTGCAGTTCGAAATATGAAGGCGATATCCTCTCCCTTGTGGAGAGGGTTAGGTTGAGGGAAAAGCCTCACCCCAGCCCTCTTGGGTAAAAACATTAATGAAGGTTAATACTATGAAAGCATTACATTTTGGCGCAGGTAATATCGGTCGTGGCTTTATCGGCAAACTGCTGGCGGACGCGGGGATACAGCTGACGTTTGCGGATGTAAACCAGGTCGTGCTCGATGCCCTGAATGCCCGTCATAGCTATCAGGTTCATGTTGTAGGTGAAAACGAGCAGGTTGATACCGTTTCCGGCGTCAACGCCGTCAGCAGCATCGGCGATGATGTCGTCGACCTGATTGCCCACGTTGATTTAATCACCACTGCCGTGGGTCCGGTTGTGCTTGAGCGTATCGCTCCGGCCATCGCTAAAGGGCTGGTAAAACGCAAAGCGCAGGGCATCTCTACCCCGTTGAATATCATTGCCTGTGAAAACATGGTGCGCGGAACCACACAGCTGAAAGGCCACGTCATGAACGCGCTGGCAGATGAAGACAAAGGCTGGGTTGAAGAACATGTTGGCTTTGTCGATTCCGCCGTGGATCGCATCGTGCCGCCATCTGCTTCTGCGACCAACGATCCGCTGGAAGTTACCGTTGAAACATTCAGCGAGGGGATTGTCGACCAAACGCAGTTCAAAGGCGAGCTGCCAAACATCCCGGGAATGGAATTAACTGATAACCTGATGGCATTTGTCGAACGTAAACTCTTCACGCTGAACACCGGGCATGCTATAACCGCGTACCTCGGAAAATTGACCGGTCATCAGACCATCCGTGACGCGATTCTCGACGAGAAAATCCGCGCAGTGGTCAAAGGTGCGATGGAAGAGAGCGGCGCGGTACTGATCAAACGCTATGGCTTTGATGCAGCTAAACATGCAGCATACATTCAGAAAATCCTCGGTCGTTTTGAAAACCCGTATCTGAAAGATGATGTTGAGCGCGTAGGACGTCAGCCGCTGCGTAAACTGAGCGCGGGCGACCGCCTGATTAAACCGCTGCTGGGCACGCTGGAGTATGGTTTGCCGCACGTTAATCTGGTTACCGGTATTGCTGCTGCAATGCACTATCGCAGTGAAGAAGATCCGCAGGCACAGGAACTGGCCGCGCTGATTGACGAAAAAGGTCCACAGGCCGCGCTGGCGCAGGTATCCGGTCTGGATGCCAACAGTGATGTGGTGGCGGAGGCGGTTAACGCATATAACGCGACCAAATGATAGAGAATGTGGCGCAGGTCAGCCTGCGCCCGAATGACAGATTGTCAGATATGCAGGCAATAATGGAACAAACGCAGGCCTTTGAAAATCGTGTGCTTGAGCGTCTGAATGCTGGCAAAACCGTACGCAGCTTCCTCATCACCGCCGTAGAACTGCTCACTGAGGCGGTGAATATCCTTGTGCTTCAGGTATTTCGCAAAGATGACTATGCGGTGAAATATGCCGTAGAACCGTTGCTCGACGGCGACGGTCCATTAGGCGATCTTTCGGTTCGTTTGAAGCTAATCTATGGTCTGGGCGTACTCAGCCGCCCGGAGTATGAAGATGCGGAGCTTCTGATGGCGCTGCGGGAAGAGCTGAATCACGACGGCAATGAATATGCGTTTACCGACGACGAGATTCTCGGGCCGTTTGGCGAGCTTCACTGCGTGACGGCACTCCCGCCGCCGCCACAGTTTGATACCTCAGACTCAGGTTTGCACGCCATGCAGATCCAGCGCTACCAGCAAATGGTACGCTCCACGATGGTACTTTCCCTGACCGAGCTGATTTCTAAAATCAGCTTAAAAAAAGCCTTTCAAAAATAAGTCCATGCAGGCTTATTTCTCTTCCTGCTGCGGTCGATAAAGCTGTCGATAGTACGCCAGACGTTGCAGATACAGCTGCGCATTCTCCTGCGGTATTTCAGAAGGGACAACGTTGCGCGGCGGTGTTTTATTCAGATACTCGCGAAAAGCCTGGCTTGAGGCCATGAAATCAACAGTCTTATCAATAAGGACCGAAACATTCTCACCTATTTTCGCCATAATCTTCCCTCCTCCATGTATTAACCACGCTTAGCCTGCGCGGTTGATCATTTAAGTTTAGGATCGGTTGGGCGATTATATTGAGGAAAACGTGCTTCGCTATCAACCCGCCAACAGAAAGCGCCATGGCCGATCTTATTGCTTAAAATTCCTTATCAATCAAAAGCGTAATATTATCATTAGCTGATTAATACTTGCGGCATTTGATTATTTATCTTCGATTTGTTGTGAAGAATCCCGCTCTGCGCGCATACTATAGGATATACATTCTATTTTTATCAGAAGCTATCCTATGAAAGAAGTCGAAAAAAACGAAATTAAACGCCTGAGCGATCGTCTGGACGCTATCCGCCATCAGCAGGCTGACCTGTCGCTGGTTGAAGCAGCAGACAAATATGCCGAGCTGGAAAAAGAGAAAGAAACCCTGGAAACCGAGATCGCGCGCCTGCGTGAAGTCCACGGCCAGAAGCTGAGCAAAGAAGCGCAAAAGCTAACGAAACTTCCCTTCCGCCGTGCCATTAGCAAAAAAGAACAGGCCGACATGGGCAAGCTGAAGAAAAGCGTACGTGGCCTGATTGTCGTCCACCCGATGACCGAACTTGGCCGTGAAATGGGCCTGAAAGAGATGACAGGCTTTGCAAAAACCGAGTTCTGATCTCCTGCCGGGCAACATCCGTTTGCCCGGTCTTTCCTGCCCCGCCAATTGGCCCTACCAATTATAACCAGATCCTACCATCACCTCACATTTCATTAAAATTCGCGTACAATACCGTTGCCAATAAATAACATCTGATTAACCATTCATTGTCATTACCCCTACACAACAATATTGGCAGGGCCACTTTTACACATAATGTGACGAAGAGATGAGCAAAGACTCATTTCATTATGTCTAAGGCCCCCAGGAGACCTGCAATGAATCTCTGGCAACAGAACTACGATCCGGCCGGTAACATCTGGCTTTCCAGTCTGATCGCATCGCTCCCAATCCTGTTCTTTTTCTTCGCCCTGATTAAGCTCAAGCTGAAAGGCTATGTTGCGGCGTCATGGACGGTAGTGATCGCTCTGGCTGTCGCCCTACTGTTCTACAAAATGCCGGTCGATCACGCTCTGGCCTCGGTGGTATACGGCTTCTTTTATGGTTTGTGGCCGATTGCCTGGATAATCATCGCAGCAGTATTCGTTTATAAAATCTCGGTAAAAACCGGGCAGTTCGACATCATCCGTTCATCAATACTCTCCATTACCCCAGACCAGCGTCTGCAAATGCTGATCGTCGGTTTCTCCTTTGGAGCATTCCTTGAGGGGGCGGCAGGCTTTGGCGCACCGGTCGCCATTACCGCCGCGCTGCTGGTGGGTCTGGGCTTTAACCCGCTGTACGCGGCCGGGCTGTGCTTGATCGTGAATACCGCGCCAGTCGCCTTTGGCGCAATGGGCATTCCGATTCTGGTTGCCGGCCAGGTTACCGGACTGGACAGCTTTGAGATTGGCCAGATGGTCGGTCGTCAGTTGCCGTTCCTGACGATTATCGTGCTGTTCTGGATTATGGCGATTATGGATGGCTGGCGCGGCGTGAAAGAAACCTGGCCTGCGGTAATGGTCGCTGGCGGCTCGTTTGCTATCGCCCAGTATCTCAGCTCGAACTTTATCGGGCCGGAACTACCGGACATCATCTCTTCGCTGGTCTCACTGGTGTGTCTGACGCTGTTCCTGCAACGCTGGCAGCCGGTACGTATCTTCCGCTTCGGCGATATGGGCGCTTCGCAGGTCGATATGGACCTGTCGCGCACCCGCTACACTGCAGGGCAAATCATCCGCGCCTGGTCCCCGTTCCTGTTCCTGACAGCCACCGTCACGCTGTGGAGCATACCGCCGTTTAAAGCGCTGTTTGCGCCGGGTGGCGCGATGTACCACTGGGTGGTCAATATTCCGGTTCCGTTCCTCGACAAGCTGGTAGCCCGTATGCCACCGGTCGTACACGAAGCCACAGCCTACGCGGCGGTGTACAAATTTGACTGGTTCTCCGCGACCGGTACCGCGATTCTGTTTGCCGCTCTGCTGTCTATCGTCTGGCTGAAGATGAAGCCGTCCGCTGCGCTGCAGACCTTTGGCAACACGCTGAAAGATCTGGCGCTACCAATCTATTCCATCGGGATGGTGCTGGCATTCGCGTTTATCTCTAACTACTCCGGGCTTTCATCAACCCTGGCGTTGGCCCTGGCGCACACTGGCAGCGCGTTTACTTTCTTCTCGCCGTTCCTCGGCTGGCTGGGGGTATTCCTGACCGGGTCCGATACCTCATCTAACGCCCTGTTTGCCGCCCTGCAGGCCACCGCAGCTCAGCAAATCGGCGTTTCGGATGTGCTGATGGTGGCGGCAAATACCACCGGCGGCGTGACCGGCAAGATGATCTCTCCACAGTCTATCGCTATCGCCTGTGCGGCAGTGGGATTAGTGGGGAAAGAGTCTGATCTGTTCCGCTTTACCGTGAAACATAGCCTGATTTTCACCTGTATGGTGGGGGTGATTACCACCCTGCAGGCTTATGTCTTAACCTGGATGATTCCATGATTGTGATGCCCAGACGCCTGTCAGACGAGGTCGCATCTCGTGTGCGGGCGCTGATTGAAGAACAACAGCTGGAGGCGGGCATGAAGTTGCCCGCTGAGCGCCAGTTGGCCGTACAGCTCGGCGTGTCGCGCAACTCGCTGCGCGAGGCGTTAGCAAAGCTGGTGAGTGAAGGCGTGTTGATCAGCCGTCGCGGCGGCGGGACGTTTGTTCGCTGGCAGCATGAAGCCTGGTCTGAACAAAACATCGTTCAGCCGCTGAAAACCCTGCTGGCGGACGATCCTGATTACAGCTTCGATATTCTGGAAGCCCGCCACGCCATTGAAGCCAGTACCGCCTGGCACGCAGCCATGCGGGCCACCAGCGCCGACAAAGAGAAGATCAGACTCTGTTTCGAGGCTACGCAAAGCGAAGATCCAGATCTCGCCTCACAGGCGGACGTGCGCTTTCATCTCGCCATTGCGGAAGCCTCGCATAACGTGGTGCTGTTACAGACCATGCGCGGTTTCTTCGACGTATTGCAGTCTTCGGTAAAACAGAGCCGCCAACGTATGTATCTTGTGCCGCCCGTATTTTCACAGCTTACAGAACAACATCAGGCCGTGCTGGACGCCATTATCGCCGGTGATGCCGATGGCGCGCGTAAGGCCATGATGGCGCACCTCAGCTTTGTCCACACCACGATTAAACAATTTGACGAAGATCAGGCCCGTCAGGCGCGTATAACCCGCCTGCCCGGTGACCCTGGTGAGAATAGCAGGGAGAACAACACATGATTATTTCAGCAGCCAGCGACTATCGCGCCGCAGCCCAACGTATTTTGCCCCCTTTCTTGTTCCACTACATTGACGGCGGCGCGTATGCAGAGCGCACTCTGCGCCGCAACGTCGAAGACCTGTCGGAAGTGGCGCTGCGACAGCGTGTGCTGAAGAATATGTCCGATCTGAGCCTCGAGACAAAGCTGTTCAACGAAACGCTCTCCATGCCCGTGGCCCTCGCGCCTGTCGGCCTGTGCGGAATGTATGCGCGCCGGGGCGAAGTGCAGGCCGCCGCTGCCGCTGACGCCAAAGGCATTCCGTTTACGCTTTCCACGGTTTCCGTATGTCCAATTGAAGAAGTCGCGCCGACCATCAGGCGCCCAATGTGGTTCCAGTTATATGTTCTGCGCGATCGTGGCTTTATGCGCAACGCGCTGGAGCGCGCCAAAGCGGCGGGCTGCTCTACGTTGGTCTTTACCGTCGATATGCCAACACCTGGCGCACGCTACCGTGACGCCCATTCCGGAATGAGCGGTCCCAACGCCGCGCTGCGTCGTTACTGGCAAGCGGTTACCCATCCGCAGTGGGCATGGGACGTGGGCCTGAACGGTCGTCCGCATGATTTAGGCAATATCTCAACCTATCTTGGCAAACCTACCGGCCTTGAGGATTACATTGGCTGGCTGGCGAATAACTTCGATCCGTCAATTTCGTGGAAAGACCTTGAGTGGATCCGCGAATTCTGGGATGGCCCGATGGTGATCAAAGGGATCCTCGATCCGGAAGATGCCCGCGATGCCGTCCGTTTCGGCGCGGATGGTATTGTCGTTTCTAACCACGGTGGCCGCCAGTTAGATGGCGTGCTGTCTTCTGCTCGCGCGCTGCCCGCCATTGCCGATGCGGTGAAAGGCGATATCACCATTCTGGCAGACAGCGGTATCCGTAACGGTCTGGACGTTGTGCGCATGATTGCGCTGGGCGCGGATAGCGTTCTGCTGGGGCGTGCTTATCTGTACGCGCTCGCCACCCACGGCCAGGCCGGTGTGGCGAACCTGTTGAACCTAATCGAGAAAGAGATGAAGGTGGCGATGACCTTAACCGGTGCGAAATCGATTAGTGAAATCAGCCGCGATTCTCTGGTACAGGAGCTGGGTAAGAGCCTGCCTGCTGCATTAGCGCCTCTGGCTCAGGGTAGCGCTGCGTAACACTCTCTCCCGTAAAAATCGTGTTTTCTGCATGGTCGGCCTGTTCTCAGTCCGGCCATTTTTTATGCAAAAATAACGACCAGTTAACATTTACAACCAATATATTTGACAACTTTTTATCCACCTGCCAAATGTATATACAAGCTAATACAAGGGCATTTTATACAGATACCCAAATAATTCGAGCTGCAGGAAGGCGGCAACGCAGCGAATCTCAGGAGCGTACATAAGTACGTGACTGGGGTGAGCGAGGAAAGCCAACGCACATGCAGCTTGAAGTATGACGGGTAGATAACAACCATCATAACGGGCGAGGGTGACATGGCTTATTCCGGTAAAGTGAATATCCAGCAGGCGATAGACGACAGTCCTTTTTCACGCTTTCATTGGGTGATTATTGTCCTGGGCTTTCTGGTGTTAGCCATTGACGGCTTCGATACCGCGGCGATGGGTTATATTGCGCCCACGCTCTCTGCCGACTGGGGCATCCAGAAGCAGGATCTCGGGCCTGTTTTAAGCGCCGCATTATTGGGTCTCTCATTTGGCGCATTATTAGCCGGACCGATTTCCGATCGGATGGGCCGTAAGCGCGTTCTGGTCTTTTCCTGTTTGTTCTTTGGTCTCGCCAGTCTCGGCACCGCCTATGCACAGACGCTGAATATGTTGACCTTCTGGCGCTTTCTCACCGGGCTTGGACTCGGCGCGGCAATGCCTAATGCCATTACCCTTGTGTCAGAATTTGCGCCCAAACGCTGCCGTTCGATGGCAATAAACACCATGTATTGCGGCTTTCCGTTAGGGGCTGCGGGCGGTGGCGTCATCTCCTCCTGGCTGATCCCCAACTACGGCTGGCACAGCGTGCTGCTCGCTGGCGCAATCGCCCCGCTGACGCTCACTGTGCTGTTAGTGCTGTTCCTACCGGAGTCGGTTAAGTATTTGGTGCACCGTGGTAAAAGCGTTGCGCAGGTGAAACGTATTGCCCAACGCTTTATGTCGGGCAGTCTGGAACAGGTCACCCAGTTTTATCTGGATGAAGACAAGGTTACGGTCAAAAAAGGCAGCGTGGCGCAATTGTTCAGTATGCCCTGGCTGCCGGGCACGCTGATGCTGTGGCTGACCTACTTTATGGGGCTGGTTATCTATTACGTACTGCTGAGCTGGATGCCAACCCTGATGTTGGGCATGGGCTATCCACTGGCGGAATCGGCCTGGTTAACCTCACTGTTTACCTTCGGCGGTACGGCGGGGATCCTGCTGGCCGGTTGGTTAATGGATCGCTGGGAAGCACATAAAGTGGTGTCACTCGGCTTTATCCTGACGATGCTGTTTGCCCTCGCCCTCGGTTTTGAGCATAACCATATCATCCTGTTCGGCGCCCTGATCTTCCTGATGGGGATTACCATGAACGGTGCGCAGTCCGGGCTACAGACGCTGGCTGCGACGTTCTATCCTACCCACTGCCGCGCGACGGGTATTGCGTGGATGCAGGGAGTAGGCCGATTCGGCGGCGTGGCCGGAACGATGATGAGCGCCCAGCTGCTTTCCCTGCAATGGCAGGCTGATAGTATCTTAATGTTCCTTAGCCTTCCCGCGCTGCTCGCTGCTGCGGCGACAATTTACAAACTGCAACGCTATAAACCGCACGCGCTGACCGTCGCATAGTACCCGCTCTTTCTGCTATTCTGCCCCCCGTTATTAAGGGGGCAGTATGCTTAACATCGTTTTATTCGAACCAGAAATCCCGCCAAATACCGGCAATATTATCCGTCTTTGCGCCAATACCGGCTTTCGTCTGCATATTATTGAGCCGATGGGCTTTACCTGGGACGACAAGCGCCTGCGTCGTGCGGGGCTGGATTATCATGAATTTACCGCCGTGCTGCGCCACCCTGATTACGCCGCCTTCGTCGCCGCAGAAAACCCGCAGCGTCTGTTTGCCCTGACCACCAAAGGTACGCCAGCGCACAGCGCGGTAAGTTATCAGGATGGGGATTATCTTATGTTTGGCCCGGAAACACGCGGTCTGCCAGCCAGTATCCTCGACGCTCTGCCGGCCGAACAAAAAATTCGTATTCCGATGATGCCGGACAGTCGTAGCATGAACCTGTCAAATGCGGTGTCGGTGGTGGTGTATGAGGCCTGGCGCCAGTTGGGATATCCTGGCGCGGTATTGCGTAGTTGATTTGTCGGATGGCGGCTGACGCCTTATCCGACCTACAAATACCACGTAGGCCCAGTAAACGCAGCGCCACCGTGCATGGCTCGAAATCAGATGCCGTCGCCGTACTCGAACGTATGATGTATCCCGTTGAAATGCTGATCCATATCCATAGACGGCTTATCGCTGTCAGGTTTGCCGACAATGCGTGCCGGAACACCTGCGGCGGTAGTGTGTGGCGGTACGGGTTGTAAAACGACGGAACCCGCGCCAATCTTTGCGCCGCGCCCGACTTCAATGTTGCCGAGAATTTTCGCGCCCGCGCCAATCATCACCCCTTCACGAATTTTTGGATGACGATCGCCGCCCGCTTTACCGGTCCCGCCAAGCGTAACGGATTGCAAAATAGAGACATCGTTTTCAATTACAGCGGTTTCACCCACCACAATACCGGTAGCGTGATCGAGCATAATCCCACGGCCAATTTTTGCCGCCGGATGAATATCTACCTGGAAAGAAACAGATACCTGATTTTGCAGAAAGATTGCCAGCGCCTGACGCCCCTGATGCCATAGCCAGTGGCCGATGCGGTAGGCCTGAAGCGCATGAAAGCCCTTCAGATACAGAAGTGGGGTGGAATATTTGTCGACGGCCGGGTCGCGTGTGCGTACCGCCTGGATATCACAAGCCGCTGAGGCAATCATTTCAGGATCGGCCGCGTAGGCCTCTTCCACGACTTCGCGAATCGCAATGGCAGGCATGATTGGAGACGCGAGCTTATTCGCCAGCATATAGCTCAGCGCGCTGCCGAGGTTTTCATGCTTGAGCAGCGTTGCGTGATAAAAACTGGCCAGCATAGGCTCACATTCCGCCAGTGCCCGGGCTTCCGCTTTAATGTTTTTCCAGACGATATCCAGTTCTTCACACGGCATTGCGTACTCCAGAAGGTAGCAAAACGACCGACCCGTTCTTCGCGGGTCGGGTCGTTATTATTCAACAGATCCTTACAGCTAGTGGCGACTCAGCTCGTCCTTGCGCGCACGGCCTAATAACGTTAATGCTGCCTCGCGCGCGTTTTTTCCGCAATACAATACTTGATAAATTTCCTCGGTTATTGGCATCTCAACACCAAAACGGTGCGCCAATTCACGAACTTCTTTCGTATTGCGGTAGCCTTCCACCACCTGACCAATCTTGTCCTGCGCACCCTGCACGTCCATCCCCTGGCCGAGCATCATGCCAAATCGACGGTTGCGCGACTGGTTGTCGGTACAGGTCAGCACCAGATCGCCTAAACCCGCCATCCCCATAAAGGTGGCAGGATCGGCACCCAGCGCCGCGCCAAGACGCGACATTTCGGTCAGTCCACGGGTGATCAATGCGGTTCGCGCATTTGCGCCAAAACCGATGCCGTCAGACATCCCCGCACCAATCGCAATGACGTTTTTCACCGCGCCGCCAAGCTGCACGCCAATGAAATCCGGGTTGCTATAAACGCGGAAGCTTTTGCCGCAGTGCAGCAACTGCTGGAGATCGTCAGCGAAAGTATCGTCCGTTGAGGCCAGAGAAATCGCCGTCGGCATACCCGCCGCCAGCTCTTTGGCGAACGTCGGGCCGGAGATGACCGCCAGCGGAATAGAATCCCCCAGCGCTTCACGCGCCACATCCTGCAGCAGACGCCCTGTTTCCGCTTCCAGACCTTTTGTCGCCCAGACCAGACGCGCATCAGGACGCATCAGCGGTTTGATGTTACGCAGCACTTCGCCAAAGACGTGGCTCGGCACCACCACCAGAATATTACGGCTGGCGGCCAGCGCAGTGGCTAAATCACTTTCCAGGCGCAGCGTGTCGGGAAAAGGCACATCAGGGAGGAACGCGACGTTGCAGCGATCGTGCTCAAGGGTCGCGATATGTTTTGGATCATGGCCCCACAGCACAACCTGATGGCCATTTCTTGCCAGGGTAATAGCAAGAGCGGTGCCGTACGAGCCGGCACCAATCACAGTCATTGAAGCATTACTTTGGTTCATCAGGCATCCTGATGTTCTTCAGTACCTTCGCCAGCCTGCTGCTGTAAATAGTTCATGAACAGCGCATCAAAGTTGACCGGCGCAAGGTTCAGTTGCGGGAACGTACCGCGTGAAACCAGACTGGTGATGCATTCGCGGGCATACGGGAACAGAATGTTCGGGCAGTATGCGCCCAGGCAATGCGCCATCTGAGTCCCTTCGATACCACTGATGGAGAAAATACCGCCCTGCTGAACTTCACACAGGAACGCCGTTTCTTCGCCAAGAGAAGCCGTTACGGTGACACGCAGCACTACTTCATACACGTCATCTGCCAGTTGGGTAGATGCGGTATCAAGATCAAGTTTAACCTCTGGCTGCCAATCTTTCTGGAAAACATGCGGTGCATTTGGCGCTTCGAAAGATACATCCTTGGTATAGATACGTTGGATCTGGAAAGCCATTTCAGTGTTATTTTGTTCTGACATGTTTAGAAAACCCTTAGTGTTGTCCTTTAAATACTTTCAGTACGCCTTATCGCAGCAGGGGATCCAGTCCACCACGCGCATCCAACGCATACAAGTCGTCACAACCGCCAATGTGCTGTGCATCAATAAAAATCTGCGGAACCGTCGTACGGCCACTGCGTTTGATCATCTCTTCACGCTTTACGGCATCGCCGTCAATCGGAAGTTCCTGGAAACTCACACCCTTGCTGTTCAACAGCGCTTTTGCGCGATGGCAAAACGGGCAGGTTGCTTTGGTGTAGATCTCAATATTGGCCATGACTTATCTCCAGTGTTCTTTTTACCCTGCGGCATGAAAGAAGACGGGTAAATTACTTGCCGCGAACCAGTGGCAGATTCTCACCACTCCAGCCCGCTACGCCGTCTTTCAGTACGGATACCTGCTCAAAACCGGCTTTAATCAGCGCAGTTGCTGAATCCTGGCACTGCATGCCTGAACCATCAACCACAATCACAGGTTTGTTTTTGTGTTTTTCAAGTTCGCCAAAATTGTTGGCTTTGATTTCGCTCGGCAGCAGGTTAGTGGAGCCTGCGATATGGCCTTTGCGGAAGTCGTCGCGCTGGCGTAAATCCACAACAACGGCGTCTTCTTTGTTGATGAGACGTGTAGCTTCGCCGCGAGTAATCACCTTCACTTTTGAGGTCAGGCTCTTAAACGTGGTAAATAATACAGCCGCCAGTAACGCAATCCAGGCGATACTCAAGACAGGGTGGCGACTAACAAATTGCATAATTTCTTGCATGGGGGGTAACAACTCCCGACTCAGTGATTAAAAAAACCAGGAAAGGAGTATACCTGCGCGTTGGCGCAAATACAGCCAGAGCATGCATTGGATTGCATTTTTGCGGGGCGCTACGGAAAAAAAAATGTAAATCGGTGTTCCCCCTGGCACGCGATCCCCCATTATTTGATCTTCGGGGGCTACTTTATCGATTCAGCTGTAGTAAAATTACGCAATTATTTTTTATCTATTGAGTGTGAGGTTGTCGCAATGTCGGTTTCTAAAAAACCTATGGTACTGGTGATTCTGGATGGCTACGGCTATCGCGAAGACAGCCAGGATAACGCCATTTTTAGTGCTAAAACCCCGGTAATGGATGCGCTGTGGGCAAAACGTCCGCATACCCTGATTGATGCGTCTGGTCTGGAAGTCGGCCTACCCGATCGCCAGATGGGCAACTCCGAAGTGGGTCACGTCAACCTGGGCGCGGGCCGTATCGTGTATCAGGACCTTACCCGTCTGGATGTCGAAATCAAAGAACGTACTTTCTTCGCTAACCCGGTGCTGACCCACGCGGTCGACCAGGCAAAAAATGCCGGAAAAGCGGTACACATCATGGGTCTGCTCTCTGCTGGCGGCGTTCACAGCCACGAAGATCACATCATGACGATGGTAGAACTGGCCGCTGAACGCGGTGCGGAAAAAATCTATCTGCACGCTTTCCTTGATGGTCGTGATACCCCGCCGCGCAGCGCTGAACATTCACTGCAGAAATTCGAAGAGAAATTTGCCGCGCTGGGCAAAGGTCGCGTAGCGTCCATCATCGGTCGTTACTATGCTATGGACCGCGACAACCGTTGGGATCGCGTAGAACAGGCTTACGATCTGATGACGCTGGCAAAGGGCGAGTTCCAGTTCGCTACGGCGGTTGAAGGCCTGCAGGCTGCTTATGCCCGCGACGAAAACGACGAATTCGTCAAAGCGACCGTGATCCGTGCCGAAGGTCAGGCAGATGCAGCTATGGAAGACGGCGATACGCTGATTTTCATGAACTTCCGTGCTGACCGTGCGCGTGAAATCACTCGCGCATTTGTTAACGCTGATTTCGACGGCTTCGCCCGTAAGAAAGTCGTTAACCTCAACTTTGTGATGCTGACCGAATACGCGGCAGACATCAAAACTGCGGTTGCTTACCCACCAGCATCTCTGGCCAACACCTTTGGCGAGTGGATGGCGAAGAACGAAAAAACGCAGCTGCGTATTTCCGAAACTGAAAAATATGCGCACGTAACCTTCTTCTTCAACGGCGGTGTAGAAGAGCCGTTCAAAGGCGAAGACCGTATTCTGATCAACTCTCCGAAAGTCGCTACCTACGATCTGCAGCCGGAAATGAGTTCTGCTGAACTGACCGAGAAGCTGGTTGCAGCGATTGAGAGTGGTAAATACGACACCATCATTTGTAACTATCCGAACGGCGACATGGTTGGCCACACCGGGGTGATGGAAGCAGCGGTTAAAGCGGTTGAAGCGCTGGACCATTGCGTTGAGCAGGTAGCGAAAGCCGTTGAATCCGTTGGTGGACAGCTGCTGATCACCGCAGACCACGGTAACGCAGAGCAAATGCGCGATCCGTCTACTGGCCAGGCGCATACCGCGCATACCAACCTGCCTGTTCCGCTGATTTATGTCGGTGGTAAAAACGTTAAAGCGGTCGAAGGCGGTAAACTTTCGGATATCGCCCCGACGATGCTGACGCTGATGGGTATGGAAATCCCGCAAGAGATGACTGGTAAGCCGCTGTTCATCGTGGAATAATCCCTCCCCATGAGGGGAAAGGCGATTAATACCATCACTCGGGCCGTGAAACTGCCAAAGTTTTCAGTCAGGCCCTTGTTCTACGCCAGCGCGCTTAGCGCTGGCGTATTGCTGTGCGCCTTTTCCGCCCACGCGGACGAACGCGATCAGCTCAAATCTATTCAGGCCGATATCGCGGCAAAAGAACGCGCGGTACGCCAACAGCAACAACAACGTTCCACTCTCCTCGCTCAGCTTAAAGCTCAGGAACAGGCTATTGCCGTCGCCGCAAGGCAACTGCGCGAAACACAAAACTCATTGGCACAGCTGAACGCACAAATCGCTGAGATGAACGCCGCGCTCGCGAAGCTGGAAAAGCAGCGGGCAGCACAAGAGCGCAGCCTGGCAGCACAGTTAGACGCCGCGTTTCGCCAGGGTGAACACACCGGTATTCAGCTCATCCTCAGCGGCGAAGAAAGCCAGCGCGGACAGCGCCTGCAGGCCTATTTCGGCTACCTGAACCAGGCGCGGCAAGAAACTATCGCGCAGCTGAAACAAACCCGCGAAGAGGTCGACTCGCAAAAAGCCGAGCTGGAAGATAAGCAGAGCGAACAGCAGACCCTGCTGTACGAACAACGCGCTCAGCAGGCTAAGCTGGAGCAGGCGCGTAACGAACGCCAGAAAACACTGTCGGGTCTGGAATCATCAATTCAACAGGGCCAGCAGCAACTGGGCGAAATGCGCGCTAACGAATCCCGTCTGCGCAACAGCATTGCTCGCGCCGAAGCCGCGGCCAAAGCGCGCGCGGAACGTGAAGCGCGCGAGGCGCAGGCCGTACGTGATAAGCAGAAGGATGCGTCACGAAAAGGCTCGACCTACAAGCCGACCGAAAGCGAAAAATCACTGATGTCCCGTACCGGTGGCCTGGGTTCGCCGCGCGGCCAGGCATTCTGGCCCGTTCGTGGCCCAACGCTGCATCGTTATGGCGAACAACTGCAGGGTGAGCTACGTTGGAAGGGTATGGTTATTGGCGCATCCGAAGGCACCGAAGTTAAAGCCATTGCCGATGGTCGCGTCATTCTGGCGGACTGGCTGCAGGGCTATGGCCTGGTGGTGGTGGTTGAGCACGGTAAAGGCGATATGAGCCTGTACGGTTATAACCAGAGCGCGCTGGTCAGCGTCGGTACGCAGGTTCGCGCCGGACAGCCTATTGCACTTGTGGGTAGCAGCGGCGGTCAGGGCAGGCCGGCACTCTATTTCGAAATTCGTCGCCAGGGTCAGGCGGTCAATCCACAGCCGTGGTTGGGAAGATAAGTTTTGCCTCAATTTCGTCGTCAATTACTCTCTCTTGCCAGCGTGCTGGCCTTCGTAACACCTGTTTTTGCTGGCAAACTCGCCATCGTTATTGATGATTTCGGCTATCGCCCACAAACTGAAAATCAGGTACTGGCGATGCCTTCCACCATCTCGGTTGCCGTTCTCCCTAATGCCCCACACGCACGTGAAATGGCGATTAAAGCGCATAACAGCGGGCATGAAGTGTTAATCCATCTGCCGATGGCGCCGCTGAGCAAACAACCGTTAGAGAAAGATACTTTGCGCCCGGAAATGAGCAGCGAAGAGATTGAGCGCATTATTCGCGACGCGGTAAGTAAAGTGCCGAATGCCGTGGGGCTGAACAACCATATGGGTAGCGCGATGACTTCCAGCCTGTTTGGCATGCAGAAGGTGATGCAGGCGCTGGAGCGTTACGATCTCTACTTTCTGGACAGCATGACTATCGGCAACAGCCAGGCCATGCGCGCAGCGTCAGGAACCGGTGTGAAGGTCATCAAACGCAAAGTCTTCCTGGATGACACACAAAATGAAGCTGACATTCGTCGTCAGTTTACTCGCGCCGTCGATCTTGCACGCCGCAACGGCTCAGCAATCGCCATTGGTCACCCTCACCCTTCCACGGTGCGAGTATTACAGCAGATGCTTTATAATCTGCCAGCCGATATTACGCTGGTTCGCCCGAGCAGTCTGCTCAATGAACCGCAGGTCGATACCTCCAGACCCAACCTCACGCCGCCGAATAACAGCGCACCACATAATCCTTTCCGTGGTGTGAAATTGTGCAAACCGAAACAGCCGTTAGAACCCATTTACGCCAGTCGATTCTTCACCGTACTCGGTGAAAGCATCACCCAAAGCACGCTGGTGCAGTATATGCGCCTGCAGTGGCAGGGCTGGCAATAATCAGTCGTTAAGTTCCAGCGTTAAATGGGCCAGGCGGCGCGGCGTCAGTGATTTATCGCGCCACTGGCTAAAACGGATGGCCCACAGCAGCACCTGATAACCCAGCTTAACGCTGCAGATATTACTTACCATCCGTTTGAACATACCCGACACAAATACTTCAGCAATCATACGCTGGCGGATTTTTTCATCCGGCTCTTTACGTATGCAATGACAAACGCGTAGCGCTTCGTAAATCACCTGCTGTTTGAATTCCGGATAAATGGGAATGCGCCCGGCGTACTCGTGATTCATCTTGTCGAGCAGGCGGGTAATTTTGATGTAGTGGCGCTGATAGGCGAGGTTCTTCAGCCCGGTACGCGGCAGACGACTCACGGACGCGCCGTGCAGAAAGTATTTGTACAATGGAACTTCCGTATAGCGCGCGCGTTTGGCGTTAAACATAAATTCCGTGGTCCAGATGATATCCTGGTGGTGCAGGCCAGACAGGAAGGTCAGCCCCGCGTCGCGGATCGTCTGATGACGATATACGCCCATCCAGACAACATGCCGCCAGCGGCGGCTGGCTAACGCTTTTCTTAACCAGTCCGGTCCGGTCATCACGTCAGTAGAACGTATACGATCGGTAGGAATGGATGCCCATGTATGCCCCGTCTCCGCAATACACCAATCGGCATTGCACTGCGCCACATCCAGATTGTCCTGCAGCGCCATATTCATCAACGTTTCATACATTTCCGGATAAGCAATATCATCGCCGTCAACATAAGCGATGTACTCACCCCTGGCGACTTCCATCCCGGTATTACGCGCCGCTGAGACTCCCCCGTTCCGCCGATGCAGTAGATGAACGTGCGGATAACGATCCGCATATGCCTGTGCGAGCTGCGCAGAGTTATCCGTAGAGCCATCATTAACAATGATGATCTCCAGATTTTTCCACGTTTGCGCAATCAGCGAATCCATACACGCAATGAATGGTTCACCCGTATTGTAGAGCGGCATAATGACGCTCAATAGGCCGGGGGTATAGGTCATGTCAAATCCTGCCAAACAGTATAATTAACGGCAATTTCTAACATATTTAGCGGTAAATCTTCAGAGAAAATTTCTCAAACCTTTAGCGGAAAATGCGCCGGACGAGTGAGCGCAGCAAACAAAAAAATCCCCGGAGGGTTAACGATAGTCAACATCCGGGGATAACATACAGAATCCACTACGTGGATACGGTTAATCCCAGCTCAGGATCACTTTCCCTGACTGGCCTGAACGCATCGCGTCAAAGCCTTGCTGGAATTCATCGATCGAGAATCGATGGGTGATGATTGGCGACAAATCCAGACCAGACTGAATCAGT
Organism: Citrobacter sp. wls710; assembly: GCF_005281115.1. Classification (NCBI taxonomy): domain Bacteria; kingdom Pseudomonadati; phylum Pseudomonadota; class Gammaproteobacteria; order Enterobacterales; family Enterobacteriaceae; genus Citrobacter; species Citrobacter sp. wls710. Next base: position 205,251 of record NZ_SZXD01000011.1, read on the forward strand.
GCAGCCATTTTGTACCAGGTTTCAAACATCTCGCGACCGTAGATACCTTTAATAAACAGCCCCTTAAAGATAACCTTTGTCCAGTCGATAGACATATCTGACGGAGGGATCCCCAGCATAGCAATACGCCCACCGTGGTTCATGGTGTCCAGCATAGTGCGAAACGCTGGCGGCGCACCGGACATCTCCAGGCCTACATCAAACCCTTCGGTCATGCCCAGCTCAGCCATCACGTCGGTCAGATTTTCTTTCGATACGTTGACCGCGCGGGTGATGCCCATTTTGCGCGCCAGCTCAAGACGATACTCATTCACGTCGGTGATCACCACGTGGCGTGCGCCAACGTGCTTCGCGACCGCCGCCGCCATAATACCGATTGGACCCGCGCCGGATACCAGCACATCTTCACCCACCAGATCGAACGACAGCGCCGTGTGTACCGCATTACCGAACGGATCGAAGATAGACGCCAGATCATCGGAGATATTGTCCGGAATTTTAAAAGCGTTAAATGCCGGGATCACCAGGTATTGTGCAAAACAACCAGGACGGTTTACACCGACACCGGTCGTATTGCGGCACAGGTGAGTACGCCCACCACGGCAGTTACGGCAATGCCCGCAGGTGATATGGCCTTCGCCAGAAACTCGATCGCCGATTTTAAAGCCTTTAACTTCCTGACCGATGCCAACAACTTCGCCGACATATTCATGCCCCACGACCATCGGAACCGGGATGGTTTTTTGCGACCAGTCATCCCAGTTATAAATGTGAACGTCAGTCCCGCAGATGGCTGTTTTACGGATTTTAATCAGCAAATCGTTATGGCCGACTTCCGGTTCAGGAACGTCGGTCATCCAAATGCCCTCTTCCGCTTTCAGTTTGGATAACGCTTTCATTTCACATCCTCAGGCAATAACGCCCAGTTGTTTACCAATGCGTGTGAACGCCTCAACAGCACGCGTAATCTGCTCAGGGGTATGCGCTGCAGACATCTGAGTACGGATACGCGCCTGGCCTTTTGGAACCACTGGATAGAAGAATCCAGTAACGTAAATCCCCTCTTTTTGCAGTTCACGGGCAAACTCCTGCGCCACCACCGCATCACCCAGCATAACCGGGATAATCGCGTGGTCCGCACCGGCTAAGGTAAAGCCTGCGGCAGACATTTGCTCGCGGAACTGGCGCGCGTTCGCCCACAAGCGATCGCGCAGTTCGCTACCTTGCTCGACCATTTCCAGCACTTTAATGGAAGCAGCCACAATCGCCGGAGCCAGTGAGTTGGAGAACAGATAAGGGCGGGAACGCTGACGCAGCCACTCAACGACCTCTTTACGGGCCGCGGTGTAACCACCGGATGCGCCGCCGAGCGCTTTACCCAGCGTACCGGTAATGATGTCCACACGGCCCATCACGTCACAGTATTCATGAGAGCCACGACCATTTTCGCCGACAAAGCCGACCGCATGGGAGTCATCAACCATGACCAGCGCATCGTACTTGTCCGCCAGATCGCAGACGCCTTTCAGGTTCGCAATCACGCCATCCATAGAGAACACGCCATCGGTGGCAATCAGGATATGACGAGCCCCCGCTTCGCGCGCCTCTTTCAGACGCGCTTCCAGCTCGACCATGTCGTTGTTGGCGTAACGGAAACGCTTCGCTTTACACAGACGAACGCCATCAATGATTGAAGCATGGTTCAGGGCATCGGAGATGATCGCGTCTTCTGCGCCCAACAGCGTTTCAAACAGACCGCCGTTGGCGTCAAAGCAGGAAGAGTAAAGGATGGCATCTTCCATACCGAGGAAAGCCGCCAGTTTTTGCTCCAGTTGCTTATGGCTGTCCTGGGTTCCGCAAATAAAGCGTACCGAAGCCATGCCAAACCCGTGAGAATCCATACCCGCTTTTGCCGCTGCAATCAGTTCCGGGTGGTTAGCCAGCCCCAAATAATTGTTCGCACAAAAGTTAATGACGTGGCTTCCATCTGCCACGGTGATATCCGCCTGCTGGGCAGATGTAATAATGCGCTCTTCTTTAAACAATCCTTCCGCACGTGCGGTTTCGAGATCGTTGGTTAACTGTTTGTAAAAATCCCCACGCATTTCAATTCTCCAGACTGGGCAAATTTCAGCACATATTACCCAAAGCTATACATTGATACGAGATGACGCATCATCACTTCTTCAAAATGAAGCATAAATCACGCGTACCCGCACAGCTTATCGGTGAATGGCTGAAGCCTGGACCATGTAGTGATATGATAGAAGTATTCGTGTCTGAGATTGTCTCTGACTCCATAATTCGAAGGTTACATTTATGATCATCGTTACCGGCGGCGCGGGCTTTATCGGCAGCAACATCGTTAAGTCCCTGAATGATAAAGGCATCACCGATATTCTGGTGGTGGACAACCTGAAAGACGGCACTAAATTTGTTAACCTGGTGGACCTGAATATTGCTGACTACATGGACAAGGAAGACTTCCTGATCCAGATTATGGCTGGCGAAGATTTCGGCGATATCGAAGCGATTTTCCACGAAGGCGCATGCTCCTCCACCACCGAGTGGGATGGCAAGTATATGATGGATAACAATTATCAATACTCCAAAGAGCTGCTGCACTACTGCCTGGAGCGCGAAATTCCGTTCCTGTACGCCTCTTCCGCCGCGACTTACGGCGGTCGTACATCTGATTTCATCGAATCCCGTGAATATGAGAAACCACTGAACGTCTATGGCTACTCAAAATTCCTGTTCGACGAATACGTGCGCCAGATCCTGCCAGAAGCCAACTCTCAGATTGTTGGCTTCCGCTATTTCAATGTCTACGGACCGCGTGAAGGCCACAAAGGCAGCATGGCAAGCGTCGCTTTCCACCTCAACACCCAGCTTAACAATGGCGAAACACCAAAACTGTTCGAAGGCAGTGAAAACTTCAAACGTGATTTCGTTTATGTTGGCGATGTGGCAGCGGTAAATCTGTGGTTCCTCGAAAATGGGGTTTCCGGCATCTTTAACCTCGGTACCGGTCGCGCGGAATCTTTCCAGGCCGTTGCCGACGCAACGCTGGCGTACCATAAAAAAGGGAGCATTGAGTACATTCCATTCCCGGAAAAACTGAAAGGCCGCTACCAGGCATTTACTCAGGCAGATCTGACTAACCTGCGCGCTGCAGGATATGACAAGCCGTTCAAGACCGTTGCCGAAGGCGTAACGGAATATATGGCCTGGCTGAACCGCGACGCATAAGTATGAAAATTTTGGTGGTAGGCCCGTCCTGGGTGGGCGACATGATGATGTCGCAAAGTCTCTATCGCACGCTCAAGGCGCGCTATCCCCAGGCGATAATCGACGTGATGGCACCGGCGTGGTGCCGTCCGCTGCTGTCGCGTATGCCTGAAGTCAACGAAGCCATCGCCATGCCGCTGGGACATGGCGCGCTGGAGATCGGCGAGCGCCGTAAGCTTGGTCATAGCCTGCGTGAGAAACGCTATGATCGCGCCTGGGTGCTGCCTAATTCGTTTAAATCCGCTCTGGTGCCATTTTTTGCTGGCATTCCCCATCGTACCGGCTGGCGTGGCGAGATGCGCTACGGCCTGCTAAACGATGCGCGCGTGTTGGATAAAGAAGCATGGCCGTTGATGGTCGAGCGCTATGTGGCTCTGGCCTATGATAAAGGCGTGATGCTGACGGCCAAAGATTTGCCGCAGCCTCTGCTATGGCCGCAGTTGCAGGTCAGCGAAGGTGAAAAATCACTGACCTGTAGTCAGTTTTCTCTTTCTGCCGAACGTCCGATCATCGGTTTTTGCCCAGGTGCGGAATTTGGTCCGGCGAAACGCTGGCCACATTATCACTATGCGGAACTGGCGAAACAATTGATCGATGAAGGTCATCAGATTGTGCTGTTTGGCTCGGCAAAAGACCACGAAGCAGGAAATGAGATCCTCGCTACGCTGAGTGTTGAACAGCAGGCCTGGTGCCGTAATCTGGCGGGCGAAACGCAGCTGGAGCAAGCGGTCATTCTGCTCGCCGCCTGCAAAGCGGTTGTTACCAATGATTCTGGATTAATGCACGTTGCCGCCGCGTTGAATCGACCTCTGGTAGCATTGTATGGTCCAAGTAGTCCGGACTTTACCCCGCCGTTGTCGCACAAAGCGCGAGTCATCCGCCTGATTACGGGCTACCACAAGGTGCGTAAGGGCGATGCAGCAGAAGGTTATCACCAGAGCCTGATCGACATCACTCCTCAGCGCGTACTGGAAGAACTGAATGACCTGTTGTTACAAGAGGAAGCCTGACGGATGCGGGTTCTGATCGTTAAAACATCGTCTATGGGCGATGTGCTGCATACGTTGCCCGCATTAACCGATGCGCAGCAGGCCATACCGGATATTCACTTTGACTGGGTGGTGGAAGAAGGGTTCGCTCAGATCCCCTCCTGGCATTCGGCCGTTGACCGCGTGATACCGGTGGCGATCCGCCGCTGGCGTAAAGCGTGGTTTTCCGCGCCGATTAAAGCCGAGCGTAAAGCGTTTCGTGATGCCGTCCGTTTACAGCAGTATGACGCGATAATTGATGCCCAGGGGCTGGTAAAAAGCGCGGCGCTGGTTACCCGTCTGGCACACGGGATCAAGCATGGTATGGACTGGAGCACGGCCCGTGAACCGCTGGCGAGCCTGTTTTATAATCGCAAGCACCATATTGCCAGGCAACAGCACGCCGTAGAACGTACGCGTGAATTGTTCGCAAAAAGTCTGGGATATACCAAACCGCAATCGCAGGGTGATTACGCTATCGCTCAGCATTTTTTGACGGAAGTAAATGCTGATACAGCGCAGTATGCGGTGTTTCTGCATGCCACGACCCGTGATGATAAGCACTGGCCGGAAGCCAACTGGCGGGAGCTGATTGGCCTGTTAAACAATGCAGGCATACGCATTAAACTGCCCTGGGGAGCCGCACATGAAGAAGCGCGTGCCAAGCGACTGGCGGAAGGGTTTACTTATGTTGATGTCCTGCCACGGATGAGTCTGGAGGAGGTCGCCCGCGTTCTGGCGGGGGCCAAATTTGTAGTGTCGGTTGATACAGGCCTAAGCCATTTAACCGCCGCATTGGATCGCCCCAATATAACGCTGTATGGCCCAACGGATCCGGGACTGATTGGGGGATATGGGAAAAACCAATATACACAACAGAGCCATTCCGGAAAATTGCAGGATCTGGATGCTAGTTTAGTCAACGCATCGCTGGTTGATAATAATTTGCTTTAACTTTAAGAGATGAACCATGCTTCACCAACAAATGTTTTCTCGCTTTATATATAGTATAAAAAATAATCCATTTGATTTTATATACTTCTTATTTTATGTCGGGATACTTGCTACACTCGGGATGGTGCTAGTCAATCCAGATGAAGCACTGAAAATATTTATTTTTTCCACGGCTCTGTCTCTGCCTCTTATAGGTAAAAACTTAAAGCATGTATGCAGTAACAAAAAGAATCTGGTTTTGCCTTTTATGTTGCTACTCTTCGGTTTGCTGCAGATTATTTGGGTAGAAATATTTAAACAACCAGGCTCAGCCTTTACCGGAGCCTACCGCTCATACCAGAACGGTGGCAAAGTGATGCTTTTTGCCGCACTGGTGATGACCGCGCTAACATCGCGAGCGCCGTGTGCCAATAAAGCCCGCATCACCAGTGTCTGGGTTATTCTTACAGCAATCGGTTTGTACCTTTTCGCGGGATATCAACTTGCCGGAGCAACTGAACCTTTAAAATACCGCGTAGCACTTGGTTTTGAACACCAAACCGGCACAGCTTATGCGCTGACATTGATCGGCTTATTGGCGTCTCAGGCCATTATCAACCTGCGTATGAAACATACCGTTTCACTGTATCTGTTACATTTTTTGATCTCGCTGGCGGTTATTATTACCACACAAACCCGGGCGGCGATTTTGGTATACCCGATCCTGAGTATCGTCCTGTTTCTCATGCACCATCGCCACAACCGTACCATGTTGTTTAAAGCATTATTGGGCTTCGTGATACTGGTAGGTCTGGCGGCCATCCCTTTAAAGCCAGTACTTGAACATCGCTACCAAAATTTTATGCTGGATGTGCACTCTTACAACCAGAACAATAGTAATACCTCTATTGGCGCGCGGCTTGCAATGCAACGAGCAGGTATTGAGGCAGGGAAAGTACATCTCGGGGGGCAGTCACTTGAACAACGTGGTGCAGAAATTCAGCAACTTGCTGTGCAAGATACCTCTCTGCAAGGGGCGCTAGTGTTCCTGAACGTCCATCTGCATAACGAAATCGTTGATACCTTTTCGCTGAAGGGCATCCCTGGGGCGATTGTGCTACTCTTGCTCTATACTGCCATGTTTTTAACAGCTTACTGGCAACGCAGTCCTCTGTTGTTCGTCATCTCAAGCGCTATCGCTATCTATGGCTTGAGTGATTTATTATTGTATGCCAAAGGTGAAGCCTTGAGCAGTGTGCTGGCGTTATGTGTAGCAGCAATGCTGAGCTCGAAATTCAACGAGAGAACAATGCCATGATTAACGCTTCAGGTTATTTGCTGAGCATAATTATACCTACCTATAACAATGCTGAACTCATCACAGCTACGTTGACATCGATCCATCAGAGCATCACTGATGAGGTGGAGATAATAATTGTTAATGATGGTTCAACAGATTTAACGGAAGAGCGCATCAAGGCATTTTATCATGAGCATAACTGCAACAATGTAAAATATATAAGCCAGAAAAATCAAGGTGTTGCAATCACCCGCAACGTCGGATTGACCCAGGCAACGGGAAAGTATATTGGTTTTGTCGACAGCGATGACATTGTCTGTGCAGATTATTTCACTATCCTCCTCCCTAAATTGAGGGAGGGAAAATATGATATTGTGGAATTCAATTTAACTCGAAATATAAACAATCTGTATCAGAATAAACCTGGCGCAAAGAATACCCTGGCTCAACACGAAATTATTTTGGCTGATGATAACTATGCTCCCCTGTTGCCAACTTTTCGTGCCGGGCAATGGCATCTCATGACAAAAATTTTTCACCGCGACATTATTGGCAACGATCGATTCGAAGAACATCGTCGATATGAAGACATGATTTTTTGTCCCTTCCAATACTTTAAGTGTCATAACATATTAAAGATAGAGAATAAATTATATTACTATCGGGTAAATGAAAAAAGCATTACCGAAAATATTATTGATAGCGATGCGGACAGCATCTTCTTTGCTATGCGAAAAATGTATAACTATGTGAATGAAAATAACGAGAAACGTACCGTCGCCACATTAATGATCATCAATTGTTTTCTGGAAGGCCGCAAACTTTTACGCAAGAAAAAAGGCTACTATCGTTATAACGAAAGTATGTTGAATGACATTCAGAATGCGCTTGCGTGCTGCGATACAAAAATCGTTAAGAATAAAATAATCCTTAAGATGAAATACCCGCATATTGATCGTTCAATTTCTGAAATTAGATATAAGATACTATCCGCTTGCAAAAGTTTATTTTTTCGAAAGGGATTTTAACATGTTTGATAAAGTCGACCGTGTTCTTATTTGCAAGCTCAAATTCTATGGTGATGTTCTGTTAACAACACCTGTTATTGCCAGCATTCAGGCTCGTTATCCTCATGCTAAAATCGATCTGCTTCTTTATAAAGATACAAAATCAATTTTGGCAGCAAATGAAAGTATCAATAATTTTTATCTCATTGAGAAAAAGAAAGGCCTTTTAGATACAGTAAAAAATTATCTTTCAGTGCGTCAACAGCTGAAAAAAAATCACTATGACCTGATCGTTAACCTAACCGAGCAATGGCCGATTGGCGCTCTTGTTGCCTCCTTACGTCGCCCCTCAATTGCATTTGAGCGTGATAAGAAACAATGGAACAATCTTTTTTCACGTGTTACACCGATGACCGGCACGCACATAGTTGAACAAAATCTATCCATTTTAAAGGGTATCGGGTTTAGCGAAGCAGATCTGAAAAAAGAGATGTCACTGCACTATCGCCAGGATGATTACCACCATTTGGTTTCCCAACTTCCGGCATTATCTTCACAAAAATATGTCGTTATTCAACCTACTGCCAGACAAGAATTTAAATGTTGGGATGATGATAAATTCGCCCATGTGATTGACCATCTGCATCAGCGTGGTCTGCATGTTTACCTCACCTGTGGGCCAGCACAAAGTGAGCAACAGCAAGTCCAGCGCATTGCTGAACTGTGTCAATCTGCCCCTGACCTGGCACTGGCAGGCAAAACAACCTTCCTGCAGTTGACTGCGTTAATCGACCATGCCGTTCTTTACATCGGGGTCGATTCCGCGCCTATGCATATGGCGGCAGCATTAGGAACACCTCAGGTCTGTCTGTTTGGCGCGACCAATTATCAGCAATGGAGACCATGGTCAGATAACGCCGTGTTGATTTGGGCTGGTGATTACCATCCAATGCCCTCCAGAGATGAACTCGACAGGTCAAAAAAATATTTAACATGGATACCGGAGCAAGCCGTGATTGACGCTATCGATAGGGTACTTCATGATAGTGGCAATGATAAAGGTAATGAGAAAGCATAAATGGACAACAAAAATAACGTTATTAATATTGCTTACTGCACAGATGCTAATTATCTGGAATATGTAGCAGTGTCCATTATGTCTGTCATAATGAACAACCCAGGACAAGACCTGTCATTTTTCGTTTTTGTCTATGATGTCTCGGACGACGAAATCAATAAACTGCGCTCAACCAGTGATAAAATTCAGGTTATCAATATTGATAAAGAGGAGATTGAAAAGTATAACAATGACTTTGCAATCAAACATCTGAACCGTTCGACCTATATGCGCCTTGCCGTTCCGCGCTTACTAAAAGATAAAGTTGAGTACTTTATCTATTTAGATGCCGATACTCTATGTTTTGATAAACTCAATGATATTAACAGTATTGATATCAGTAACGTCATTTGCGCAGTCAGCCATGACTCGCTCGATATCCATGATACAAAAAATGCTAAACGCCTGGGTCTCAGTACAGGTCATTACTTCAATGCCGGTTTTTTGTATATTAATATCGCAAATTGGATTAAGTTCGACATCGAAAACAAAGCAAATACTGTACTATTTGAACAGGGAAAAAGTCTACCTTACTTTGATCAAGATGCTCTGAATATCGCAATGGATGGCAATGTCAAATTTATTGATAATCGATGGAATTTTTTGTTTAACTGGTTTAACGACCAACAAAAAGATAGCTTCTTCTATCAAAAAGATATCCTGCCACGTATTATCCATTTCACCGGTGGACGAAAGCCATGGTATAAAGAGCACACTGGGCTTTCACAGCAACTGTATCTTTTCTACCATCATTTCACACCCTGGCAGACTACAGAAATGCGCTCTTATGCCCCACGAATGAGGCCTACTGATTATCGGGTTTACTCACGTCAGGAAGCCAAAAGGGGAAATTACTGCGCTTCTATCAAATGGTATCTAAAATATCTCAAAACGAAATTGCGCTAAATAAAAAACTCCCTTTCGGGAGTTTTTTTAATTACTTTGTAACTTTGCACGCAAATAGCCGATATAGCTAATTATTGAAGCGAAATATTTTCCTTGTAGCCTTTCATGCCGTGATTTCTTTTTATATTGCTTTGGTGTTCTGGCTGGTAACAAAGGAACATCAGCCCATGGAGAAGACTTCCACGCTTCAACAAAAAACTGTGCTGAAGGATAGTTAGCCCAGGAATTCCATGGTTTGGTCACGCCTATATAGTGGATCAGAATAGTTTCAGGCGTTATATACTCTTTATATTTTGAAGTATCCTTACTTTTTAGTTCTTGTTTTATACCGTAAATAGCATTAAACCTTCTTTCCAAAAAAATCACTTTTTTTAAGAAAAGAATATTTAAAACATCCTGATCAGGGAAGGAAAGATTGTTATTTTTGTCCAATAAGATATCAAAGGCTGAGTTGATAAAATTCTGTTCTTTCCACTTTTTAAGATTTGCAAAAATGACACCAGAATTAAAATAATCTTTATTCTTCTCAATATCTCTGGCAGGGCTGTCATCAACATCAGTAATTACAGCTGCGACATGTTCCCCAAGATCAATTTGCGTTAACTCATAAAGTGAACCTTTACACATTACATCTGCATCAATGTACAGTAGCGAATCAACTTTCTCGCCAAGATATTCAAAGGCAATGAATCTAAAGTACATTGCATGCGACCAGGCATTGCCACTCGGTAATACTTTTAACCCATTGGCATCCATAATGTAAATTGAGATGTTAGTTGCAAATTGTTCTGCTAATTTTGCAACGCGTTGCTGATAATCAGCATCGATATAATCGGTAAAAAGGTGAAAATGAATATTCAGATCTTTATTATGCAATAGCACCGATGTCATCGAGATCGCAGCACCAAACATAAAATTTTTGTCCACACCCCAGGCGATATTGAGCTGTGTTTGTTGTCCAGATGGCGCTTGATTAAAATCAAGGATCTTTTTTATAGACTGATGACAATCAAAGTTCATTCGCTACACCTATTTAATTTATTATCAATAAGTTACTATTTTTAATTTCAGTAAGCCTTAGAGCTATGTAACTTATTTTTTATATACATAACATGGCTCAGCACAGAACGGATATATTTTCGCTGCACTCGTTCATGTCGTGACTTACGTTTATACAACTTAGCTGTATTTGCATTTAACAGAGATTTTTCCGCCCATGCAGATTTTTTATATGCTTCAATAAAAAATTTAGCCACTGGATATTTGGCCCATGAATGCCATGGTTTGGTGACACCGACATAATGAATTAATACCGTGTCGTCGGTAATAAAGTCCTGATAAATCTTATCGTTTTTATTTTTGAGTTCCTGATCGACCCCATAGATACAGTTAAAATCTCTTCTCAGGAAAATAACATTGCCGACAAACAAAATATTGAGCACGTCCTGGTCGAAATAAAGCAATTCCTTTTGGCGTTTGTCTAATATAGAAAATGCTTTGGTTAACAACTGCTGCTCACGCCATACTTCGAGATTCGCAAATACAACACCCGAATTAAAATACCCCTTACTCAGTTCAGGGATACCGAGTCTGGTACCGGATTTAATTCGCACTTCATCAACATCATTAATGACAGCTGCATATTCCCCACAGAAACTAATCTCAGTAAGTTCCCGTAGAGAACCTTTACAAATGACATCGGCATCCAGATACAGTACCGAGCTTAATTCGGTGCTTAAATATTCAAATGCAAAGTAACGATAGTACATTGCATAAGTCCAGGCTTTCGTGCTCGGCAGTTCACGAAAGCCTGCATTATCGAAAACAAAGACAGTCACTGTCGTACTGTACATTTGCGTCAGGCGTTTTATGCTTTCCAGATAGTCGTCATCGATATAGTCAGTGGCGATATAAAAATGGATATCAATATCAGGATTATTCACTAATACTGAGGTCATAGAAATGCCGGATCCAAACAAAAAATTACGATCGACACCATACGCAACGCTTAGTTTTTTACTCTTGTCATGCGTCGAGCTGTCGATGATATGTTTTTGAATGATCAACTTCTGGAAATCGATGTTCATAATAAAATAGCCTCAAACTTCATGTGTAATTTATAGCGCTTTTCTTATTGTTCTTTGTCTTATTTTTTGCGCTTTTGTGACAGCCTGTTCAAACAACCTGACTTCCTGACGAAAGATTTCACGTAATGGCATCGAAAAATAGACACGTAAAAAACGGTAGATATCTCTGGACGTTAGCCCAATCTCCAGTGAGGAGAAATAGAGCCCGATCAAATCCTTATCCCGCCAGCGGCGTGGTACCCGCTGACGTATTTGCGCACGATGCAGATCAATCACAGAGAGTTTGATCTCCGCAATATCTGCTGGCATCGGCTGTTGGAGCAGGAAATGGCAAATATAACAATCCCGATGATTTACTCCACCTCGATGCATTTTACCCACCATTTCCGCCACGCGGGTAATAATGGTCCGTTTTAATACAAAATCGGGCCGTTCAATTCCCCAGTTGGCGCAAAAATCTTCAAGGCTGATGGCAGGAGAAAGATCCTCAGTGATAATAAATGAGGTTCGCTCTAACGGATTCAGCCCTTTCTGTCCAAAAGCAACACCCGTCATTGTATCCACATTCAATGCTTGCAAACGGTGAATCGCCAGCCACTCCCGGTCCGCGCCAAGCACAGGCATGCGCAGAGAAATAAGGTTCTTCAACACTTCTTTAAGCGTGGTCCCATGATGATATTTAAGAAAGTAACCTTTTCCCATCATCTCAAAACGCAGGGTACGCCGTGTTTCCAGAGCGCGAAAAACCTCGCCATCCAGCTTAGTGACCTCTGTGAACGGGTCTTTTCCTTGCCATTGCGTGGCAAATGGTTCTTTCAATTCAATCATTTTCAAGACCTAAAATGATATCTGCAGCTTTATCTGCCAGGCTGTAGAGATCTTCTGTATCAGCAAAATGTCGCGCATTTTCAGCCCAACGACTTCTCTGCTCATTATTTTGCAGCGCATCGAGAAGTGCTGTATTCAAATTTTCCTGCGCAAAAGGTTCAGGAATCACCACACCGCATTGGGCGGCAGTGATATACCCTGCGTAGCCGCATACCTCAGTGGTTAATACTGGCAGCCCGGCAACTACGGCTTCTAGCAAGACGATACCAGCGGCTTCCTGAACTGCCGGGTGAAGCAATAAATCGGCAGCAGACATCAATTCAGCGACATCATCTCGCCCTGAGAAGAATTGAACTTGCTTTTCAATACCCAATTGGCGGGCCTGAGCACGATAACGATCGGCCTTATCCTGACCAACAACCATCAACTGAGTACTGTGACGTATAGTCTCAGGTAAAGAAGCCAACGCCTGTAAGCTTCTTGGCACACCTTTGCGTTTGAAATCGGAGCCGACCTGCAGAAGCAGGAACTGATCGAGAGCAATACCATTCTTTTCTCTGACAATCTGCCTGCTGTTTTCAGGTTGCAGGCTGTATTTTCTGTCTGGGTAGATACCTGGCGGCAGAATACGAAAACGCTGGCTCTCGGTATGATAATGCTGTTTGAAATCACCGATTTGCTTATCGGTTAACATCAAAAGCGTGGTACCAGAACCTTGTTGAAACGTCGCTTTTTCAAATGCAGAGTAGTGCCGATACCGACGCGTCAACTTATAGAAGAAGCCCTTCTCGCGAGCGACCTTTTCCGCATAACAAACGTCGGCAGCGTAATACACATCCAGCCCAGGCATTTTATTAAAACCAACGATACGATCGACGGGATGCTGGCTTAAATGATTTTGAACCCACTGATAATATTGCTCGTTTTTCCCATGATTAGTTCTGGCTGTGACGGGTACGAGTATAATTTCGAGTCCTTCCGGACGTTCGCCCTGCCATGATTGGGTAAACACCTGGACATGATGACCTCGTGCAGCAACCGTGAGCGCTACCCGCAGAAAATCACGCTGTAACCCACCATAGGGAAAATACTTGTACAAACAAAAAGCAATATTCATGCATTAATATCCGCATCGCGTCGCCAGGCATAGCAGGTCTGATACATCCAAAGATTACCGCCCATGTTTTCGAAATGTTTCTGCCGGCTAGCTACCTGAAATTGCGCAGTAGTATATCATTTATTATCACGCATTCCGAAACGAATATTTTTTGAACAGAATAAATAAATAAACTTTTAAAAACAAAAAGATATAAAATTAGTGCTTTCACCTTAAAACACACGCCGCACAAGACGTTAAGCCACGTCAGTACGATCATAAGCATTTTTAAAATAGCCGTAGGCTAAAACAGTGCCCGACGATTCCATCGTTTTGCTGCAACCTGGATAAAAATGATGGTAAAGCCATAGTTAAATACATAGAATCCCCAGCACATTCATAAGTTAGCTACCATTATGCTCGAATTGCTTTACACCGCCCTTTTCTACCTTATTCAGCCTTTGATCTGGATACGGCTTTGGGTGCGCGGACGTAAGGCTCCGGCCTACCGTAAACGCTGGGGTGAACGCTACGGTTTTTACCGCCGTCCGCTAAAAGCAGGCGGCATCATGCTTCACTCAGTTTCTGTGGGCGAAACGCTGGCAGCTATTCCATTAGTCCGCGCTCTGCGACATCGCTATCCCGACTTGCCGATCACGGTAACCACCATGACGCCAACCGGCTCTGAGCGCGTACAATCCGCTTTTGGTACTGACGTTCAGCACATTTATTTGCCATACGATTTACCGGATGCACTGAACCGTTTCCTGAATAAAGTTGACCCCAAGCTGGTGTTAATCATGGAAACCGAGCTGTGGCCAAATCTGATCGCGGCACTCCATAAGCGCGGTATTCCTCTGGTCATCGCCAACGCACGGCTTTCTGCGCGTTCAGCTGCTGGCTACGCAAAATTAGGCAAATTTGTTGGTAAGCTACTGCGTCGAATTACGTTGATTGCAGCACAGAACGAAGAAGATGGCGCTCGTTTTATTACGCTTGGCGCCAGAAGCAACCAGGTCACCGTCACCGGCAGCCTGAAGTTTGATATTTCCGTCACGCCACAGCTGGCCGCAAAAGCGATTACCTTGCGTCGTCAATGGGCACCTCATCGCCCGGTGTGGATTGCAACCAGCACGCACGATGGTGAAGAAAGCATTATCATTGCTGCCCATCGAGCGTTATTAAATCAGTTTCCTAATCTTTTATTGATCCTGGTTCCCAGACATCCGGAACGCTTCCCGGATGCCATTAACCTCGTACGTCAGGCTGGGCTAAGCTATACCACACGTTCTTCTGGCGAAGTTCCATCCTCAGATACTCAGGTCGTTATCGGCGACACCATGGGCGAGCTGATGTTGCTGTACGGCATTGCCGATCTTGCTTTTGTCGGTGGTTCACTGGTTGAACGTGGGGGACACAACCCACTGGAAGCCGCGGCACACGCTATTCCGGTGCTGATGGGGCCACATACCTTTAATTTTAAAGATATTTGCGCCCGTCTCGAACAGGCAAGCGGATTGATCACCGTCACCGACGCAACCACGCTGGTGAAAGAGGTCTCTTCTTTACTGACCGATGCCGATTATCGTAATTTTTATGGCCGTCATGCAGTTGAAGTCCTGTATCAAAATCAGGGCGCGCTACAGCGCCTGCTGCAACTGCTGGAACCTTATCTGCCACCCAAAACGCATTGAGGCAAATCATGCAAAAACGGGCGATTTATCCAGGAACCTTTGATCCCATAACTAACGGCCATCTTGATATCGTGACCCGTGCAACCAGCATGTTCGATCACGTGATCCTGGCGATTGCCGCAAGTCCCAGTAAAAAACCGATGTTTACCCTTGAAGAGCGCGTCGAGCTGGCGCAACAGGCAACGGCGCATCTCGGCAATGTGGAAGTTCTGGGATTCAGCGACTTAATGGCAAACTTTGCCCGCGATAATCAGGCTAACATTCTGATCCGAGGCCTGCGCGCGGTAGCAGATTTTGAGTATGAAATGCAGCTGGCGCACATGAACCGCCACCTGATGCCGCAACTGGAAAGCGTCTTTCTGATGCCGTCTAAAGAGTGGTCATTTATCTCATCGTCACTGGTGAAAGAAGTCGCCCGCCATCAGGGTGATGTGACGCACTTTCTGCCGGAAAACGTCCATCAGGCGTTAATGAGTAAACTAAAGTAATGCGTCTGGCCGGATAAGACATAAAGTGTACCCGGCCAGCAACGAATGTTATTTCTGACAGCGACGGCAGTAGAACGTTGTGCGCTGGGCGTGTTTTGTCGCAATGATTGGCGCGCCGCATACGCGACAGGGTTCACCTTCTCTCCCATAGACCTGCAACTCCTGGGCAAAATAGCCCGGCTTACCGTCGCTTTGCAGGAAGTCCTTCAGCGTCGTTCCACCCTGTTCAATCGAACGCAGTAAAACCGCCTTGATGACGCGCACCAGCAGTTCGCACTCATCCTGCGACAAAGATGACGCCAGGCGGTCAGGATGGATGCCAGCGGCAAACAGCGACTCGCTGGCATAGATATTACCGACCCCCACCACCAGCTTGTTATCCATCAGCCAGGGTTTAATCGCGGTTTTCTTCTTCGCGCATTTCTGCTGCAGATAACTGGCGTTGAAATCGTCGCTCAGTGGCTCAGGGCCAAGATGAGCGAGAACATTGTGTCCATCCAATTCGGTAGTCCACAACCAGGCGCCAAAACGGCGAGGATCGGTATAGCGCAGGACTTTGCCGTTACTCATCACTAAGTCAACGTGGTCATGCTTTTCTGCAGGAAGCTCTTCAGGAAGGATACGCAAACTCCCCGACATCCCCAGATGAATGATTACCCAACCATCCGGCAACTCCAGCAGCAGGTATTTAGCGCGCCGCTGTACGCTGAGGACAGGTTTATCACTCAGACGATAGATTTCCTCAGATACCGGCCAACGCAAACGACCGTTACGCACAGTCGCGTGCATAATCGTTGCCCCAACCAGATGCGGCTCAATACCGCGGCGGCTGGTTTCGACTTCAGGTAATTCAGGCATAGTATCTCCGGCGATGTATCAGGTCACATTAATATGGGGACGGCCAGAAAACAAAAAACCCCGCCGAAGCGAGGTTTTTTATTACATCAAAGCGAAAATTATTTGATTTTCGCTTCTTTGTAGAGAACGTGCTGACGGACAACTGGATCGAATTTTTTCAGTTCCAGTTTTTCCGGCTTAGTACGTTTGTTCTTCGTAGTGGTATAGAAGTGACCAGTACCAGCAGAAGAAACCAGCTTGATTTTCTCACGAATACCTTTAGCCATGATTTATTTCCTCTTAGTACTTAGTACTTTTCGCCACGGGCACGCAGTTCAGACAGAACTGTTTCGATGCCTTTCTTATCAATAACACGCATACCTTTAGCAGATACACGCAGGGTGACAAAACGCTTTTCGCTCTCAACCCAGAAACGGTGAGAGTGCAGGTTAGGCAGGAAACGGCGTTTAGTCGCGTTCAGTGCGTGGGAACGGTTGTTACCGGTCACCGGACGCTTGCCAGTAACTTGGCAGACTCGGGACATGTCTATTCTCCAAAAATCAAATTAGCTCGAGCTTCGTATGGGGTATCGGCGCCTCGTCAGGCTTTACAGCCCGGTCATCGCATAGTTCTAAGTGAACTCTCGATTGCCAGGCCCAAATGCCAAACCCGAGATTCTCAAAGGTGGCGTAGTATACGCTGACCCGGCGTTATGCTCAAGTCCCGAACAGACAAAGATCCCGATGGATCGCGTAAAGTGCGTTAAATCCAACCGCGTTCCGCAAAAGAAACGTACTCTCCGCGCCCAATGACCAGATGATCAAGCACCCGGATATCCATGAACTGACAGCATTTCACAACACGCTCGGTGATAAGTTTATCTGCTTTACTCGGCTCTGCACAACCCGAAGGGTGATTATGCGCAAGGATCACCGCTGACGCATTCAATTTTATCGCTTCACGCACAATTTCTCGCGGATGCACCTCAACATGGCTAAGCGTACCGGAAAAAAGTTTGCTGTGTTTAATCACGCGATGTTGAGAATCCATAAAGATCACCAGAAAGATCTCGCGCTCCTCTTGCGCGAGCTGACTTTGCAGAAATTCTCGCGCCATTTCCGGGCTAAGTAACGCGCGCTCTTCCATCACTCGCACGTTATGGTAGCGCCTTGCCAGTTCGGCAATCCCTTTAAGCTGCGCATACTTCGCCAGGCCAATACCGTGAACGTGGCTAAACTCCATATAGTCTGCTGATAACAGGCCATACAGCGAACCAAAATGCTGGATCAACTCTTTTGCCAGCGTCAGCACATCTTTACCCAGAATCCCGGTGCGTAAAAAAAGCGCCAGTAGCTCAACATCGCTAAGTGAACCTGGCCCCTGCGCCAATAGCTTTTCCCGGGGCATCATACGTCCTGTATTTTCCATGCCTCCCCCTCCTTTCTCGTCCGCATAGTGGCATAACGCCTGTCGCGAATCGACGCTCTGTTATCACTTCTTCGTAGCGGCTCGCAAACTGAAGCGCGGGCAAAAGCACGACTCATTGCGGATTGTGATAAAATATCCGCCTTCTGGTGAAACCCAACAGGAAAGATCATGATGAGCCTGGCCGGTAAAAAAATCGTACTTGGCGTCAGTGGCGGCATTGCTGCGTACAAAACCCCTGAACTGGTGCGTCGTTTGCGGGAACGCGGCGCTGACGTCCGCGTGGCGATGACCGAAGCGGCAAAAGCGTTTATTACTCCCCTGAGCTTACAAGCGGTTTCGGGTTATCCCGTTTCCGACAGCCTGCTTGACCCCGCGGCCGAAGCCGCGATGGGCCACATTGAGCTGGGGAAATGGGCCGACCTGGTTATCCTGGCCCCTGCTACGGCAGACCTGATTGCCCGCGTCGCCGCAGGTATGGCTAACGATTTGGTTTCAACGATCTGTCTGGCAACGCCTGCTCCTGTTGCTGTGCTGCCAGCCATGAACCAGCAGATGTACCGTGCTGCCGCGACCCAGCACAATCTGGGCATTCTTGCCTCGCGAGGTTTGCTCATTTGGGGCCCTGACAGTGGTAGCCAGGCATGTGGCGATGTCGGTCCTGGCCGCATGCTGGATCCGTTGACGATTGTCGATATGGCCGCAGAACATTTCTCGCCTGTCAACGATCTGCAACATCTCAACATCATGATTACGGCGGGCCCGACGCGTGAACCGCTGGATCCCGTGCGTTACATTTCCAATCACAGTTCCGGGAAGATGGGGTTTGCGATCGCAGCCGCTGCCGCAAAACGCGGGGCAAACGTCACGCTGGTGTCGGGACCTGTTTCGTTACCCACACCGCCATTTGTGCAGCGCATTGATGTGATGACCGCACTGGAGATGGAAGCCGCCGTGCAATCTGCGGTGCAACAACAGCATATCTTTATCGGCTGCGCCGCAGTCGCTGATTATCGCGCCGAGACCGTCGCCCCCGAAAAAATCAAAAAACAAGCGACGCAGGGTGATGAATTAACAGTAAAAATGGTCAAAAACCCGGATATTATCGCCGGTGTTGCCGCACTGGATGCTAATCGTCCTTTTGTCGTTGGGTTTGCCGCCGAAACAAATAATGTGGAAGAATATGCCCGGCAAAAACGCATCCGCAAAAACCTTGATGTGATCTGTGCGAACGACGTTTCGTTATCAAATCAAGGATTTAACAGCGACAGCAACGCATTACACCTTTTTTGGCAGGATGGAGACAAAGTCTTACCGCTTGAGCGTAAAGAACTCCTGGGCCAATTATTACTCGACGAGATCGTGACCCGTTATGATGAAAAAAATCGACGTTAAGATTCTGGACCCGCGCGTAGGGCAACAATTTCCGCTCCCAACGTACGCCACTTCTGGCTCTGCCGGACTTGACCTGCGTGCTTGTCTTGATGACGCCGTAGAGCTGGCACCGGGTGCAACTACGCTGGTGCCAACCGGGTTA
The DNA here is from genome assembly GCF_005281115.1 of Citrobacter sp. wls710. NCBI lineage: Bacteria > Pseudomonadati > Pseudomonadota > Gammaproteobacteria > Enterobacterales > Enterobacteriaceae > Citrobacter > Citrobacter sp. wls710. Next base: position 224,825 of record NZ_SZXD01000011.1, read on the forward strand.
GCCATCCATATTGCCGATCCCTCTCTGGCGGCGGTGATGTTGCCACGTTCCGGGCTGGGTCATAAGCATGGCATCGTACTGGGCAACCTGGTCGGTCTGATTGATTCCGACTATCAAGGACAATTGATGGTGTCTATCTGGAACCGTGGTCAGGACAGCTTCACGATTGAACCGGGCGAACGTATCGCACAGATGGTATTTGTACCGGTCGTGCAGGCTGAATTTAATCTGGTGGAAGAGTTTGAAGCCACCGATCGTGGCGAAGGTGGCTTCGGCCATTCCGGGCGCAAGTAACCCGCAGAAAAGTATCCCACAGCGTAATAACGCAATAACACACCGCAAACAGCCGTTTGCGGTCGCTGTGTGGATGCCTGCCTGGCAAGAGCTTATTTTCAGGGGTATTTTGTAACATGGTAGAAAAGCAAACTGCGAAAAGGAATCGTCGCGAAGAAATACTTCAGTCTCTGGCACTGATGCTTGAGTCCAGCGATGGAAGCCAACGCATCACGACAGCGAAACTGGCAGCCTCTGTAGGCGTTTCCGAAGCGGCCTTGTATCGCCATTTTCCCAGCAAGACCCGCATGTTCGATAGTCTAATTGAGTTTATCGAAGATAGTCTGATTACCCGTATCAATCTGATCTTAAAAGACGAAAAAGACACCAGCGCACGTCTGCGTCTGATCGTTCTGCTGATTTTAGGCTTCGGTGAACGTAACCCCGGTCTGACGCGCATTCTGACCGGGCATGCGCTCATGTTTGAACAGGATCGTCTGCAAGGCCGCATTAACCAGCTTTTCGAACGTATTGAGGCCCAGCTGCGCCAGGTTCTGCGCGAAAAAAGAATGCGTGAAGGTGAAGGTTACACCGTGGATGAAACGCTGCTGGCCAGCCAGTTACTGGCTTTCTGCGAAGGTATGTTGTCCCGGTTTGTACGTAGCGAATTTAAATATCGTCCAACGGATGATTTTGACACCCGCTGGCCGCTGGTTGCTGCTCAATTGCAGTAGCGGCTTCGTTTTGTCCGGCCTACGTAACCCGTAGGCCGGATACGCGCAGTGGCATCTACACTTTTTATACGCCATATGCTTCGCGATATGCCCGCACGGCTACCAGGTGTTCTGCCATTTCAGGCTTCTCTTCCAGATACGCAATCAGGTCTTTCAGGGTAATGATAGAAATCACCTTGCAACCATAATCACGCTCTACTTCCTGAATCGCCGAAATCTCGCCCCGACCACGCTCCTGACGATCGAGACAAATCAATACCCCAGCAAGCGTAGCGCCATTAGCCTGAATAATCTCCATCGACTCACGAATAGCCGTACCTGCGGTGATAACATCATCTACCAGCATGACACGCCCCTCAAGTGCGCTACCTACCAGATTACCGCCTTCGCCATGGGTCTTCGCCTCTTTACGGTTAAAGCAGTACGGTAAATCTTTATCGTGGTGTTCCGCCAGCGCAACGGCGGTGGTGGTCGCAATCGGAATACCTTTGTAGGCTGGGCCAAACAGCAAATCGAACTCGATGCCGGAATCCACCAGCGCTTCAGCATAAAAACGGCCTAGCAGTGCCAGATCGCGCCCGGTATTAAACAGCCCGGCGTTGAAGAAATAGGGGCTTTTGCGCCCGGATTTCAGCGTAAACTCGCCAAACTTTAGTACCTGCTTGCTAAGCGCAAACTCAATAAACTGGCGCTGATACGGTTTCATGGATTCGCTCCTCATCTCACTTTATTACAGACAAAAAAAAGGCGACTCTTCAGTCGCCTTTAAAATCAATTTTCTAACGCCGCCTTCTGCGTCGCTACAATGGATTCGATTCCCCCTCGGGCCAAGGCCAGTAGGGTGAGAAGTTCTTCATGGCTGAACGGCTCGCCTTCCGCCGTGCCCTGCACTTCAATAATTCGACCGTCTTCAGTCATCACCACGTTCATGTCAGTTTCTGCCGCTGAATCCTCAACGTACTCGAGATCACAGAGCGCTTCACCATTGACAATCCCCACGGAAACCGCGGCAACCATCCCTTTCATCGGGTTAGTTTTCAGCTTACCGCTCGCCACCAGCTTGTTCAGCGCATCCGCCAACGCAACGCATGCGCCAGTAATCGATGCAGTACGCGTACCGCCATCTGCCTGAATAACATCACAGTCCAGCGTAATAGTGAATTCACCGAGCGTCTTCAGGTCAACGGCGGCGCGCAGCGCACGAGCGATCAGGCGCTGGATTTCCATGGTACGGCCGCCCTGCTTACCTTTCGCCGCTTCACGGGCGTTACGGGTGTGCGTGGCGCGTGGCAGCATGCCATATTCTGCGGTGATCCAGCCCTGGCCCTGACCTTTCAAAAAACGTGGGACGCCTTCATCAATAGAAGCGGTACACAGCACTTTGGTATCACCAAATTCGACCAGCACGGAGCCTTCAGCGTGTTTTGTATAATTACGGGTCAGGGTAACGGGACGCACCTGATTGGCACTACGACCTGCTGGACGCATGATAAAATCTCCGGCTTGAAACGAATGTGGCTGCGCATTATACGGACTTCCGACGGTTATTCCTATCCTGACAAGACGTGGATGGCTATAATCCTCCCATCTCATCTTTAAAAACAGGAACGTCTATGATCCGCAGCATGACCGCCTACGCCCGGCGTGAAATCAAGGGTGAATGGGGTAGCGCAACCTGGGAAATGCGCTCGGTAAACCAGCGTTATCTGGAAACTTATTTTCGCCTGCCGGAACAGTTCCGTAGTCTCGAACCCGTGGTTCGCGAACGCATTCGCTCGCGTCTGACGCGCGGTAAAATCGAATGTACACTGCGTTTTGAGCCGGATGCCAGCGCGCAAGGCGAGCTGATCCTGAATGAAAAGCTCGCTAAACAGCTCGTGAGCGCTGCTAACTGGGTCAAAATGCAGAGTGATGAAGGTGAAATTAATCCGGTTGATATCCTTCGTTGGCCAGGGGTAATGGCAGCGCAGGAGCAAGACCTGGATGCCATCGCCGCCGAAATCCTCGCTGCGCTTGACGGTACGCTGGATGACTTTATCGTTGCGCGTGAAACCGAAGGTCAGGCGCTGAAAGCGTTGATCGAGCAGCGTCTGGAAGGCGTCAGCGCTGAAGTGACGAAGGTACGTGCGCACATGCCGGAAATTCTGCAATGGCAGCGCGAGCGTCTGGTAGCCAAACTGGAAGACGCACAGGTGCAACTGGAAAATAACCGTCTTGAGCAAGAGCTGGTGCTGATGGCACAGCGTATCGATGTGGCTGAAGAACTGGATCGCCTGGAAGCTCACGTCAAAGAAACCTACAACATTCTGAAGAAAAAAGAGGCGGTTGGCCGTCGTCTGGACTTCATGATGCAGGAATTCAACCGTGAGTCGAACACCCTGGCATCCAAGTCTATCAATGCTGAGGTGACTAACTCCGCAATTGAACTGAAAGTTTTGATCGAGCAAATGCGCGAGCAGATTCAGAACATCGAGTAAGCCATTACTCAACGTAGCCCGCCAGTAAACGGCGGGACTACGTATTTTTCCCGGCGTTTCGCTTCCGCTCCTTTACTTCGAATTACATTTTCTCATCGTTTATTATCATCCACCACATTTTAAACAGCATGCCATAACGCATTTCTGACATATTCACATTAGCTGTAGTTATTAAAATCGTTTCACCTTAGAAAATCTCAATCGTGACAATGCGCACAAATCGATAACCTTAGCCCCCAGCACATCAGGGGGAATACATGCTGTTACACGTTTTATATTTAATTGGTATTACTGCCGAAGCCATGACAGGCGCTCTTGCGGCGGGGCGTCGCCGTATGGATACATTTGGCGTTATTATTATTGCCACTGCGACCGCCATCGGCGGTGGTTCGGTACGCGACATTCTTCTCGGCCACTATCCGCTTGGCTGGGTAAAGCATCCTGAATACGTCATTATCGTGGCGGCCGCTGCGGTACTCACCACCATTATCGCTCCTGTCATGCCCTACCTTCGTAAAATATTCCTTGTATTGGATGCGCTGGGCCTGGTGGTCTTTTCTATTATTGGCGCACAGGTGGCACTGGATATGGGCCACGGGCCGATTATCGCCGTGGTCGCTGCGGTCACTACCGGCGTCTTCGGTGGCGTGTTACGCGACATGTTCTGCAAACGCATTCCATTAGTGTTCCAGAAAGAACTGTATGCTGGAGTTTCTTTTGCCGCTGCCGTGCTTTACATCGTGCTGCAACATTACGTCTCCAGCCACGATGTGGTGGTTATCTCTACCCTACTCTTCGGCTTTACCGCCCGGTTACTGGCGCTGCGCCTGAAGTTGGGCCTGCCAGTATTTTATTATCGGCATGAAGGCCATTAAGGCATAAAGCCCGTAATACGCTGAGCAGCCAGCCAGTTGCTCAGCGCTATGACCTCCCTGGTCTCCAGCCACTGAATGATCTGTCGTGCCCGGCGTTCCCCCATTAAAGGGAGCTGCCGCCAGCTTTGCTCATCACGGTCCTGCAATTGTTGCCACGAAGCATCCCGACTGGCATTCAGGGTTGCCTGTGTTAACGGTATTCCCATGGCAATAACCCAACGTGTGAATGGAAGATGGCGCGACAGGTTGAACTGATGCCACATCTTCTCCCCTTTGCTTACGCCTAATGTGGACTGGAGCTGCTCCTGAGTTAATCCGAGCCAGGAAAAGATATGTTCAAAGTGATACGCCTGATGAAGGTCACGCCATCCTGCTTCACCAATACCTTCTAATTCCAGCACTTCTTTCGCGCCCAGCCAAACCAGTCTGGCAATAAACTGCTCATAACACGCCGGCGTGGCATAAAAGCAGGTCATTGAATTGAAGCGCCCCTCAGGCGGCGCTGGCTTAGTGCGTTGAGTGCTGCGCCAGACCACTTCGTCGATACGAGGGATCCCCTGTCCGGCCAGGCTTATCAGGATCCGATCTCCAGGCGCGATATCCCATTCATTCCAGCGACGTACAGAGCCAATATTCACGCGTTGCACGCGCTTATCATCCAGCATGACGGGTGCCAGCAGCGCGACTACGGCAATTTTCCCACTTTTACCGACTGAAAACTGAATATCTGTGACCTCGGATACCTGAGCCACGGGCGGATATTTCCACGCCGCCAGCCAGTCTCCCTGCCCGGGTAACCAGTATCGCGCTTGCGGTTCTTTCCCCGATCGCACCACGACGCCATCCGTCACAAAAGGGAGTGCCGAAGTCCACCACCGGGCACGGGCATGCTCGACATCGTCCGCATTTTTCACGGGCTGGGTATAGCGTTGCGTGAAACTGAACCCGGCAGAAGTGAGTTGTTCCAGCCTTTCCGACATGACCGCCGGACCATCAGGCCAGGCCCAGATAAAAATAGCCAACGAGCGTAACAATTCCGGGTTGCTCTGGCGCATCATCATTCCAGCGACCTTTGAACGTGCGTTCATTCCCCCGCTCTGTTGCTGGATATGCCCTTCCTGCTGTAAAAAAATCTCGCCCTGCAACGTACTGTTCGCCAGCAGACCTTTGGTTGTGTGTGGTACGGAAGGGATCTGAAGAATCTTTTGCGTCCAGTCTTCACCTTTCAGGCCATTACCTCGGCTAATCGCTCTTACCAGATTGCCATTGCGATAGACCAGCGTTACCGCCACGCCGTCGACCTTTGGTTGTACCCAGAGATCGCTGCGCACACGCATCCATTGCTGTAACGCTTGCTTATCTGCCAGCTTACGGACCCCCGTGTGAGGCACTGGATGCGGGACTGTGCCACTTATTGGGGGCGCAGACAGGTCTGGTGGAGCCTCATCGCCAAAACAGCGCTGCCATTGGATGAGTTGCGCATTGAGCTGGTCATAAACGCCGTCATCAACGGTGCTGACACCCTGTTTCCAGTAACTGTCATTCCACCGTGTTATCTGCTGCTGTAATCGTGAAATTTCCTCGCCTGCCCGGGCTGGAGACCAGACCGGGCATACCGCCCAGACAGGCAAATTCCAGACCAGTAAAACTATGCCAAGGCATTTCCATCGCCCCATATTGCCTCCGTTAACCAATGTGCTTCCCGGCAGGTATAGCGCGGAGTGCAACCGAAACAGAGCGACAAAAATTCATCCTGCGAGCAGCCTTCCTGACATTTTGACGTATTGCTGCAAATTGCCGGTAAAACGGGAAACGGGCACGCAAAACGCAATAAACATGCGCAAAAAGTGTGACAAAGGCTACGTCACATAGCGGCTACGTGTATAATAAGCCCGTATGTAGGCTCTCTTTCGACAATCACATACATTAAGATACTCATGGCTCAAGGCACGCTTTATATTGTTTCTGCCCCCAGTGGCGCGGGTAAATCCAGCCTGATTCAGGCTTTATTAAAGACCCAACCGTTGTATGACACCCAGGTTTCTGTTTCGCACACCACGCGCGCACCGCGCCCGGGGGAAGTGCACGGTGAACACTATTTCTTTGTGAACCATGACGAATTCAGAGCCATGATTGGCAGAGACGCGTTCCTGGAACACGCTGAGGTTTTCGGTAATTACTACGGCACCTCGCGTGAGACCATTGAGCAAGTATTAGCATCCGGCGTAGACGTCTTTTTAGATATCGATTGGCAAGGTGCGCAGCAAATTCGTCAAAAAATGCCGCATGCGCGCAGTATTTTTATTTTGCCGCCATCTAAGATTGAGCTGGACCGCCGTCTTCGTGGTCGAGGTCAGGATAGCGAAGACGTGATCGCAAAACGTATGGCGCAAGCTGTTGCAGAAATGAGCCATTACGCCGAATATGATTATCTTATTGTGAACGATGATTTCGATACCGCCCTGGGCGATTTGAAAACCATCATTCGCGCCGAACGTCTGCGCATGAGCCGCCAAAAGCAGCGTCATGACGCTTTAATCAGCAAACTGTTGGCAGACTGAACCCACATTCAGTATCATGCCCAGTCATTTCTTCACCTGTGGAGCATTTTAAGTATGGCACGCGTAACTGTTCAGGACGCTGTAGAGAAAATTGGTAACCGTTTTGACCTGGTACTGGTCGCCGCGCGTCGCGCTCGTCAGATGCAGGTAGGCGGAAAGGATCCGCTCGTACCGGAAGAAAACGATAAAACTACCGTTATCGCGCTGCGCGAAATCGAAGAGGGTCTGATCAACAACCAGATCCTCGACGTGCGTGAGCGCCAGGAACAGCAAGAGCAGGAAGCCGCTGAATTACAAGCCGTTACCGCTATTGCTGAAGGTCGTCGTTAATCACAAAGCGGGTCGCCCTTGTATCTGTTTGAAAGCCTGAATCAGCTGATTCAAAACTACCTGCCGGAAGACCAGATTAAGCGTCTTCGGCAGGCGTATCTCGTTGCACGTGACGCTCACGAGGGCCAGACACGTTCAAGCGGTGAACCTTATATCACGCACCCCGTAGCGGTAGCCTGCATTCTGGCCGAGATGAAACTCGACTACGAAACGCTGATGGCTGCGCTGCTACATGACGTGATTGAAGATACCCCAGCCACCTACCAGGACATGGAACAGCTTTTTGGTAAAAGCGTTGCAGAGCTGGTAGAAGGGGTATCTAAGCTTGATAAGCTTAAGTTTCGCGATAAGAAAGAGGCGCAAGCTGAAAACTTTCGCAAGATGATTATGGCGATGGTGCAGGATATCCGCGTCATTCTCATCAAACTTGCCGACCGTACCCACAATATGCGCACGCTGGGCTCATTACGCCCCGATAAGCGCCGCCGCATCGCCCGTGAAACCCTCGAAATCTACAGTCCGCTGGCACATCGTTTAGGTATTCATCACATTAAAACCGAGCTGGAAGAACTGGGTTTTGAAGCGCTGTACCCGAACCGCTATCGCGTGATTAAAGAAGTGGTAAAAGCCGCCCGCGGCAACCGCAAAGAGATGATTCAAAAAATCCTCTCGGAGATCGAGGGGCGTTTGCAGGAAGCAGGCATTCCGTGTCGCGTAAGCGGTCGCGAGAAACACCTGTACTCGATCTACTGCAAAATGGTACTCAAAGAGCAGCGTTTTCACTCGATCATGGACATTTACGCTTTCCGCGTCATCGTTCATGACTCCGATACCTGCTATCGCGTACTCGGTCAGATGCACAGCCTGTACAAACCGCGTCCAGGCCGCGTGAAAGACTATATCGCCATTCCCAAAGCGAACGGATACCAGTCTTTGCATACCTCAATGATCGGCCCGCACGGCGTGCCTGTTGAAGTACAAATTCGTACCGAAGACATGGACCAGATGGCGGAGATGGGGGTCGCGGCACACTGGGCGTACAAAGAGCATGGCGAAACCAGCACCACGGCACAAATCCGCGCCCAACGCTGGATGCAAAGCCTGCTGGAACTGCAGCAAAGCGCCGGTAGCTCGTTTGAATTTATTGAAAGCGTTAAATCTGATCTCTTCCCGGATGAGATTTATGTTTTCACACCGGAAGGGCGCATTGTCGAGTTGCCTGCCGGTGCGACGCCTGTCGACTTCGCCTACGCCGTACATACCGATATCGGTCATGCCTGCGTTGGCGCACGTGTCGACAGACAGCCTTATCCACTTTCCCAACCGCTGTTTAGCGGTCAGACCGTTGAAATCATTACTGCACCAGGCGCCCGGCCGAATGCGGCATGGCTCAACTTCGTCGTCAACTCGAAAGCGCGAGCAAAAATTCGCCAACTGCTGAAAAACCTTAAGCGTGATGATTCCGTCAGTCTGGGGCGTCGACTGCTTAACCATGCCCTGGGTGGTAGCCGTAAACTGGCTGAAATCCCGCAGAAAAGTATCCAGCGTGAGCTTGAGCGTATGAAGCTCGCCACGCTTGACGATCTGTTAGCGGAAATCGGTCTGGGCAACGCCATGAGCGTGGTGGTTGCGAAAAACCTTCAGCAGGGCGAAGCATCGGCGAACGTTCCTGCGCAATCTGGTCATGGTCATCTGCCGATCAAAGGCGCAGACGGCGTACTGATCACCTTTGCCAAATGCTGTCGTCCAATTCCTGGCGATCCGATCATTGCCCACGTCAGTCCGGGTAAAGGTCTGGTGATTCACCATGAGTCCTGCCGTAACATTCGTGGCTACCAGAAAGAGCCAGAGAAATTTATGGCGGTGGAATGGGATAAAGAGACAGAGCAGGAGTTCATCACCGAAATTAAGGTGGATATGTTTAACCACCAGGGTGCTCTGGCGAACCTGACGGCGGCAATCAACACGACGACCTCCAATATTCAAAGTCTGAATACTGAAGAGAAAGACGGTCGTGTTTATAGCGCCTTTATTCGCCTGACCGCTCGCGATCGCGTGCATCTGGCGAATATTATGCGCAAAATCCACGTCATGCCGGACGTGATTAAAGTCACCCGCAACCGAAACTAGAGATATGAACTCAAAACGCTATGAGCGCATTTGCGAAATGCTTGCCAGGCGTCAGCCCGATCTGACCGTCTGCATGGAGCAGGTCCATAAACCTCATAACGTTTCTGCGATCATTCGTACCGCAGACGCAGTCGGCGTACATGAAGTCCACGCCGTCTGGCCGGGTAGCCGTATGCGTACCATGGCCTCTTCTGCCGCGGGCAGTAACAGTTGGGTGCAGGTTAAGACCCACCCCACCATTAGCGATGCGGTCACGCAGTTAAAAAGCCAGGGCATGCAGGTTCTGGCGACCCACCTCTCTGATAAAGCCGTCGATTTCCGCGAAATTGATTACACGCGACCGACCTGCATCCTGATGGGCCAGGAAAAAACCGGCATCACTCAGGAAGCACTCGCTCTGGCGGACCAGGACATCATCATTCCGATGATTGGCATGGTGCAATCGCTGAACGTTTCGGTTGCCTCTGCGCTGATTCTGTACGAAGCACAGCGCCAGCGACAAAATGCTGGCATGTACCGACGCGAAAACAGCATGTTGCCGGAAGATGAGCAGCAGCGCTTGCTGTTTGAAGGCGGTTATCCGGTGCTGGCGAATGTCGCTAAGCGCAAAGGACTTCCCTACCCTCACGTAAACACGCAGGGCGAAATTGAAGCCGATGCAACGTGGTGGGCCACTATGCAGTCTGCGAAATAAACGCGATGAAAGGCCGTTTACTGGATGCCATCCCGCTCAACTCTCTGACGGGCGTTGGCGCAGCACAAAGCAGTAAACTGGCGAAAATTGGCTTGCACACCGTGCAGGACCTCCTGCTCCACCTCCCTCTGCGCTACGAAGACCGTACTCATCTGTACCCCATTGGTGAACTGCTGCCGGGCGTCTATGCCACCGTTGAAGGCGAAGTGCTGAACTGCAATATCACTTTCGGTGGCCGCCGGATGATGACCTGCCAGATAAGCGATGGCTCCGGCATTCTCACTATACGCTTCTTCAACTTCAGCGCAGCAATGAAAAACAGCCTCGCCACCGGGCGTCGGGTACTGGCCTATGGCGAGGCTAAACGTGGCAAGTACGGCGCAGAAATGATCCATCCGGAATACCGTGTACAGGGCGATCTCAACACGCCGGAACTGCAGGAAACGCTCACGCCGGTATATCCGACCACGGAAGGCGTTAAGCAGGCAACGCTGCGCAAACTGACCGATCAGGCGCTGGATCTGCTCGATACCTGCGCCATTGCCGAGCTTTTACCTCCTGAGTTATTGCAAGGCATGATGAGCCTGCCGGAAGCGTTGCGCACATTGCACCGCCCGCCGCCGACGTTACAGCTTAGCGATCTTGAAACCGGGCAACATCCGGCACAGCGGCGCCTGATTCTGGAAGAACTCCTGGCGCACAATCTCAGCATGCTGGCGCTTCGCGCCGGAGCGCAACGTTTTCACGCCCAACCGCTGAGTCCTGACGATCGGCTGAAAGATCAACTGCTGGCGGCGCTCCCCTTTAAGCCAACCGGCGCACAGGCTCGGGTCACTGCCGAAATTGAACGCGATATGGCGCTGGATGTCCCAATGATGCGCCTGGTGCAGGGCGATGTCGGTTCCGGTAAAACGCTGGTGGCAGCACTTGCCGCCCTGCGTGCGATTGCGCATGGTAAGCAGGTGGCGCTGATGGCCCCCACTGAATTGCTGGCTGAACAGCACGCAAATAATTTCCGCAACTGGTTCGAACCTTTGGGCGTTGAAGTGGGTTGGCTGGCGGGTAAGCAAAAAGGTAAAGCACGCCAGGCACAGCAGGAAGCCATCGCCAGCGGTCAGGTACAGATGATTGTCGGCACGCACGCAATTTTCCAGGAACAAGTTCAGTTCAACGGGCTGGCGCTGGTGATTATCGACGAACAGCACCGTTTTGGCGTGCATCAGCGTCTGGCGCTGTGGGAGAAAGGCCAGCTGCAGGGTTTCCACCCACACCAGCTCATTATGACCGCCACCCCGATCCCGCGTACGCTGGCCATGACCGCCTATGCCGATCTCGACACGTCTGTCATTGACGAACTGCCGCCAGGGCGTACGCCGGTCACCACGGTGGCTATCCCCGACACCCGCCGTAGCGACATCATTGACCGTGTGCGCAACGCCTGTACCCACGAAGGGCGTCAGGCGTACTGGGTTTGTACGTTAATCGAGGAGTCTGATTTATTAGAAGCTCAGGCGGCAGAAGCCACGTGGGAAGAACTTAAGCTTGCCTTACCAGAGTTGAATATTGGTCTGGTGCATGGGCGCATGAAGCCCGCCGAGAAGCAGTCGGTGATGGCCGCCTTTAAGCAGGGTGAATTACATCTGCTGGTCGCCACCACGGTGATTGAAGTGGGTGTGGACGTGCCAAACGCCAGCCTGATGATCATTGAAAACCCGGAGCGATTAGGCCTGGCGCAGCTGCACCAGTTGCGTGGCCGCGTAGGCCGCGGCGCCGTGGCTTCCCACTGCGTCCTGCTCTACAAATCGCCGCTGTCAAAAACGGCGCAGAAACGCCTGCAGGTTCTGCGGGACAGCAATGACGGGTTCGTGATTGCACAAAAAGATTTAGAGATCCGCGGACCCGGCGAGCTGTTAGGTACGCGCCAGACCGGAACGGCAGAATTCAAAGTAGCGGATTTATTGCGCGATCAGGCTATTATTCCGGAAGTTCAGCGTATAGCCCGCCATATTCACGAACGTTATCCGCAACAGGCTGCCGCGCTGATAGAGCGCTGGATGCCGGAAACCGAACGTTACTCCAACGCATAATCGACTTATCGCGGCGGATGTTACTCCGCCGCACAGCCGTTATTGCGCAAAAATCGGCAGCAGCAGATACAGTTTAATCACTAACGCGTTGACGATATCAATAAAGAACGCCCCCACCATCGGCACCACCAGGAACGCCATATGGGATGGCCCAAAGCGTTCGGTAATTGCCTGCATGTTAGCAATCGCCGTTGGCGTCGCGCCCAGGCCAAAACCGCAGTGGCCGGCAGCCAAAACAGCGGCATCATAGTTCTTGCCCATCATGCGCCAGGTAACAAATACCGCGTACAACGCCATGAAAATCGTCTGCACAACCAGTATCGCCAGCATCGGCAGCGCCAGAGATGCCAGTTCCCACAGTTTCAGGCTCATCAACGCCATCGCCAGGAACAGCGACAGGCTCACGTTGCCCAGCACTGAAACCGCCCGTTCAAACACCCGATAAAAGCCCATGAGCGCCAGGCCATTACTGAGGATCACACCAACAAACAGCACGCAGACGAAGGTCGGCAGTTCGAGCACCGTTCCGACCAGCATTTGCGCAACGATTTTACCCACCGTCAGACAGATAGCGATCAGCGCGATAGTTTCAATCAGCACCAGCGAAGTGATTATGCGTCCCACATCCGGTTTTTCAAACGCGGTCGGCACAGCCTGATCGTCCGGCATACCGTCAGGCGTGGTGGAGTGTTTAACCAGATAGCGCGCCACTGGACCGCCAATCAATCCGCCCAGAACCAGGCCAAACGTTGCGCAAGCCATTGCGACTTCAGTCGCATTGGCAAAACCGTAGCGCTCAATAAACAACTTACTCCACGCAGCCCCGGTTCCGTGTCCGCCAGAGAGCGTTATCGAACCTGCAATCAGGCCCATCAACGGATCCAGGCCCAGCAGGCTCGCCATACCGATACCGATGGCGTTCTGCATCAACAGCAGTCCCACAACGACAATCAGAAAAATACCCACCACGCGGCCACCGGCGCGCAGGCTGGCGATATTAGCGTTCAGGCCGATGGTAGCGAAGAACGCCAGCATCAGCGGATCGCGCAGGGTCATATCGAAGTTTACTTCCCAGCCCATGCTTTTTTTCAGCACCAGCAACGCAATCGCCACCAGCAATCCACCGGCTACAGGTTCGGGAATGGTGTATTTTTTCAGGAAGGAGACAGACTGGACGAGCTTACGTCCCAGCAGCAATACAAGGGTTGCCGCAACCAGAGTAGATAACGTATCGAGATAAAACATTTACAGCTCCATTAGTGCGTTTAGCACAATCACGCACGATGCATTCCAGACCGATTTTTAGCTCTTATTGAGTTTTCGGGGTGGATTTTAAGCAGAAAATGATGAAAAGTTATATAAAAAAGTTTGTTTATCCGTTTTAAATATTAAGAATAACTGCTGGCAAACGTTTGCTTTTCCGCCCTGGTCAGATAAAATCACCGCTTTTCCACCATGGGATTGCCTCTGATGTCCGTTAACGCCGTAGAGTCAACAAATGCGCAACCGGTTGCGCAGACTCACAACAGTGAACTGATTTACCGTCTTGAAGATCGCCCCCCGCTAGCCCAGACCCTGTTTGCCGCCTGTCAGCACCTGCTGGCCATGTTCGTTGCGGTGATCACCCCGGCGCTGTTAATTTGCCAGGCGCTCGGTTTACCGGCTCAGGATACTCAACACATTATCAGTATGTCGCTGTTCGCTTCCGGCGTAGCTTCTATCATTCAGATCAAAGCCTGGGGGCCGGTTGGTTCCGGACTGTTATCTATTCAGGGCACCAGCTTTAATTTTGTTGCGCCGCTGATTATGGGTGGCACGGCGCTAAAAACCGGTGGCGCAGATGTCCCAACCATGATGGCGGCCCTGTTCGGTACGCTGATGTTGGCGAGCTGTACTGAAATGGTAATCTCGCGTGTACTGCATCTGGCGCGGCGGATTATTACCCCGTTGGTCTCAGGCGTGGTGGTGATGATTATCGGCCTGTCGCTGATTCAGGTGGGTCTGACGTCGATTGGCGGTGGTTATGCCGCAATGAGCGATAACACCTTTGGCGCACCGAAGAATTTACTGCTGGCTGGCGTTGTGCTGGCGCTGATCATCCTGCTTAACCGCCAACGCAACCCGTACCTGCGCGTTGCGTCCCTGGTGATTGCGATGGCGGCAGGCTACCTGCTGGCATGGTTTATGGACATGCTGCCGCAAAATACCGCACCGGTAAGCCAGGACCTAATCATGGTACCAACGCCGCTGTATTATGGCCTCGGTATCGACTGGAGCTTACTGCTGCCGCTGATGCTGGTCTTTATGATTACGTCGCTGGAAACCATCGGTGATATTACGGCGACCTCCGATGTTTCCGAACAGCCGGTTTCTGGTCCGCTGTATATGAAACGCCTGAAAGGCGGCGTGCTGGCGAACGGTCTGAACTCGTTTGTTTCCGCCGTGTTCAATACCTTCCCGAACTCTTGTTTTGGTCAGAACAATGGGGTCATTCAGTTAACGGGCGTAGCCAGTCGTTACGTCGGTTTTGTGGTGGCGCTGATGCTGATAGCATTGGGTCTGTTCCCGGCAGTTAGCGGTTTTGTACAGCATATTCCTGAACCGGTACTGGGCGGCGCAACCCTGGTAATGTTCGGTACTATCGCCGCATCTGGCGTGCGTATTGTCTCTCGCGAGCCGCTGAACCGCCGCGCTATTTTGATTATTGCGCTGTCGCTGGCCGTTGGCCTGGGCGTCTCCCAGCAGCCGCTGATTCTGCAATTTGCCCCGGATTGGGTGAAAAATCTGCTCTCCTCAGGCATTGCCGCAGGCGGTATCACCGCTATCGTTCTGAATCTGGTGTGCCCACCAGAGAAGCAATAAGCAAAATGCGGCGTTGGCTCTGAATCAACGCCGCTGTAACGCTCTTTCACCATTCCTGCCTTGAGCATTGCCTCTAAATCGTGCATAACTTGACTATGTGCACTTCGCGGGATGGAAGACCATGAAATTTATTGGAAAGCTGCTTCTTTACGTGCTGATCGCCTGTGCAGTGGCGATTCTCGGCCTTTATTTTCTACTGCAAACCCGTTGGGGCGCAGAGCACGTCAGCGCCTGGGTCTCAGAGAACAGCAGCTATCATCTGGCATTTGATGCTATCGATCACCGGTTTTCTTCCCCTTCCCATATTCTGCTGGAAAACGTCACCTTTGGTCGCGATGGCCAGCCCGCAACGCTGGTCGCTAAAACGGTCGATATTGGGCTGAGCAGTCGCCAAATCACCGACCCGCGGCACGTAGACACTATCCTCTTGCAAAACGGCACGCTGAATCTTTCCCAGCAAACCGCACCGCTACCGTTCCAGGCCGATCGCCTGCAGTTACAGGATATGGCGCTCAACAGCCCCGGCAGCGAGTGGAACCTGAGCGCCCAGCGCGTGAACGGCGGCGTGATTCCCTGGAGCCCTGAGGCAGGTAAAATTCTCGGCAGCAAAGCACAAATTCAGCTCAGCGCCAGCTCATTGACGCTGAACGATGTCCCAACCACCAACGTATTGATTGAAGGCAGCATTGACCATGGTCGGGTGACGCTAAGTAATATTGGCGCAGACGTCGCGCGTGGCGCATTAACCGGCGTAGCGCAGCGCAATACCGACGGTAGCTGGGTGGTAGAGAATCTGCGCCTGAACGATATCCGGCTGCAAAGTGACAAATCGCTGGCCGACTTTTTTGCGCCGCTAACCACTATTCCATCCTTGCAAATTGGTCGTCTGGAAGTGACGGATGCCCGTCTGCAAGGTCCTGACTGGGCGGTCACGGACCTTGATCTGAGCTTGCGCAACATGACGTTTAGCAAAGATGACTGGCAAACACAGGAAGGAAAACTGTCGATGAACGCCAGCGAGTTTATCTACGGTTCACTGCATTTCTTCGATCCGATTCTGAACGCCGAGTTCTCGCCGCAGGGCATTGCGCTGCGCCAGTTCACGACCCGCTGGGAAGGGGGAATGCTCAGAACATCCGGAAACTGGATGCGTAACAACAAAGCGCTGGTTCTCGACGATGCCGCGATTGCCGGCCTGGAATATACGCTACCGGAAAACTGGAAACAGCTATGGATGAAGCCTCTGCCAGCCTGGCTAAACAGCCTGACGCTGAAGAAATTCAGCGCCAGCCGTAATCTGGTGATCGACATCGACCCGGCCTTCCCGTGGCAACTCACCGCACTGGACGGTTACGGCGCTAACCTCGGGCTGGTACAGAACAACCAGTGGGGGATCTGGAGCGGTAACGCCACGCTCAACGCCGCTGCTGCCACCTTTAATCGCACCGACGTGCGCCGTCCTTCGCTGGCGCTAACGGCGAACGGCAGTACCATCAATATCAGTGAACTAAGCGCCTATACAGAAAAAGGGCTGCTGGAGGCCACCGCCAGCATTTCGCAACTGCCTCAGCGTCAGGCACAGGTCAGCCTGAACGGGCGCGGCGTGCCAATGACCATCCTGCAACAGTGGGGCTGGCCAGCACTGCCGCTTTCCGGCGACGGTAACATTCAACTCACCGCCAGCGGCAACATTCAGGCCGATACTCCGCTCAAGCCCACAGTCAACGGTCAGTTACATGCGGTGAATGCAGAGAAACAGCAGGTCACGCAGACCATGCAGGCGGGTGTGGTATCAGGTAGTAACGTTGCCTCACCCGTTACGCAGTGATTATTGCCCGGTGGCGCTTCGCTTACCGGGCCTACCGCTCATAAACGCTTATATTCACTGCATAACAACCACTTCACCGGCTCGTCTTCTTCTATCGTCGGGAAACGACCGCCCGGTTCAAGGAAGTGATTGTCATGCTGGTCGTCATTGACCATCGAGATTTCCCAGCCCAGAACAAAGGCTTTCTCAGCCCAGAAACGGTGATACAGTCGCGGCGGCAGACACACTCCCTGCCCCGGTTTTAGCACCAACGTATCACCAGATTTAACGGTACGCCGCTGACCATCGACGCTAACATCAACAATGCGCCGGGTATCATATTCGTCATCGGGCGTGGACCATGCCAGCTGCATACACAAATCGCCGCCGCCGCGGTTAACGATATCTTCCATCTTATGGCGATGAAAATGCCACGGTGTTTGTTGATCCTGCTGAATTTGCAGCATCTTTTCGGCATACGGTTTGGGGTAATCGGCTGACCCCATCAGACCATTGCGCAACGTCAGTAACGTCAGTCCCGTTTGCGCAAAATCCCCGCGCCCAAAGTCAGTAACGTCCCAGCCCAGTTGGAGATCGCGCACTTCACGCCACAAAGAGTGGTCCTGTTGTCGCCAGGCGTCGACCGTTAAATACGCAAAATCAGGCAGACAGACCCGAAAGGTCTCGGCGATGGCATGCGCTTTATCGATGACATAATTAATATGTGAACGCTTCATTGCACTTTTCCTTGTTGCGAAAGAGGCGGGCCACCCCGCCTGCATGCCGTTAGTAAAGTGACGCTTTGCCAGTTGAGCCAAACAGTTTCATTTTGTGGCGAATCACGTCCCGCGCGGCGCTGATGGCTTCCGGGTAGATGACGTTCGGGTCCCACCAGGTCTCTTTTGCCAGGATTTCGCGGACTTTCTGGAAGTAGGCGTATTTCATATCGCTGGAAATGTTTATTTTGCCCACGCCGAGCGTGACGGATTCAGCGATTTCCGCATCCGGGTTCGCAGAACCGCCATGCAGCACCAGTGGAATGTCCACCCGCCCGGCGATGTCGCGCAGGATGTTCATTTGCAGCTCTGGCTGCATCCCTTTCGGGTAGATGCCGTGCGCAGTGCCAATCGCCACTGCCAGCGTATCGGCCCCGGTACGTGCGATGAAATCCTGCGCCTGGGCGGGATCGGTGTAGGTAACCTTCGACACACCGCCTTCCACGGACGTTCCGGTCTGGCCAATCGTACCCAGCTCGCCTTCAACCGAAACGCCCACCGCATGCGCCAGCTTGACCACTTCACGGGTTAACGCCACGTTCTCTTCATACGGCAGCAGCGAGCCATCAATCATCACCGAGGTAAACCCACACTGAATTGCCCGCAGGACATGCTCAACCGAAGCGCCGTGGTCCAGATGCAGAGTAAAAGGAACCGGGCTGCGCAGGGTGATATCTCGCACATAGCTAAAGAACGCATCGCCGAGGAAATCATGTTCGCTGGGGTGAATGGAGATAATCGCCGGGGTGTTGGTCGCTTCCGCTTCTTCTACCACTGCACGTACAAAGCAGCTATCCGCCACGTTGAATGCGCCGACGGCAAAACCGTGCTGACGGGTCGGTTGCAGTAATTCTTTCATCGAAACTAACATGTTAATTCTCCAGTTTCAGGGTGTAGAAAGCCCTGCCAGTGCGTCATCGCAGAGGCATAAAAGGCGTTACAGAAAATGAATCAGGCTTTGCCGATAGCGCCGCTGGCCTGTAGATACGGAATAATGGCTTCCTCGCAGGCCTGCTCCATCAGAGCCAGGGCATCAACAAGTTCGCAGGATGTGTCGCGACATAGGGTATGCAATAGCGCGGCCTTTCCGGCTTCGAAAACCGCCGCGCCAACGTTAATCTTGGCAACGCCGAACGTCGGGCAGCGCTGTAGCTGGTCAAACGGCGTCCCGCTACCGCCATGCAGCGCCAGCGGCACCGTTGATAAACGGGCGATTTCCTCCAGCCGTTGGAAATCAATGGCTGGCGTTACACCCGGCGCGTACATACCGTGCGCCGTACCGACCGACACCGCCAGTAAATCAATCCCGGTCTGTTGGATAAATGGCTCCACGTCAGCGGCCTGAGTCATCAAATCAGCGTTAGCGGCATGGTCATAACGCGGGGCGTCGGCCAGGTGGCCCAACTCGCCTTCCACGCACAGAGAAACGCTGGCTGCGAGCTCGACCACCGCCCGGGTCTGGCGAATGTTTTCTTCCAGGGCAAAGGCGGAGGCGTCGATCATTAACCCACTGAATCCGGCGCGAAAAGCCTGGCGAATACGTACAGGATCCTTTCCATGATCTAACGCCAGCGCGATCGGTACCGAAGCTTCCTCTGCCAGCGTTTTAACCACCGCCGCCGCTATCGGTGCCGGAAAATGGTCCAGGTGCCCCTGATACAGATTCAGAATGATGGGCGCACGGTGTTTCTCTGCTACCCGCACCGCCGCACGGGCGCTTTCCAGGTTCATACAGTTGATAGCCAACAGCGCATACTGCCCGCGCCAGGCTTTCGTCACCATGCTTTTCATATCGGCAAACATACGACCTCCGGTTATTCCAGGGTGAAGGTGATCTCTTCGTCTTTCAGCTTTTGATCGCTGAGCTCATCAAACTCTTCGTCACGCTCGGTTACCGGTTTCTTCCACAGCGAGAGCATAACGCCGCAAATCACTGTCCCGATCCCCAGCGCCAGGCAAAACAGCAGTGGATGCGTAAAGAGTGGAACCACAAACATGCCGCCGTGCGGTACCGGGCTTTCGACACCCCATACCATAATCAGGCCACCCGCTATCGCCGAGGCCACCACACAGGAGCCCACCACGCGCAGCAGATCACGCGCCGCAATCGGAATAACCCCTTCGGTTATCATGCAGATCCCCATCGGGAATGCCGCTTTCAGCGCCTCACGTTCCGCACGGGTGTACTTGTGGCGCGTGAGCAGGAAGGAGAGAGTAATACCGAACGGAGGGATTATCGAACCGACAAACTTCACCGCTTCGGGACCATACACGCCGCTGACCAACATGCCGTCAGCGAACAGCGACATGGTTTTATTCACCGGCCCCCCGAAGTCGAACGTCGCCATTGCACCGAGAATGGCGCCCATCAGGAAACGTGACCCGCCTTGCATGGACTCCAGCAGATGAATTAGCGCGTCCTGCAGCCAGGCTATCGGCTTGCCAATCAGCGTCATCATCAGCAACCCGCCGATGATGGTGCTCAATACGGGCAGCACCATGATGGGCATCAGACCCTGCATCGACTGCGGTAAACGGATATAGCGTTTAAGCAGCAGGACGGTATAGCCAACCAGAAAGCCGCCCAGCATCCCACCAATAAAACCGGTATGAATTTCGCCGCAGACAAAGCCGACAATCAGACCCGGCGCGAATCCGGGGCGATCGGCAATGGAGTACGCAATCGCCGCGCTAATCAGCGGCACGATTAACCCCATCCCCCAGCCGCCAATCTGGTTGAGCATCCAGGGTATAGTTCCTGTTTTTTCGCCTACGTTAGTGCCACCAAGTATTTGCCCGAGAGCAATACAGATCCCGGCGGCTACAATTAACGGGATCATCCACGAAATCCCCGTTAATAAATGTTTTTTTATTTCCTGAGATAGCGGAATTTTATTTTCACTCATGTGAAATCCCTCCAGAATGAGGATCGCTACTGGTTAGTATTAACTAATGATTTTTCGACCTTTTCAAGAAACTGAATGGGCGATTTTATGACGATTTCGGTTTTTACTCGCACAATACGTTTATTTGAGAATCGTTCCTCCCCTTTTATTTTGACATCGACGGCAAGAATCACAACATCCGCGGCAGAAATATCATCTGCCAGCAGTTCGTTTTCCGTTCCGATGGTGCCCTGGGTTTCAACTTTTATATTATGCCCAAGCGCTTTAGCGCCTTTAATTAATTTTTCGCGGGCAATATAGGTGTGCGCAATACCCGCCGTACAGGCGGCAACACAAACAATATTCATAACATGCTCCACATTTTATTTAGCAGACATTGGATTCAGCATATTGACTAAACAGCTCAATAATTTTTTGTGGACTACTTTCAACTAAGAGTTGTTCAATAATGTCATCATCCGCTAGCGCGCCGGCAACCTGCGAGAGCAGACGAATATGGGTCGTGTTTTGATCTTCAAGACGTACGGCAAACAGAATGATGCAGCGCACATTGCTGCCGTCCAGGGTTTCCCAGGGAATATCCTGGCGGGTACGACCAATTGCCAGGGTGGTATTAACTACCGCCGAGGATTTCCCGTGGGGGATCGCAATATGATTTTCGAATCCGGTCGAGCCTTCGGACTCGCGCTGCCAGACATCCTGGATAAATGTTTCCCGACAGCTAATTGCCCCATCCTTTTGCAGAATATCAGTAAGTTCCTCAATAGCCTCCGTTTTGTTCGTAGCCTTCATATCCAAAATAACGCGATTTGTATTGAGAATTTTCGTGATGTCCATCAATCATACCTCATGGAGTTCAGACATTAATTTTCAACGACCAGCGACGTCGCCCGATGTAATTTTTCCGTAATAACCGTTTCCGTTACCCGCTTAATATCCGCATCATTGAAAAAGGCGGTGACATACACGACCGGCATAGCAATGGCGGGCAAATTAATGGTCGATACCACCAGCTCAATATCGTCCGTCAGTACGGAGGGCAAACTGCCAGCTGACACCACGCCGACAATCGTCCAGTCCGGAAAGGCGCGCAGAATGCGGCTTTTAAGTAAATGCGAGGTGCCAATCCCGGTTGAGCAGACTAACAACACCCGCTTACGCGCTATCTGGCGCTCCATTGCGGCCTGAAAATGGACGGTTAAGTATCCCACTTCATCTTCCGAAACGGCCCGCTCTCCCCAACCGCTAAATACCCTATTCACTGCACATTGGGTCAGACGCCAGACGTCCTGCAACTCGCCTTTAATATCCTCCAGCAGCGGATTACGAATGCGGATCTGGTAGTTCAGGCGGTTAATCAGCGGCTTAATATGGATCAGCAATCCGTCATACAGCGCAGTATCCTGGCTGAGATCGCTGTCGACCATCTCGGCGAAGATGGCAATCAGTCGATGAGTAATTAAGCGCGCTTCGTCGCTGGAGTGCATATGACCAATTACGCTCACATCATTATGTTCTTCAATCACCACGCCGGACGAGATAATGTATTGATAGATAAACCAGACTTCGTCTTCCGGCAGCGGGTGAGCGATGCGTTTTTCGATATGCTGAATCATACGACTGGCAATAGAAAAAATATTCTCGTCGCATGAGGTGATGTTTTCATCTTTTCTCGGCAGCGCATTTCCGCGCGTGATGCGGTACATCATGATCAAAATATGGGTGAAGATATTGACGTAATAAGGCTCCCCCAATGACCAACACAGGTCGTTCTCCATTTCCTGCAGCAGCGTCTGGACAAATAAAACGTCTTCCTCGCCGAAGTAATGCACCAACGCTTTATAGCTGCCGGGATCAAGACGCGAATACACCATGCTGCCGGGTTCATTATGGTTAATCACACCGTTAATCAGCGATGCCATCGCCTGGCGCACGCTGCTCTCGCTGCCTTCAATGTGCGTGCCGCTTTGGCTACGGATCAGCGATAACCCCAATGGCGCTATCCAGGATTCAATCACTTTCAGATCGTTAACAATCGATGCGCTACTGATGAAATAACGTTCAGACAATTTACTGATCGACGTTTCATGCGGCGTTTCGCTTAATAATTGCGATGCTATTTTGACGCGCCGCGAATTATTCATCATGCCGTCAGTATCATCCCCCTCGCTCCCTAATAACTGATCCAGATACAACAGATCAGTAATATTATCGGCGCTTAATATTACGCCTGCGCCAGTACGCTTATCGATGGCTATTTTCCATTCCGCTAACCATGGTTCCAGTAACCGCAGATCGCGCTGGACTGTTTTCTCTGAAACAGCCAAATATTCGGCAATTTTCAGTAGCGTGACATATTCCTTCCGGGACAGGAGGAATTTTAATAATCTGTTTTGTCGCGAGGTAATCATTTGCATTATTTACCCTTATCACACACCAGATTAAATATCTAAAGAAGCGTTTATGCTCCACGTGTAATCCGTGATGATAAATATAAGAGGACTGCGATGCGCCAACAATACTAAATCGTGTCCTGTATTCCGGACAGAAATAAGACAAAACGGGGAAATAGTGAGATATTTACGGCGCAGATCACATTTTTTACGGGAATTAGAGTGATAGCGCTCGCAAATATGGGTAGGTAAATTTTTAAGTCAGAATATTTTTGATTTTCAGATCTGGAACGCTGCTCGCATCGTGGGCCGGATAAAATGCATCCGGCACCACGTCGGCTACATTTACAGGGTAATCGTCAGCCCGTCACCTTCAGGGGTCACCACTACGCCCCACTCGTTGCTGGCATGTGAACCGCCCTTCACGCTGCTAACTTGCGGGATATTACGCAGGCACAACGTCCAGTTATGCGCTTCACCGCGACCTTGTACGGTAATGCTGTTACCCGTGCGTATCGCTTTCAGCGTGAAGATAACCGAGCCGTCCATCGATGGTACTTCACAGACCGCTTCCCTACCTTCTTGCAGATGGAACAACTGGAATGCGGTCTCTTCATGCCACGCGTAGTCCGGTTTCTGGTTATTACTGCCCAGCGCCAGTAAGGTATTGTCGCGCACGTATACCGGCAGGCTCAGGAAATCGTGCTGCTGTTTATGCCAACGGCTGCCCTGAATTTCGTCGTTGTGCCACAGATGTGTCCAACGCCCTTCCGGCAGGTAGAACTGCACGTCACCGACTTCGGAAAACACTGGTGCCACCATTACCGAGTCACCCAGCATATACTGGCGGTCGAGATAGTCGCATGCAGGATCGTCCGGGAACTCCAGCATCATTGCGCGCATCATCGGCGTTCCGAGCTCATTGGCGCGCGCTGCTTCGCGATACAGGTACGGCATCATGCGGCACTTCATTTCGGTGAAGTAACGCACCACGTCGCAGGACTCTTCGTCGTACGCCCATGGCACACGGTAGGATTTGCTGCCATGCAGACGGCTGTGGCTGGAGAGCAGCCCGAATGCACACCAGCGCTTATAGACGTCCGCAGGGGCGGTGTTTTCGAAGCCGCCGATGTCATGACTCCAGAAGCCAAAGCCGGAGAGACCAATGGACAGGCCGCCGCGCAGGCTTTCGGCCATCGATTCATAGTTGGCGTAGCAGTCGCCACCCCAGTGCACCGGGAACTGTTGTGCGCCCACGGAGGCTGAACGGGCGAACAGCACCGCCTCTTCTTCACCGACGGTCTCTTTCAGCACGTTCCACACCAGCTCATTGTAAATATAGGCGTAGTGGTTGTGCATTTTCTGCGGGTCAGCCTCGTTGAACCAGCGCACGTCGGTCGGAATACGCTCGCCGAAATCAGTTTTGAAGCAGTCCACGCCCATCTCTACCAGGCCTTTCAGCTTATCGGCATACCATTCGCAAGCTTCCGGGTTGGTGAAGTCATAAATCGCCAGCCCCGGCTGCCATTTATCCCACTGCCAGACGGAACCGTCCGGGCGCTTGAGCAGATAACCTTTCTCTTTCAGCTCCTTGAAAACAGGTGATTTCTGGCCGATGTACGGGTTAATCCATACGCAGACCTTCAGGCCTTTTTCTTTCAGGCGGCGGATCATGCCTTCCGGGTCCGGGAAGGTCTGCGGGTCCCACTCAAAGTCGCACCACTGGAAAGCCTTCATCCAGAAGCAGTCGAAGTGGAAAACGTGCAGCGGCAGGTTGCGCTCCGCCATGCCGTTGATAAAGCTGTTTACCGTCGCTTCGTCGTAGTTGGTAGTGAACGAGGTGGTGAGCCACAGGCCAAATGACCAGGCTGGCGGCAGCGCCGGACGACCGGTAAAGCGGGTATAGCGATCCAGCACCGCTTTCGGCGTCGGGCCGTCGATGACGAAATATTCCAGATACTCGCTTTCGACGCTGAACTGCACTTTCGACACTTTCTCAGAACCGATTTCAAACGACACGCACTGCGGATGGTTCACCAGCACGCCGTAGCCACGGTTGGTGATATAGAACGGGATATTCTTGTAAGACTGCTCGGTACTGGTGCCGCCATCGCGGTTCCAGGTCTCTACCGTCTGCCCATTACGTACCAGCGCGGTAAAGCGCTCGCCCAGCCCGTACACCGTTTCACCGACGCCCAGATCCAGGCGCTCGAACATGTAATTGCGTCCGCTGTTGACGTCCTGTACATAGCCGTTGTTTTTCAACTGGCTGCCGGTAATACGTTCACCGTTGCGCAGGAAATCCAGCGACCAGAGCTCGCCTTTGGTGACGCGCACGCTCAAGTTGCCGCTTTTCAGCTCGGCAAACTCGGCGTTGTTCTGCATCTCAACCTTTACGTCCTGCTGCACGTTCAGCGGGTAATGCGGACCGGTATCCAGCGCACCCTGGAAGTGCTCCATCCGGACACCCACCACGCCTTCCTGCGGCGAGAAAAGGCGCAGCGTGAACAACGGGGTATCGAGTTGCCAGGTCCGTTCACGCACGTCACGCGGCGCAACGTAGACCAGCATCTCATTACCTTGCTGTTCAACCTCGAACACCTGGATTGGAATAATCACATTCAGACCAGGCTGAATCAGCCAGTTTCCGTCGCTAATTTTCATAATCGGTTCCTTAGTTCTGTAATTCTTTCGTCGTAAAATCCTGCTGATTACGGTGTGCCCCCTGTGCCAGTTGACGCATAATTTCAGTCAGATACGGGGTTTTCAGGGTGTAGAAGCGTTTGGCGATCACAGCACTCAGCAGGTAACAAATAGCCGGAATAAGGGTGAACAATGCAATGATGATGGTGATGGTGGCGCTGTTTTGCGTTTTCGCCGCGGCATCGTAGCCACCGCCTGCCAGCATCCAGCCGATCAGCGCCCCGCCAAGCGCCAGACCCAGTTTGAGCACGAACAACGTTCCCGCAAAGCTGATCCCCGTCAGACGTTTGCCGTTACACCACTCCCCGTAATCGACGGTGTCGGACATCATGACCCACTGGATTGGCGTCACGAGCTGATGCAGGACGCCAATCACGAAGATAAAGACAAACATGGTGATGTTGGCGTGCATCGGTACGAAGAACATCGCCACGCTGATGACGGCCAGCAGGGCGTTCGTCCACCAGAAGACTCTAACTTTGCATTTCCAGTCGGTCAGTGGTTTTGCCAGCGCAGAGCCAATCAGGTTGCCGACACAATAGGTGGTGAGGAAGGCGACAAATACTTCCGGTGTGCCCAAAATCCAGGTAACGTAATACATCATCGCGCCGCCGCGAATGCAGACCGCCATAATGTTGAGGATGGTGAGTAAGCCGACAATACGCCACTGGTCGTTCTGCCAGATGTCGCGCAGGTCTTCACGCATTGAATTGTTGGTTGGCGGCGCTTCAACACGTTCTTTGGTGGTGAAGAAGCAGAATGCGAGCATCAGGAACGCCACAACCGAGAGCACTGCGATTCCTCCCTGGAAGCCCAGCGCTTTGTTTTCACCGCCAATCAGCTTTACCAGCGGCATCATCAGGACGGTGGAGAGCATGCCGCCCGCCGTCGCCAGCACAAAGCGCCACGATTGCAGGGAGATACGTTGCGTCGGGTCATTGGTGATCACGCCGCCCAGCGCGCAATAAGGGATATTCACCACGGTATAAAGCAGGGTTAACAGCGTATAGGTGATGACGGCATAAATCATTTTGCCGTGCAGGCTGAAGTCGGGCGTGCTGTAGGCGAGAACACAAACCAGACCAAACGGCAGCGCGCCAAACAGCACCCACGGACGAAACTTCCCCCAACGTGAACGGGTACGGTCAGCAAGCAGCCCCATGCAGGGGTCTGAGATGGCATCCAGCGCGCGGGCCAGTAAGAACATCGTGCCGACAAATCCGGCCGGGATACCAAAGATATCGGTATAAAAGAACATCATATATAACATGACGTTATCGAAGATGATGTGGCTGGCGGCATCGCCCATGCCGTAACCAATCTTCTCCTTAACAGACAGAATCTCACTTTTCATTACGCATCCTTGTTGGCACTTTCACACGCACTGGTACCGGTTACAGTTCTTGTAAACCATCCCTGTGAGCGCGGGTATTCCGATATCTCGTTATCAAATTACGATTCTTGTTTTCTGTGATCGGAGTAGCGTCTAAAAATATGTCTAATTGTAAGTGATGGATTTTGTAGAGATTTATTTGAAAGGGGTCATGGTAAGGAGAAACGGAAGTTAAAAAAGTGAGTGAGGGGGTGTGGAAACCCGAGGAAGTAGCTATAATGCGCCCCGCCTCCATGTAGCAATCGAGGCGCGGAAGATCGTCATCTCCGGTGAGGTGGCTGGACTTCAAATCCAGTTGGGGACGCCAGCGTTCCCGGGCAGGTTCGACTCCTGTGATCTTCCGCCAAAATTCCTCCGCCGCTATCCGAGAAAGTCTAAAAATCCTTTATTTTCAACATCAATAGCAAATCACTTATCCGTAACCGTCCGACAAGTTCTCCCTGAATCCATGAAAAATATGTATAGTGATGTGTATAGATTTTTTATACACATTTTTGGCTTATACACATGGCACTTACAGATATACAAATCAAACGAGCAAAGCCCCAAGACAAGCCATACACATTGAACGACGGGCAAGGCCTGTCATTGCTTATCAATCCCGATGGATCGAAGGGCTGGCGTTTCCGTTTCCGCTTTGCCGGAAAAGCGCGGTTAATGTCATTTGGTAGCTACGACCTTGTGAGCCTAGCTGAAGCACGTGAGAAGCGTGAGACCGCTCGTAAGCAAGTTGCCAATGGCATTGACCCGGTTGAGGAACGCAAAGCCCAGAAACTGGCTCAGCAACTCTCCACTGAAAACTCATTCGAAGCTATATGTCGAGAATGGCACACCAACAAAGCTGACCGCTGGACAGTGGCCTATCGCGAAGAAATCATTAAGACATTTGAACAAGATGTGTTCCCGTTCATTGGTAAACGCCCTATCAGTGAAATCAAACCGTTAGAACTGCTTGAAGTATTGCGACGAATAGAGAAGCGTGGGGCACTTGAGAAAACACGTAAGGTGCGTCAGAGGTGC
The DNA here is from genome assembly GCF_005281115.1 of Citrobacter sp. wls710. Lineage (NCBI taxonomy): Bacteria > Pseudomonadati > Pseudomonadota > Gammaproteobacteria > Enterobacterales > Enterobacteriaceae > Citrobacter > Citrobacter sp. wls710. Next base: position 252,846 of record NZ_SZXD01000011.1, read on the forward strand.
GGTGAGGTTTATCGCTACGCAATCATAACTGGCCGCGCTGAATACAATCCTGCGCCTGATTTGGCTATTGCTTTAGCCGTTCCGAAGCAAAAGCATCATCCATTTTTATCCGCTGAAGAGTTACCTCATTTTATTCGGGATCTTGAAGCGTATACCGGCAGCATCATCACTAAGAATGCGACAAAAATCGTCATGCTAACCGGTGTACGAACCCAAGAGATGCGCTTTGCTACATGGGATGAGGTTGACGTTGAGAAAGGTATATGGGAAATACCAGCAGAACGGATGAAAATGCGTAGACCTCACATTGTTCCTTTATCTACTCAGGTAATTGAGCTATTTAAGCAGCTCAAACCTATTACCGGCCATTATCCCTACATTTTTATTGGTAGAAATAATCGTAGTAAACCAATCTCTAAAGAAAGTGTGTCGCAGGTTATTGAATTACTGGGCTACAAAGGACGTGCGACAGGTCACGGATTCAGACACACAATGTCAACGATCTTACATGAACAAGGATTTGCAAGTGCGTGGATTGAAATGCAGCTTGCACATGTAGATAAGAACAGCATTCGTGGAACATACAATCATGCACAATATATTGAAAATCGAAAAATGATGTTGCAATGGTATAGTGATCTCCTATTAACAACAGATATAATATAATTATTATATGCTAACATATTGCATCAGTATTTCACCGATGCAATATGCATATTATTTACTTAAGTTACCTTGTAATTCTGAAACAATTTCTTTCGAACATATTTCACCAAGTTCTAAGCTATCTCTTTCTAATTTCAATTTATCAAGCATAAATCTATTAGTGAGCTCGAAGCCATCAAAAATGGTATACCAGTTTTTAACGTAGCGCTTCATCCTAGAATCATCCCCAACTAATCCCATATCACCTTTTTGTATATGTGAATTCAATCTACTTTCTATTTCGAAACTATCTTTAGATATTTTACGACCTATAAGTATGAGTTCAAAATGCAAATTTTGACTACTAAACCCCGGATGTCTTTGAATTATTGCCGCATAATCATCAAGCTGTCTTAGATGTTTTATATTTAATGAAATACTTGGTCTTTTTATCTCAATGATAATGCATTTGTAATATGGGTTACCATTGGAATCAAGGGCCGGGTACTTTCTGGCTAAAAATAGATCTGTCTGCCGTTTTGAACCAGCTAATTCTGCCTCATTCTCAACATCATCTTCATCAATATCGTTGATATGTTTAACACTATTCCTTAATTCTAAGGCTATTTTGGTAAATGTATCTTCCTCAGCCCCGATAGTTTCATAGCGTTCACCGAACAACCATGTATTGTTTTCAATTATTTTTTGAAGATCTGGAGTCTCTCTTATTTCCTTATAATGATGATCCATTAAATAACGAAGCTTATCCACTACAAGCCTTCTTTTTTGTAGTTCTTCAATCGCGCTAATTATATTATCGAGTTTTGTAATTCTTAATTGATTAGAAAGTTTTGATAAACCCTCTTTACTCAAATCTAAAACGCTTTCAAGTATATTAAATAAATCCTCATTATTATTTGATGAAGATAGTTTATCTAATAGCCTTACAAAAACCTTTCTTTGTTTTGTATTCAAATTATCGAGCATGGCTGGCTCGGCTATATATATATCACGAACGATAGCCTTGATATTATTCAAGCGCCACTCAGCATATTTAGGATCTGAGTATTCGCTATAAGAAGGGAATACTCCCTCTTGTTGATAACGCTCTAAAGTTTCGTCAATTTTCTTTTGAAGGAAATCATCATATATCTTTTTTGATAATCCCCAAACAAATTTTATGACATCTTTCCAAACTTTTGAGTCAGCATTATACTTAGCATCTGAAAATATATCATCGCCTTTATTACTAAAATTATCAGCCCAGTCAGAACTGACGAATATAGAAAGGTAGAAATCTTTTTTCTGATTAAATTTACTTGGAACTTCGTGAACTTTTTTACCCTGCGAATTTACCAAATATACATACGATCTTTCTTTAGAGGGTTTTTCATCCCATCGGAGAGCCTTGATTGAAAATGGACTTCCATCAAATTCTTTTTCTAATGAGTGAGAATCATGTTCTGGTGCCGTTATAACAACCCCATTATAAGATAACGTTATCTGCTCGTTCAGTGCTAAGTGACAGCAAAACTCACTCTGTAATCTTTTTATTATTTCATTATCACTTGGTAAATCATTATGAAAATGATTCAACATGACACATGTGCCACTTTTTTGTCCGATTAATGTTGTATGCTGCTCTTGATATGGAATATTAATATAAGCTTGATAATTTTTAAGATCAGCATCATCAATTTCTATTTTAGCATTTATATCGTTATATTTAGTAAACCATATAGCTTGACGACTGAGCTTATGAAATGCAAGCCTTCCTCTTCCTTGTGAACCATGTAATTCAATATTATCTTTTTTTAGTGAATCATCAAATCTATTAAAGTTCAAATCAAAGTTATTAAAGTCTATACCATCACCATCATCAAGAATATAAACTGATGACAGGCCGCCTAAATCAGTTCTACGCACCTCAACAGTGACATTCCGAGCTTTGGCATCAAATCCATTCCATGCTAGCTCAACAATACACTGAAATGGCTCGCAATTTTTAAATCTCTTTTTTATGCCAACATCATTTATATTAGTTTCGCCACTTATTATCTGCATGGTAATGTCCTTTTTTGCAATAATGCTGGTATCTGCTCATCTGGTTTATTCATTTCTAATGCAAACACTATATCTTTTACAACCATTTATACAATATACATGTTGCCCGACAAATGCGGTCAAAGTATACCTGCCACCAAGAAATGTACGAAACTAAAATTACCCAGCTTGCGCGCAATGCTCTCCCCGCCACGCCTGCCCGCTTTATAGGGTAGTTTTCATGCAGGTGCATGAACCGGCTCAGGCCTCGCCGGTACTGGCGTGGTGGGGGAAATAAAATACGGGGATTTGCATGCAAAACCATGCACCTTATGGATGCATGGCTTTTTTCGGAAAAAATAGCGGAATTTTCGCGTATTTTTTCGCGTGCTACCGTGCGGCCAGTTCTGCACGTCGGCGGGTGTAAATCAGGTTCTGTGCCGGGGTGAATTTCAGGCGATTATCATCCCGCGAAGCCGCATCAGGCCTGAATCCGATAGCCGTTAAAATGTCGTTGTCCTGCGCGGAATAATTAATTTTTTCACCTGCGGCCAGCCACACCGACAGGGCTTCACGCAGATAATCAACCGAGTGCTGCATGGCGCTCTGTTTTACTGCGGGAAGCTGTTCGTGATATCCCATCAGCTCAGGTGCCAGCGTGGCGGCCAGCTCCGCGCCGTGCTGCTGCATAAAGTCATGGAGCCGGTTGCGGATGCTGATATGCTGCACCTCCTCATGTGAGCGGATATAGCTACCGGCGGCCTGATTAATCTCCCATTTTTTCACATCGATATTGTCGCGTAAATCCTGCATTCTGCGCGGAATTTGTTCGTCACCGGCAAGGAGCTGTTCACGGTATTCCCGTTCAAGGTCTGCCAGTTCGGCTTTACGTTTCAGCCAGGTATTTTTGTTCGTCTGACAGGCCTCAAAGGCCTGCTGTATGGTCACAGTGGTCACGAGTCTCTCTCCTGATTAATGCCGGAACGGCGAGCTGTAGCAGCCCTGTACTTTACGCGGCGGCGGTGGCGTCACCGGGGCAGGGTCGGTTTTCTCCGGTGCGGCACGTATCACACCGTCAACCGACTCGATGGTGCGGAAAGTGGCCGAACATTCGATATTGGTACACTGGTGATAACGCTGTTTGACGTTTTCCGACAGATACCGGCTGGTACGGACGTGCGCGGTCTTTTTGCAGAACGGGCAGTGAAACATGATTCAGCCCTCTGCCTGTTCGTGGGATTTTTCGGCCAGTTCAGCGGCAAGCTTCATCCGTCTGGCCGGGCTTCTTAACAGCGCCATATCAACCCCGGTTATGACCGGGCGATTCATGCCGGTTACGGACAGGACCGGCTCCTGCTCCATATCAAAATGATACAGGGCTGACTGCAGATTCAGGGCATCACCCAGCTCACGAGTCACGGTCGCACGCGGCGAGGTTTCTCCGCTCATTTCCAGCGACCGTATACGCAACAGAAAGGCACGTAACAGTGCGGGGCTGATACCGGCCAGCGCCTTCTTCCACTCGCTGTTGGCGTAGGTAGTGAACGCTTTTTCATGGGCGCTGATATAAGTAGTACCGGAGGAGCATGCGCCAAGCATGGCGTGGCTTTTGTCTTTCTCCAGCTCGGTAATCAGACCGGTGAACTCATCAGCCAGTTCGCGGCTGGCGATACGTTTACTGTGTTCAGCTTTCAGTTCAGGAGTGAGGTTGCCGCGCAGAGTTCGAAAGCGGCTGCGCCAGTCCTGTTCGGCCTGTGCACTTTCACTGAGGGCGGTCTGTCGCTCCTGCTCACAACGCTGAATGGAAGCCTCAATGTCGCTGAGTTTACCCATGCTGGCCGTGTGTGCGTCTTTTGCTTCGTTAAGTGCGGCCAGCGCACCGGCAATACGTTGTTCCGCGCCTTCATCCTGTTTACTGATAACGGTCTGCATGGCTTTGATAATGAGTTCGGGTTTCATGTTCAGGTTCTCCGTGTGTTCAACCTGAAATGATTCTGACGCCTCCTGCACAACAACACGATTCATTGCCGTTGTCAGAGTGCTGGCACAAACAGACCTTAAAATCAGGCTGGCCAGAGAAAGGTTGCAGGAAGAGCTTACTCACCATTTGTTTTTTTACTTATAACTATTCATCACTGTTCACCTCAAATAAAAAGATAAATAATACAGTAAGTTAAAGGGTGAACAGTTGAAGGCCTGACTGTTCACCGTCTGTTCACCACTGTTCACCCTCCTGTTTTGCTCTGGCTATATCATCTAGACTTTATATCGATTAAAAATGAAAAATATATAACTAAAAGAAATAGAAATTGCTGCATTGTAATGCAGTGATTTGCATATGTTTGCCAGCGTTTGCCTTTGTTTGCCATAGCGAAAAGTCAATGTTTGTTTCCCCGAAAATCTCACATGACCTGAGGGAAAATATAGACATAATAAGGAGCTACCCGAAGCCGGACGGACACGACCGGCACTGTATGGACTTTGTGAGGTAGCCCGATGCACACCGCTTTTTCTTCCCCGTCTTCTGCCCCTGCCGCGCCGCTGATGCCGGTTTCTGATACCGTTCACGAGCGCTTTATCCGTCTGCCCGAAGTGATGCATCTGTGCGGCCTGTCCCGCTCGACCATTTACGACCTCATCAGCCGGGAAGCCTTCCCGAAACAAATCTCCCTCGGCGGAAAAAATGTGGCGTGGGCGCAGTCTGAAATCACTGCATGGATGGCGGATCGCATTGCCGAACGTAACCGGGGCTATGACGCATGATGATGACCGTTCAGCAAACAGCCCCTTTTTCTGGCTTGCTTCTTTTCGCCGTTTCCAGGTATAGTTTTCCCGCTGTCGCAAAATCGGCAGCCGGGCGTAGGAACCCGTGTTTAACTATGGCGACACCTGACGCGCCTTGCGTCTTTTTTTGTGTCTGTGCCTTGATGCACCCATTCAATACACAGTGGCCTTTTCGCCATTGTGGGTATCGCGTAATGGTGGCTCAGGCGGGGCAGCCTTCGGGCTGGCCGGTTCTCATAGTTACCGGTATTCCTACCCCCGTCTGGGCTACCACCCATGAGCGTAGGAACTCCGGTGGTAGCTGTAACCAGCTAACTATGGAGGTTGCCCTTATGGCTACGACCCTCACCCCGTCACACCCGCAGTTTGTCTTTGTGTTTGCCGCCGTTCGTCGCGCAGACCGTAAACCCCATATTTGCATGCTCCGCACCGTTGCCGGTGATGAACACGCTGCACGTCGTTCCCTCGTTCGCGATTACGTCCTCTCATTCGCTGGCCGTCTGCCGGTTGCAGAGGTGCGCGCATGAGACACACCACCATTACCGCCCGTGACCTCGAATGTCTGGAGCATATGCGCAATGTCGGCCAGCTCGTCGGCGACCTGATGCAGGTGCAGGACTGCGCCACCATTCGTCGTGACCCTGCGCAGCAGTTACAGCTCACCTCCGTGATTTACCTTATGACCGCCCAGCTCGACGGCGTGGTCGAACGCTGCAATCAGCAGTGGCTGACCGGGGAGGGCAACGTATGAAAAATCCATTACCGCCTGTATTACGCGCCGCGCTGTATCGTCGCGCCGTGGCCTGTGCATGGCTGACCCTGTGCGAACGCCAGCACCGCTACCCGCACCTCACCCTCGACGCGCTGGAAAGCGCCATTGCCGCCGAGCTGGAGGGCTTCTACCTGCGCCAGCACGGCGAGGAAAAAGGCCGCCAGATTGCCTGTGCATTACTGGAGGATTTAATGGAAGCCGGACAACTCAAAGCCTCGCCGTCGCTGTCCTTTCTCGGGCTGGCCGTGATGGATGAGCTTTGCGCCCGTCATATCACGTCGCCGGTACTGCACTGAGGGAGAAAACAACGATGAAAATGAACGTAACAGAAACGGTAAAACAGGCGTGCGGCCACTGGCCGAACATTCTCCCTGCGCTGGGTGTGAAAGTGATTAAAAACCGCCATCAGGCCTGCCCGATTTGTGGCGGTGATGCCTGTAGCGACCGCTTTCGCTTTGATGACCTGGAGGGGCGCGGCACGTGGTACTGCAACCGGTGCGGTTCGGGTGACGGACTCAGGCTTGTCGAAAAGGTGTTCGGTGTAAATCCGTCTGAGGCCGCCCGGAAGGTGAACGCCGTGACCGGCAACCTGCCGCCGGTTGCCCCGGAAGTGATTGCGGCCGCAGAGGCTGCAACCAGTGCCGACCGCAAAACGGCGGTCGCGCTGGCCGTCAGGCTCATGGAGAAAATCCGACCGGCCACCGGCAACGCCTACCTCACCCGCAAGGGTTTCCCCGCTCAGGAATGTCTGACGCTCACCGTCATACATAAAACCGGCGGCGTGACGTTCCGCGCCGGGGATGTGGTTGTCCCGCTGTATGATGATACCGGTGCACTGGTTAACCTTCAGCTTATCAATGCTGACGGTCTCAAACGCACCCTGAAAGGCGGGCAGGTCAAAGGGGCATGTCATATCATCGAAGGACAGAAACAGACCGGAAAACGCCTGTGGATTGCGGAGGGTTATGCAACTGCGCTCACCGTGCATCATCTGACCGGGGAAACCGTCATGGTGGCGCTGTCCTCCGTAAACCTCCTTTCTCTGGCGAGCCTTACCCGTCACAAATACCCGGCCTGTCAGATTGTCCTCGCAGCCGACCGCGACCTGAACGGCGATGGCCAGAAAAAAGCCGCCGCGGCCGCAGAAGCCTGTGAGGGTGTTGTTGCCCTGCCGCCAGTGTTCGGTGACTGGAATGATGCGTTTATGCAGCACGGCGAGGAAGCCACGCGGAAAGCCATTTATGACGCCATCCGGCCACCGGCGCAAAGTCCGTTTGATACCATGAGCGAGGCGGAATTTACCGCCATGAGCGCCAGCGACAAGGCTCTGCGGGTGCATGAGCATTACGGCGAAGCGCTGGCGGTGGATGCGAACGGCCAGCTCCTGTCCCGCTATGAAAACGGCATCTGGAAAAATATCCCTGCCGCCACTTTTTCACGAAATGTGGCTGACTTATTCCAGCGTCTGCGCGCCCCGTTCTCGTCCGGGAAAATTGCCTCGGTGGTGGAGACCCTGAAACTGATTATTCCGCAGCAGGATACACCGGCACGTCGTCTGATTGGCTTTCGCAACGGGGTACTCGATACCCAAAGCGGCGTATTCAGCCCGCACCATAAATCGCACTGGCTGCGCACGCTGTGTGATGTGGATTTTACCCCGCCGGTGGAAGGGGAAACGCTGGAGACTCACGCGCCGAACTTCTGGCGCTGGCTCGACCGTGCGGCCGGTAAAAATCCACAAAAACGCGACGTGATTCTGGCTGCGCTGTTTATGGTGCTGGCGAACCGTTACGACTGGCAGCTCTTTCTCGAAGTCACCGGTCCCGGCGGGAGCGGCAAAAGTATTCTGGCCGAAATCGCGACTCTGCTCGCCGGGGAAGATAACGCCACGTCAGCCGATATCGACACACTGGAAGACCCGCGCAAGCGTGCCTCCCTGATTGGCTTCTCGCTTATCCGTCTGCCAGACCAGGAAAAATGGAGCGGTGACGGCGCAGGACTCAAGGCCATCACCGGCGGCGATGCGGTCTCGGTTGACCCGAAATACCAGAATCCGTACTCAACGCATATTCCGGCTGTAATTCTGGCCGTGAACAATAACCCGATGCGCTTCACCGACCGCAGCGGCGGCGTCTCCCGTCGCCGGGTGATTATTCATTTCCCGGAGCAGATTGCCCCGGAGGAACGCGACCCGCAGCTCAGGGATAAAATTGCGCGCGAGCTGGCCGTCATTGTGCGCCAGCTTATGCAGAAATTCAGCGACCCGATGACCGCCCGCGCACTGCTCCAGTCGCAGCAGAACTCCGACGAGGCGCTCAGCATTAAGCGCGATGCAGACCCGACGTTTGATTTTTGCGGCTATCTGGAAATGCTCCCGCAGACCAACGGGATGTTTATGGGGAATGCCAGCATCATCCCGCGTAATTATCGTAAATATCTCTATCACGCGTATCTGGCCTATATGGAGGCTAACGGCTACAGGAACGTGCTCAGCCTGAAAATGTTCGGGCTGGGGCTGCCCATGATGCTGAAAGAGTACGGCCTGAATTATGAGAAGCGGCACACCAAGCAGGGGATACAAACCAATCTGTCGCTGAAAGAGGAAAGCTACGGAGACTGGCTGCCGAAGTGTGACGAACCCGCAGCAACATAACCTTACTCAGACCGGCAACAGCCGGTCTTTTCCTTTCTGGCCATTGCCACAAGGTGAACAATCCACTGTTCACCCTTCACCGTATATTCACCCTGTATCACCATGAAATTATTGATAAAAAACCAGAGGTGAACAGTGTGAACAGTAAAACCTGAAAAAACTTTTTACTCTCACTACAGCCTGACTGATCGTCTCCATAGCGAGCAGAAAATCATCAATAATGAAGAATCGACTGTTAACTCTGCGTCAATTCATTACCACTTAACTTAATGATATAAAATGGAAAACTATCGAAATGAATAGTCTGCAAAGTTAAATGCAAAAAATATATTCCAGTCAAATTTCGTTACGCACTCTCTCCAAAGAAGGAGATAAATACTTTATACGTCCACCATACTATGTTATTTTTTCTATACGGCTCTGCCTTAAATCTGTGAGGTTGTTTCGCCTCGAAGTATCTTATGTTAGTACATCACGCTACCAATCAGCGGTTAGTTACTTGACGTAACTGTTAATTGGCTAAAGTTTGCATAAAGTGATTGGGCGGAGCCGTAAATTTAGTCCATAAATACAGTGACGAGGTAGAGAGTGTCTTTACATGACAAGCTACTGATGCTTAGTCTCAGTTCAGCAAATAAAGAAGAAAATGAGACAATCCCGGAGTTACCTAAGTTAGAGCCTCAGCCCTATCAAGCTGGAAAAAATTTGAAATGGGATAATAAAGAACTCAAAAATCATCCCATTACTTCAAAGATTGACATTGATGTAATATGCAAAAAAATTGAAAACAAAAGCATTGTAATTACGTCAGCTAACGATGTAGCCAATCTTTTAGAAGTTCCGGTCGGACAATTATTATTTATTTTATATAATAAAAAAGATAACTATAGAACTTTTGAAATAAAAAAGAAAAATGGAAAAAGTAGAATAATAAACGCACCTCAAGGGGGTTTATCAATTCTGCAGGAGAAATTAAAGCCGATTATTGAGTACTTTTATCGTCCCAAAAAACCAGCGCATGGATTCATTAAGGATAAAAGTATATTAACAAATGCAGAAAAACATACAAAGAAAAAATATGTTGTTAATGTAGATTTAGAAAATTATTTTGGTTCAGTCACTTTCGCGAGAGTGTATGGAATATTTAAAAGTAAGCCATTTAATTTCTCACATCCTGCGGCGAGTATATTAGCTCAATTATGTACTAAAGATGGGAAATTACCTCAAGGAGCCTGCACTTCCCCTATCCTGGCAAATTTAGCATCAGCATCGCTCGATAAACACCTAACTCAACTGGCACGTAGAAAAAACATCACATACACAAGATATGCAGATGATATTACTTTTTCATTTAATCAACAACAAGTCAGAGAAATCATAACGTTAGATAATGAGAATAATTTTGAATTGGGTGAGGCTGTTATCTCTGTGATCGAGAAAAGTGGCTTTAGCATAAATACAAGTAAATTCAGAGTTCAGAAAAGAAATGAACGTCAAAAAGTTACTGGATTAGTGGTAAATGAAAAAGCAAATGTCGAGCGTAAATATCTTAGAGTTACTCGTTCATTAGTTCATAAATGGAGAGAAGACAAGTTAACATCAGCATTATTATTTGTTAATAAAAAAGGCTTTAAAGCAGCAAATAATGAGCATGCTATATCAATTTTTCGCAATCATATTTATGGCCGATTGAGTTTTATAAAAATGATCCGTGGTGATGACTTTCCATTATATCTTAAATTAATGGCTGAAATGAGTCATCATGATCCTTTAAAAACAAAAGAAGGACTTAGAGCAATGAAAGAAACTGAAACTTATGATGTATTTATTTGTCATGCAAGCGAAGATAAAACATCCATCGCAATTCCAATTTACGAAGAATTAACCAAATTAAAAATATCAACATTCATAGATCATGTCGAAATAAATTGGGGCGATTCATTAATCCAGAAAATTAACTCAGCTCTTGTAAAGTCTAAATATGTAATTGCTATTCTTTCGGCTAATTCTGTAGATAAGCATTGGCCTAAGAAAGAATTGCATTCTGTGCTTGCAAGAGAAATCGCTGAAGGTGAAGTAAAATTACTTACTCTTGTAAAAGAAGCAGATGAAGCAATAGTTGCTGCATCTTTGCCTCTCTTAAGTGATAAGCTTTATATTACCTATAAAGATAATCCGGCAGAGATTGCGGATAAGGTTCGTGCACTTTTGAACAAGTGACAACTACTGTCCAATGTGTATAGTAGTGTGTATAAAGTCATTGATATGTTTATTTATATTTAATCAAAATCAATGACTTACAATCCAAATAAGACTCCTGTGATCTTCCGCCAAAGTTCCTCAAGTTAGTTCTTCTTAAATCACATCTCTTTTTAGCTTTCTTTATCCTGTGTTGATCTCTGGCATACTACGTTGACTGCTGCGCGATTAGTCAGATTGAAACGGCGGCCACATTTCAAATAAACACCTACCACAATCCCCGACAGGCGAATTTATTATGTTTGCCAGTGATGAATGGTTGTATCGTCCTGATGGTCTACGGCGAACAGGAACAACGGCTGCAGGATGAGCTGCAAGAAGCAAATCAGAAGTTAAAAAGAATTGAGAGCACGCTGGCGACTCTCCATTGAATTGCGAGTTAACATGTAAGTAGCGCTTACATGTTAACCTGATGTCGGATGGCGCTAACGCTTATCCCGGACTACGATTCCAAAAAATAAAGCCGCCGATCGGTGAATCAGCGGCTTTTCCATTACTCACTTACATCAGAAATTATATTTTATGCCGAGCATACCGCGGGTATCGCTGTAGCCTTTGTCGCCGACCTGTTGGGCCACGTTGCTCCATACGTTGAGGCGCGGAGTGATTTGACCTTCAACACCCACTTTCAGCTCGCCGATATTCTTCGTGCCGCGCATGTCGTTTCTCACATCGTCCATCTTCACGCTGGCAGTCTGCGTGTTATGGATCCAGTTGGCTTCGACAAACGGCTGGAACTCGCGAGATTTGCCGTCGTCGATGGCGTTGTGGCCGTTGATAAAGGCTTTCACGCCCAGACGAGTCATCAGGTTGCCATCGGTGTCATCCTTCACGCGGGTCCCGTTCGCTTCGCGATGGCTGTCGGCCTGCACGTCCATCCACACCACTTGCGCTTTCGGTTGCAGCCAGTAGCTGTTGCGCTCGCTTTCGCCAAGTTTAAAGCTATAACCGGCTTCGACCGAGGCGGTGATACCGCTGGATTTGTATTTCTCCGTCGCCTGCTCCTGGCCCATCACTTTGTTATCAAACCAGTTGTACAGCGCCCAGGTATCCACGTAGGTACCGGTCTTGTCTGCGTCATTGGCATACCAGGTGCCGTACAGCCCCACACTGTAACCGGTGACCTGACCACGAGAGTGGTAGCCGGTCAGGCTGGACTGCGTGCGGTTCTGGCTGTTGGCATAACCTGCCATCGCGCCAATATGCCAGCGGTCGAGGCCGTCGCTACTCCACTGCGCCAGATCGCCGCCTAACTGTAAGACGTAGCTGTTACTTTGGGTTTTCAACTGCCCACTACCGTCTTTGAAGCGGGTATGCGCGCCAACGTTACGCATCCACAGGCTGGTAACTTTTTTCTCACCGGTCAGCATGTCAACGTACTGAGTTTCCCCCAGGCGATCATGCAGTCGGGTCATGAACAGCGTGTTAGCGGCATAATTGTTCGCCAGATAGCTGCCGGCCTCCGGACGATACTGTTGCTCTGTGACCGGCGGAACATGAGGCTCTTCCGGTCCAGGAATAACCGGGTCTACAGGATCGGTCGGGTCAGGGTTAACCGGATCAGGGATAATCGGATCCACCGGATCCGGGTCAACGGGGTCGGGGTCGATGGGATCAACCGGGTCCGGGTCTACGGGATCAGGGTCAACAGGGTCCACCGGATCGGGCGGAGCAGGAATAAAGCTGGTCAGATACCAGTTGTTGCCCTTCTGCACAACGTTATAGTCGTACGCCCCGGCAACAATACGGCTCGCTTTTTCAAATGTGCCGTCAGAATTGCCAGCAACCTCAATTATCTCAATACCTTCAACAGTCTGCGCCCCGGTACCGCCAATGTTGTTCACCGCCACAAAGGCATTACCCGTCGTGTTACCGAGCACTGTCAATTTATTGGTTTCGGAGGCATCGTCATTCAGGACGGTATTGAAAACCAGTTTGCCGCCATTCCCGGTAAAATCTTCATTAATCGTAAGCGTCTGCCACGGTTCGCCGTCAACATGGCCAAAGTTAACCACTGCCCCGCTGTTCAACGTCAGGTCGGTCAGCGTTGAGCTGTTGGTCATATTCCAGGTCGCATCGCTCATTTGCAGAGAGATTACCCCCGTCCCGGCGGTCGCGCTGGTGATATAAGACGCCCCGTTCCATAACGAATTATCGGTCATGTTGAGCTTAATCGTACTGTTTTGCTGGGGCAAACTACTGGTCGCGGCTATCGCTCCGGCAGCATGAAGATCGCCGTCGATAAGAAAGCGTCCACCGGTGGATCCGTCTACGGTACCGCCCGTTTCGGTGCTGATGGCATAGCTTTCAGTACTGTGGTCGCCCACCATAGTAATGGCGGCACCACCGGCCAGATTTATCGCCCCGCGTGAGATCGCAAACAGTCCGCGTGGTGCTTTGCTGTATGAAGCCGCTTTTCCAGAACTGTTCACGCTAATCGTCGCGTTATCGCCCAGGTTCACGGTCGCGTTGGTGGAATAGACCGCATGCGCACTCGCGCCGTTAACCGTAATAGTGGCGTTATTGCCCAGTTCCGTTTTGGAAGATGAGGCGGCATAAATGCCCGTGGAAGAGGTACCCGATGTCTCAATGGTGGCGTCATTGCCAAGCAGGATCGAGGAACCGCTCTGCCCGGAGCGAATGCCTTCAGAGCCGTCGCCGGTCGTCACAATGTGCGCACGATCGCCAACAACAATCGTATTTTTGGCAAGCGTCGCATCTCGCATGGCATTGGCGGTGATACCACGCCCCTGGTTACCCGTCGTTTTGATGTACAGATCGTCACCGACGTAGATTTTAGCCGAGCCTATCCAGCCCTGGCCTATCGCGTTATAACCGGCGTTAATACCATCACCATCCTGACCATCCACATAAATACTGGTGCGATCTCCGGTGATGATAAAGACCGGGTTATCCGGCGTATTGGCCCCGTGCGTGCGAATACCGTCAACATCTTTTCCATTATTGGCGGCATTTTTCGACTGGGTGCGGATCGTCAGATCGTCACCGAAAATAACGCCCGGGCTACCCGTCGCGCTGTTCTGAATAACAGTAACAGAGTGCTCAAAAGCTTCTGCACCGGGTCCATTCAACGTTAATCCATTACCATAAACGGGAATGGTGCCAGCACTCCACTGATAAACATAATTTGGCATGGCGCTGGTTTTAGCGAAATTGGCATTGGCCTGCGCTGGGATTATTGCCTGCAATTCCGGGGGCAGACTGCTAACCAGACCGCTGGAAGGAAGACTATCAACATCAACCCAGGCTGCATGGGCTGAAAATACCATAGACGTTAATGCGGCTGAAACCGCGATGGCAATACGAGAGTAAGATTTGGGATTTGGCATATTAGCCTCCTGCTATCAGGCGTAGAGCGTCCACCACATCTCAAGGATGTGAAATAATAAAAATCAGAAATGCGTTATAAAATATTCGATAGTATTTGATGAATACTATGGCCCAACTTATCTTCAAGCCGGAGCTTATAGACATATATTTTCTTAATATCAATATTATCTATTTGGGTAATTTGCTGAATACTTTTCCCTGAGACAAATCGCTTCAGTAATATCATTTCTGTATAGTTGAGTGAGCGTCCACGTTTACTGTTAGCGAGATGACCCGTAAATAATCGTCGCATTTTCTGATGCTGTACGTCATCATCATCATCAGAATATATAATGCCTTGTATTTTATTGCTTTTCGACAGCCAGTAGTTGGCTAACGGCGCCAGGTTCCGGTCCGCTATCAAAACAATATGCATGCCGCTATACGCCAGACGGTCAACCCATTGCGGGTCGGCGAACAGGCGCAGGTTTGGGAAGGAGAAATCCACAAAAATAAACCCGCGCGACAAATGATTTTGATTATTAAGTAGAAGTTTTTCAATAACTCCTCTTTGCAGAAAGCCATTTCCCTCCGGCCAGATCGCAAAAGCGGCACGGTGACAGTACCTGGCGCGTACCGCAGTATCCGGAAATAATTGACAGGATAATTCACAGCTTATGCAACGAATACTCTGTGATGGGGATCTGTTCATAAAAAATGACTCCTGTTATTTTTCCATAAATATTTCATCGGTAAATAAATGTGTCAATCCGACACGCATGACATTCCTTGTCAGTTAATAACAGCAACCCTAAAAAAATGTAATAAACTCTTGATGCGCTAATATGTACATACGGTAAGCAATGCCATACCGCTAAGTTTTTTTATGTTTTATCTCAGAATAACAATCTGGGCATTAGGAATTTTATGCATAAATTAAAATCCTAGGATAAATCTTAAAAAAGCACTATTTGCTAAAAAATAACCGATGTAAAGGTTACTTGTTAATTACACAATTCAGATAACTTAATCACCCTAGTCGCTCTGTGGATAAATATAATGATAACCCAGATAAAACTGTAATGAATTCTCATTATTTAACATTAGCTAATTCCAACCTAAGAAATTAGGTTAATAACTTGTTGTATTTGAAGGGTTTTTATCCCCTAAGTGAAATTCTTATCTTCGATCATGTACAAAGAGTGAGGCGTCTTATCGATTTGGATGTAAAATTTAAGGGGTGTGCAAGGACACGCTGTGATACGTTTTGGTTACTGAGGGCTGGGCAATTGTATCTTATCAATCAGTTGGTCGAATTTAATCCTGATAGCAAAAGTCTGGTCAATCGTCAGACCGGGCGCACAATACAACTCCAGCTCCCAGCTTCGCTCTGTTTTCTCTATTTAATTACTCACGCAAGTGACATTGTTTCCCAGAACACGTTGATGATAGTGGGTTGGGGAGAGAGAAATAATGTCACCAGCACCAACACGTTCTACCAGGCAATTCTGACGTTACGTAATGCGCTGGCGGAAGTGGGACTACCGCGTGATACGGTGAAAACTATTTCCCGGCGAGGGCTGAGATTGAATGAAAACACTCAGGTAGAAGTGATAACGGACCCTCAGAGTGACGTTTCCCAGTCACCGGTTATTGAGGAGCGCGCGCCTGCAAAGGTAATTCTTACCGCACCACAACAAACGACGCAGATCTCCTGGTGGAACATTTTATTTAGCGTTAGTGTTGTTATCGCCACTCTGGTTATCTGGCTGGTGTGGTATCAGACTCGCCCGGTTATGCCATTTAGTAAGTTTGTCTCTGTTTCCATGCAGACCCCTTCGCGGCAAAACTGCAAAATTTATTACTCTCCAAATGAGTACGACCAGCATGGCTATTTCAATCTGATGCAGCTTCATCCTTTACTCTGTGAAAACAACAAACACGTATTTCTATCCGGCTACCTCAAAGCAGAGAGGATGGTAGCATTTGTATGCGATAAAGATGCGCGGATTGATGCCCACGCATTTTGTACTACCCATTATTACTGGATGCGCGGGCAATGAAAAAAACACGCCAAATAATCTTGCTCACTATTGGCCTGGTTACCCTACTCGGTTCAGGTAGTTGGCTATGGTATTCACGTTATGCCGAAAAGCCGCTAAATTGCGTTGGAAACGTTGAATGGAATATTGGCAGCAACCGCTTTGCTGGAACGGTTTCATTTCGGATGTACAACCAGGAAGGATTATCGACAATTACCGGTAAGCTGTATGGGCGTAATATCTCAGACATCAGCAGGAACATCTATTTCAGCTACACCCAACAGCGTGATGCACGGGTGTTACAGGCCATGCAAGTTGTCAAAACCTTCGCCGACACGGCCGATGAAGCGGATATCAACAATACGTTGCCCGGGTTTTATCGGCAGACCGGACGCAGCCTGAGCCTGGTTATGGAGGAGTATAAGGGCGCATGGATTTTCGCCAGTTCCAATGTTCCCTCGCTGTATTGCCGCAAAAGGTAACGTCATATCCGGAAACAAAAGCACGGTGCTGCCACAGGATTCACATTTGTCATCATTAACTTACGCGACACAGGTCACTGAATCCACTAATAAGCCATTCTATTCTTCACCGCGAATCAGGAAACATCCTGAATATCAGGATATTCGTTGCGTAATAATTAAGCGAAATGGACATGTTATTTTGTCCAGAAGACTTCAATCTACGAATGAATATTTGGAGAAGACGTGGGCAGGGGCGTTTATCTCTCTCGCGAGTAATGTCTGAGCGTTCAGGCGTTATCGCATTTCAGGAAACGGTATGTTTCCGGTGTATTTTGGCGTACATATGAGGGATACGTAATGTTTACTTTTAAAAAGTGCCTGATTGCACTTTCAATAAATTTGGCGGTTGTTTCATCAGGTTTTGCTTGTACGACCCTGCTGGTCGGCAATGAAGCATCAGCGGACGGCTCCATGTTGGTCGCCCGTAGCGCAGACAGCGATGCCCTGAAAGCACAGCATTTTGTCATTCATCCGGCAAAACAGAATCAGACCGGGGTATACAGCACCAAAGCACATAATGGCGCGAATGATTTTACCTGGCCACTGCCGAAAAACTCTCTGCGTTATACCACCGTCCCAAACTGGAAAACTCAACTGCACGGCGCAACCGGATTTAACGAACTGGGCGTCGGCGTGAGTGGGACAGAGTCTATTTTTGCTTCACCAAAAGCGCTGGCCGCCGACCCATACGTTGAGGATAAAGGGATCACTGAAGACGATATCCCGGATGTTCTGCTGTCGCAGAGCAAAACCGCACGTGAGGCCGTTGCGCTGCTGGGACATATTGTTGAAACCGTCGGTGCTGGAGAAGGATTTGGCGTTGCCGTGGTCGACGATAACGAGATTTGGTACCTGGAAACCGGCAGCGGCCACCAGTGGATGGCGCAGCGCCTGCCTGATAACCAATATTTCGCCACCGGTAATCAGGGCCGCCTACAGGATTACGATCCTAAAAACCCGGATATGATGGCGTCAAAAAATCTGATTCAATTCGCAACGGAAAAAGGCCTGTACGAACCGGCGAAAGATGGCAAATTCAACTTCGCCAAAGCCTATACCCGTGATGACGAGCGTGACCGTACGTATAACGATCCTCGCGTATGGACCATCCAGAAAACGTTCAATCCTTCCGTAAATCAGGATATGGCCAAAGGACGTGAATTCCCGGTCTTCATGAAGCCAGAGAAGAAAATGACGCTGGACGATGTGAAAGCCGTGCTGCGTAGCCACTATGAAGGCACCAGTCATGACCCGTACACCAATGGCCTGAACGGTAAAGAGCCATGGCGTCCGGTCAGCGTCTTCCGCACCTATGAGGCGCATGTCATGCAGGTACGTCCGTGGTTGCCAAAAGAGATCGGTGAAACCACCTACATTGGTCTGGGTATGGCCGATCTCACCGCCTTTGTTCCGTATTACAGCGGCCTGAAAGCATATCCGGCCAACTATACAATGGGTACAGATAAGGCTGACGATCAATCCATCTACTGGAAATATCGTAAATTGCAGACGCTGACGATGACCGATTATCCGAAGCTCGCGCCAATCGTCAAAAAGGCCTACAAAGCGTGGGAAGATAAAGTGGCGAAGGAGCAAAAAGAGGTCGAAGCAGAATATCTGAAGATGGCGAAAACCAATAAACCTGCCGCAGATAAAATGCTGAATGACTTCAACCTGCGCATCATGGCCGATGCCGAGAAGTTAACGGAAGATCTAACTAATCAGCTGTTTACCATCCGCACCAAAGACATTCAGTCTGATATTTTCTTTGCTAACGCAGCGAAAAAAGACTAAGTCACACCACAGTAATGTACTGGCGCAAAGCGTATCTTAGCTCTGCGCCAGCATCTCACATCGCGCCTTCACGGCGTCATGCAGCAAGCGTACTGCCGTAGAAAGCTGCTTACGATGCGGGCAAATCATATTCAGCGGGACTTTCTCCCCCTGATAATCCGTCATCAGCAGCTGCAATCGCCCTTCGCGTACATCCTCGCTAACATCCAGCCACGACTTGTAGGCAATCCCCTCACCAGCAATCGCCAGCCGCCGGATCACTTCGGCATCATCGCTCATAATCGTGCCGTTAACCTGCACGCTGCTGACCTCGCCGCCGTGTGTAAAGGTCCAGCGGTCGTGCAGGCGTCCACGTAAGACAAAGGTCATGGCGTTCAGCTGCGCTAAATCTTCCGGGGTCTGCGGCGCACCGTTTTGTATAACCCAATTCGGTGACGCCACCAGCACGCGTCGATTACCCGGCGCAACGGGCAGCGCAATGTATGACGCATCTTCGGTATTGCCATAACGAAATGCGACATCGACAGGATCTTTAAAAACATCCGTCACCTGATCGGAGAAAAAGATCCGCAAACGCAGCGCAGGATAGCGGCGTCGAAAAGATTGAAAGACCGGCAGAAGCAAATTTCTCCCAAGATCGGACGGAACCGCGATTTGCAGCGTGCCAGAAACTTCATCTTCCGGGGTCTGAATTTTTTGCAGTCCGGCATGCATCACGTCCAGCATCTGGCGGGCATAGGGCAACCAAATCTCGCCTTCCGGCGTCAGGCGCAGGCTGCGCGTGGAGCGAGCGAACAGACGGATAGTCAACGTAGACTCCAGGCGCTTGATAGCAGAACTGACCTGAGCAGGCTGAACGCCGGCTTCGCGTGCCGCATCACTAAAACTATTCAGCGCCGCGGCGCGGACAAACAACGTGAGATCTTCAAGCCGGAACATTTTCACTCCCCGAGTATAAGTCCTGTCGCCGTTGGGCTATTTTTCCCGTTCTGCTACCGGTTTACCATCGAATTATTCAACTGATTCCTGTGACCGGAGAGAATATGAAAGCCATCGCCATTACCCGCGCCGCGACCGACGGCAATAACATTGAATTTTTACAAGAGATTGACCTGCCCATGCCGGTCGCCAGCGGACATGATCTGCTGGTTGAAGTGAAAGCCATTTCCGTCAACCCCGTTGATACCAAGGTCCGCGAAGGTTTTAACGCCGATGTGCCGCGCGTACTGGGCTGGGATGCCGTTGGTGTGGTGCAGTCCGTGGGTGAAGCCGTCACCCTGTTCGCACCTGGCGATGAAGTCTGGTACGCCGGAGCGCTGGGGCGTGCGGGGAGTAACAGTGAATTTCAGTTGGTTGATGAGCGAATCACCGCGCTGAAACCGCGATCGCTGGATAACGCCTCTGCTGCGGCGCTGCCGCTGACCGCCATCACCGCCTGGGAAATGCTGTTCGACCGTCTGGGCGTTGAGGAAAATGGCAATGAAGATGATGTGTTATTGATTGTTGGCGCGGCTGGCGGCGTCGGTTCTATTCTGACGCAACTGGCCAGTAAGCTGACCAAAATGACCGTCATCGGTACCGCATCGCGTGCGGAAAGCCAAAAATGGGTACGTGAAGCGGGCGCTCATCATGTGATTGACCACAGCAAACCGTTGACGGAAGAACTGGCGCGGATAGGGATCAAGGAAGTGACGCACGTTGCCAGCCTGAACAATACCGAGCAGCACTATCAACAAATTATTGCCGCACTCGCTCCGCAAGGAAAGCTGGCGCTGATTGACGATCCGCAAACCCTTGATGCCCGCCCGCTGAAGGCCAAAAGTATTTCCCTGCACTGGGAATTTATGTTCACCCGTTCGATGTTTACCACCCACGACATCATTGCCCAGCATCAGCTATTGACCCGTGTGGCGCAGTTGATCGACGACCACACTATCCATACCACGCTGGGTGAACATTTTGGCGCGATCACTGCGGCGAATCTGCAAAAAGCTCACGCGCAAATTGAAACGGGTCGCTCGGTCGGCAAGATTGTGCTGGAGGGGTTTTAACATGTCTGATGCAGAAGTGATTTCAATTATTGCAGTACTGAAAGCCAAACCAGGGAAAATAGATGCCCTGAAACAGGCGCTACAGGCTCTCTTACTGCCCACGCGCCGGGAGGAGGGCAATATTGAGTATGCGCTGTTCCAGTTACGCGACACGCCAGATGTATTTTATGTGCGTGAATCCTGGCGCGGTCAGGCTGGCCTGGACGAACATATCGCCCTGCCGCATTTCCAGTCGTTTGTATTGCAAATGAACGATCTACTGGCCGAGCCGCTACGACTGGATTATCTGACGCCGATTGAGCCGTAATATTAATACCGTGCTCCTCTGCTGTTCGGAGGAGCACAATAAATATCAATCTGAGAATTTACTTAATTCAATAATGACTTAGTAAATAAAATAGACATGATCATTACTCTCAAGAAAACCGTGGCATTAGTCACAAAATTGACATTGAAGATATATCGTTAATATTCATTTTATTTCACAATAATAATAACCGTATAAAAACAAATCAGTCAGAAATACCCACCGATATCTACCCCTCTTACTTCCAACACACACCATAAAATAATATGAATGCAGAAATATAATTTCATAATAACAGGCATTGTTATTTTCATAGGGTCGGAGGAAATTAGTTCACTAAGGCTGTTCTGATAAAGATAGCTTTAGCCTCCCCCTGAAATTAACCATGATGATGTCAATAATGGTTAATTAGCTGTAGAGCAAAAATGGATATCGCCCAGGCGATTATAGACTTTACTGCAGGTTAGATAACCTGCAAAAAGCAACAACAAGGAATGGATCATGTCTACACCCGCTAATTTTAATGGCCAACGCCCAGTGATTGATGTCAATGACGCAGTTATGTTGCTTATCGATCATCAAAGCGGCCTGTTCCAGACCGTTGGCGATATGCCAATGACTGAACTGCGTGCAAGAGCTACGGCTCTGGCAAAAATCGCCACCTTATGCAAAATGCCGGTGATTACCACCGCCTCTGTGCCGCAGGGGCCAAACGGTCCGCTTATTCCGGAAATTCATGAGAACGCACCTCACGCACATTATGTCGCACGCAAAGGTGAAATTAACGCCTGGGACAACAAAGAGTTTGTTGCGGCGGTAAAAGCGACAGGCCGTAAGACGCTGATTATTGCTGGTACCATCACCAGTGTATGCATGGCATTCCCGGCCATCAGCGCGGTAGCAGAAGGCTATAAAGTCTTTGCCGTCATCGATGCTTCCGGTACTTACAGCAAAATGGCGCAGGAGATCACCATGGCCCGCGTCGTACAGGCTGGCGTCGTGCCGATGGATACTGCCGCGGTTGCGTCCGAACTGCAGAAAACCTGGAATCGGGAAGACGCAGCGGAATGGGCCGAAGTCTATACCAAAATCTTCCCGGCTTATCAGTTACTGATTGAAAGCTATACCAAAGCCCAGGATGTTGTGAAAAATAACGAGCTGCTGGACTCTCAGCGCACTTAACTTTTCCGATCTTCCATAAACGCCTGTTTAGTATAAGCAGGCGTTTTGTAATGCGCAGCATCAGTCCCTGTCAGCCATTACGTCCGGCCATAACCCCCCCATCGACATCCCAGACAGCACCAGTTACCCAACCCGCCTTGTCTGACAACAGGAACGCGACGGTTTCTGCCACATCACGCGGCGTACCGACCCGGCCAATCGGATGGAAGCTATCAAAGCTGCTCATCACACCTTGTACATCTTCTTTCGGGATAAATCCTTCATAGATGGGTGTATGCACGACCGCTGGCGAAACAGCGTTCACGCGAATCCCATGCGCACCCAGCTCAATAGCCAGATTTTTGGTTAACGCATGCAGACCTGCTTTGGCCATCGAATAGGCCGATGAAGGTGTCGCGCCCACCGCTTGTTGCGCCCACATTGAACCAATATTCACGATGGCGCCGTTTATATTGTCTGCCAACATATTGCGCACCACGTCGCGGGTAATGAAAAACGTCGCCCGATTGAGGCTCATATATTGCTCATAATCCTCAACCTCATGTTCAATAAACGGTTTCGGGAAAAACACGCCAGCCGCATTTACCAGCAGGCTGATATCTTTATGCTCGGCATTCAACCTGGCCATCACCTGCTGCGCTCCGGCTTCCGACATCAAATCCGCAACAATCACCGCGACATCACCCAACGTCGCCAGAGTTTGACGCGCTTGCTCTGCTTTGTCGGCGCGGTTGCCTACCAGCACCACGCTACCGCCGCCCTGGAGGATCAGTTTCGCCGTTTCGAATCCCATCCCACTGGTCCCACCCACAACTAACAATTTCTTTCCGGCAAATAATGCGCTCATCGTTAACCTCGTTTAAAGAATCCGTTGATGCGCTAAAGATGCCACTCGTTTCAGAGGTTGACGACTGAGAAGAAATAGCGCCTCAAGAAAGAAAATCTATCTCGCTGGCGTATACTGAAAACAGTTAACAAGAATGGAAAAAAGCAGATGCGTTCACTCAATCGGCTAAAATGGTTACACGCTTTTGAAGCCACCGCCCGTCATGGCAGCTTCACCGGCGCGGCGCAGGAACTGGGCGTGACGCCTGCAGCCGTTGGACAACTGGTGCGTGCGCTGGAAGATTGGGTAGGCCATCCACTGTTACATCGCACCCGCACGGGCAAAGAACGCCTCACGCTGGTCAGCGAAGCACAGGACGCATTGCGCGACATCACTCTGGGACTGGATAACCTGGAATCAGGACTCAACAAGCTGCGCGGCCGTCGGGCACGCTCAGTGGTAATTATTACCGCGTCGCAGGTCCTGGTCATGAACTGGTTGATGAGTCGTCTCAATCGTTTCTCACAAACGCATGAAAACATCGAATTACGTTTGAATGTGACGGAAAAGCTGATGGATGTCGCCCACGGCGAAGCCGATCTGGGTGTACGCTGCGGCAAAGGTGACTGGCCCGGCGTCAACAAAACCTGGTTAATGGATGAAGAAGCCGTTCTGGTCTGCAGCCCACGAATGGTACCGGTAGATAAAATCGCCTGCGGGGAATGGCTGGCCGCGCAAAAGCTGATCCACGATGACACTCCCCACCCCGGTGCTCATTTTCCTGCCTGGGATGATGTCTTGAACGCTACCCATGCCCCGACCGTCCGCGACAGTGGACTGCACATCAACTCCACTGCTGCGGTGATCCTGGCAGCAATCAGCGGTCAGGGCGTGGCTATCGTTCGCCGGGCGCTGGTTCAGCAGTTACTTACCGACGGACAACTGGTGCAACTTCACCCCGACACCCGTTGGCCGCTGACGTGGTCATACTACATCGTCACGCCGCAACACGCGGTAATGCGTCCGGAGGTGAAAGTCTTTAATGACTGGCTGATTGCGGATGTGCTGGCAGAAATCGCGGCTAACTCTGCTATGATGCCTGCACACAAATAAAACAAAACAACATGCCGAGGGAAAGATGGGTTCCACCAGAAGAGGGATGATGAACGTCCTGATTGCCGCCGTATTGTGGGGAAGTTCGGGCGTTTGTGCACAGTACATCATGGAGCAAAGTCAGATGTCATCTCAGTTCCTGACCATGACGCGTCTGATTTTCGCCGGACTTATTCTGCTGATGCTCTCTTTCGTTCACGGCGACAAAGTATTCTCCATTATCAAAAACCGCAAAGACGCGATTAGCCTGCTGATTTTCTCCGTGGTAGGCGCGCTTACCGTACAGTTGACCTTTCTGTTAACCATAGAAAAATCTAACGCCGCCACCGCGACGGTACTGCAATTTTTATCACCGACCATTATCGTGGCGTGGTTTTCCGTTGTACGTAAAGCGCGACCGGGTATTTTGGTGCTAACCGCGATCCTGACCTCGCTCATTGGCACGTTCCTGTTGGTCACCCACGGTAATCCGACGTCGCTGTCTATTTCACCTGCCGCGCTGTTCTGGGGAATTGCCTCCGCATTTGCCGCCGCGTTTTATACCACCTACCCTTCAACGCTTATCGCGCGCTACGGTACGCTGCCGGTTGTTGGCTGGAGTATGTTAATTGGCGGGATGATCCTGCTGCCGTTTTATGCCGGGCAGGGAACCAACTTTGTCGTCAATGGCAGTTTGATTCTGGCGTTTTTCTATCTCGTGGTCATCGGTACGTCACTCACGTTTAGCCTGTACCTGAAAGGTGCGCAGATGATTGGCGGCCCGAAAGCGAGCATTTTGAGCTGCGCGGAACCGCTGAGTAGCGCGTTGCTGTCTCTGCTGCTGTTAGGCATTACGTTCACCCTGCCTGACTGGCTGGGCACGATGCTGATCCTCTCATCGGTAGTGCTGATCTCAATGGACTCACGTCGCCGCGCCAGAGCGGTTTAATCCCAACCGGCGCGGCAACGGGTTAATTACCAGCCCGGAACCGCGCCGCCGTTGAAGATGGTTTCCGCCGCTTTTGCTACTTCCGGTGATTGATAAGATTGCAGGAATTCTTTCACATTTTCGGCATCTTTGTTGTCTTCCCGTGCCACCAGGATATTCACATACGGTGAGTTCTTATCTTCGATAAATACGCTGTCATGCACCGGAGAAAGTCCGGTTTGCTGGATATAAGTGGTACTGATAATCGCCACATCTACTTTCTGATCGTCCAGTACGCGTGGTAGCTGTGCGCCTTCCAGCTCCATGATATTCAGATGCCGTGGATTATCAGTAATATCCAGCGCCGTAGGCAACAGACCTGTCCCCGCTTTCAGGGTGATTAACTTTTCTTTTTGCAGCAACAACAGCGCCCGCCCAAGGTTGGTCGGATCGTTAGGTATTGCAATCGTTGCGCCGTCTTTCAGTTCCGCTATAGTTTTGATTTTCTTAGAATAACCGGCCATCGGAAAAACAAAGGTATTGCCCACCGCCACCAGCTTGTAGTTATGCGCTTTATTATCCTGTTCGAGGAACGGACGATGCTGGAAGACGTTGGCATCCAGTTCGCCATGATTAGTGGCATCGTTGGGTAATAATGAGCCACTGAAGCCCACCAGCTCAACGTCCAGCCCGTATTTCTCTTTGGCTACTTTCTTCGCGACCTCCGCCACGTCCTGCTCTGCGCCGTTAATGACGCCCACTTTGATATGTTTCGCGTCATTGCTCTGCTGATCGCACCCTGCCAGCAATAATCCCGCCAGTAATACCACCGTCCCGGCTGCAAAATGAGGTATTTTCAGTTTCACGTTTTTATCCTTTTGAAATAACCGCCTGATGAGTAATGAAATGACTATAGCGGGAAGGCCACTGCGGTTTAAAAAACGAAAAAGCATCAGCAAGAAGAAAAAAGCATAATGGAAAAAAGGATAATTAGTCAGAATGTGCCGTGAGCTCATCAATGGAAAGCCCGGTAATCATCAGCACCAGTTCACGATCGATGCCCTTCTCAAGCATGGCATGGGCGATCCGCAACGCTTCATCCTTTTTGCCTTCGAGTTTGCCTTCCAGCAATCCTGTTCTTCGCCCCGACTCACGTAAGCATTCTGCAATCGTCATTAATCTCTCCTTGTGTTGAGGAACGCGCCTGGCAACCTCACGAATAAACGCTTCAAAGCGCGGTGCGCTGCCGGACTGTACCAGGTAATTAAATAGCGTTTCTACCTGACTGTCATTAGCGTGTCCCTTAATCAGCAGGGCAACCAGTTTATCGACCAACACCATCAAATCGCGCTCACGTATATGCTTTTGGACAAGTTCCAGTAGCGCCATGCGCCGATGCTGCATAATCTCGTCATCAGATACCACCGTGATGTCTACCAGCGGGAAAGCCGCGCCATAAAGCTGCCGCGCAGTTTCTGAATCGTCAAACTCATCCAGCCAGCACAGTGAAAAAGGGTACGGGCTAGCAACGCCATGATAAAAAAGTATCGGCACCACTAGCGGCAGCGTTTTGTTTCCGGCATCAAGATGGCTCTGCATCGCGGCAATGGCATAACGCATCATCCGGAACGCCATATGCGCATCCGGCGAACTCTGGTGTTCAATCAACGCATAGATATAGCCTTTTCCAGTCCTTGTTTTTAGTGACCACAGTACATCGGAATAGCTGGCACGCAGGTCTTCCTCAATAAAACTCCCGGATTCCAGCTTCAGTGTGTTCAGATCACAATGCTCGCGTAATGACGCTGGAAGATAGGTATCAAGAAAATCCCTCGTCGTTTCTGGATGGCTTAAAAACTTTTTAAAAACCGCATCATGCGGGGTAGAAGTTGTAGGTTTTTTCATGGCGATCCGTCACCAAAAGAACAAGATGACGGAACCTTACTCGCCAGCAGCGCAACCAACATCAGGGAAACTCTTCATCTGCGAGGCGCTTTGGCGAATAAATACATACTTTTGCAATGTATTCATTTTCCGGGAATGGTGTTCGCAAAAATGCCCGGTGAAACCTAGCGCTTACCGGGCATCTTTACACCGCATCGCGCAGGCTGCGATCGTAACCAATCAGGCCGAAAAAGGGATCGTCTGTCGCCTGGTCTTCCTGAACAGGCAACAGATCGGCAACGGTTTGCACTTCGCGTTCGGACTCATCCAGTTGGCGTCCCAACAGCGTTTCGATTGCCTGACGATGCAGAAAGAATACCGGACGTCCGCGACTTTTAATCGCCAGACCGTCATTCCAGAGCTGATTTAGATCTTTACTGACCGAGTTACGCGCCAGCCCAAGATTAAAGCCGATGGCCTCCGCTGTGAACGCCGTTTCCTGCGCCAGTTGGGCAAGATTCAGTCCTCGCGGCATCCAGACCTTCCGGTCATCAAAACGTTTTCGACAAATAATGGCGCGCGGCACCGGTTTCCGGGAAGTTATCGAGGGTCATTTGCAGCTGATAGCCGTTTTTCTGATAAAACGGCAGCGCCTGGAAACTCATCGTATCCACCAGTGCATGCAGACACCCTCTCTCACGCGCGGTTTGTTCCGCCGCCTGCATCAATTTTGTGCCGTAACCGCCTTTACGCAGCGAATCATGCATCCATAAAAACTCAATGCACAGCCATTCGCCTTTAATTTTGCCGATCAACCCGCCCAGAATTTCATTGTGCTCATCGCGCCAGTACACTGCCAGGTCGCCAAAATTGGTGGTTCTGAGAAACTGGCGATTGTACGCACGCAATCCACTCAGCAGCGCGTTTTGATCGTCTTCGGTAATCGTATCGGTAATCTGTATTTGCATCCTATCCTCCTGAAAAACTACAACGTCTGGCTGATTTAGTTTTAGGCATTAACACAGGCTGATGAGTGAGTCGTATGCCGTCTACACTTACTCTTGAGATGATGCGCATAGACAACAAGGATTATTATCATGAAACGAGCCATTTTTCCGATTATTGCCGTCCTTTTAACGCTACCCGCTCTGGCGCAAGCCGACTCAGCGTATGGCGGTCTGCAGGCTGTACACGAAAAAAATACCGTGCTGAATGACTTACGTAAGATTTGCACCCCGCAAGGGTCGCCGTCAGATGAGGTGTGGGAAAAAACAATTATGGCTGATACGCGCAATCAACAGCACATTCGCGAAGCCATTCTGGCAATACAAAGAAACAATCAGAACAACTACTGGGAAGCGCTTGGCAAAGTGGAATGCCCTGATTTATAGCCATTATGTTGTAAAATGAGCACTGTAACCGGTTTCTGTATCGTAAAAACACGTATTGTTGCCAGAACAGATAAATAGCAATGGAGCAACAATATGCGATACCGTTTTCCTGAAAACTTCTGGTGGGGCAGTGCCTGCTCGGCGCTACAAACCGAAGGAGATAGCCTGAACGGCGGTAAAAGCCAGACCACGTGGGATGTGTGGTTCGACCGTCAGCCAGGTCGTTTCCATCAGGGGGTTGGCCCGGCGAACACCTCAGGCTTTTATCAGCACTGGAAACAGGACATCGCACTGCTCAAACAGCTGAAACACAACAGCTTCCGTACATCTCTGAGCTGGTCACGCCTGATCCCGGACGGCACCGGTGAGGTTAATCCTCAGGCCGTCGATTTCTATAATAACGTCATCGACGAGCTGCTGGCGCAAGGCATAACGCCATTTATCACCCTGTTCCACTTCGACATGCCGATGGTGATGCAGGAAAAAGGCGGCTGGGAAAACCGTGAAGTGGTCGAGGCGTTTGGCCGCTACGCACAGACGTGTTTCAAATTGTTCGGCAACCGTGTTAAGCACTGGTTCACCTTCAACGAGCCGATTGTTCCGGTAGAAGGTGGTTATTTGTATGACTTCCATTACCCTAACGTGGTGGATTTCAAACGTGCGGCCACCGTGGCGTACCATACCGTGCTGGCGCATGCGACGGCGGTGCGGGCGTATCGTGATGCAAACCATGACGGTGAAATTGGCGTGGTATTAAACCTGACGCCTTCGTATCCGCGCTCGCAGCATCCGGCAGATGTCAAAGCCGCGCACCATGCGGACCTGCTGTTTAACCGCAGCTTCCTCGACCCGGTGCTGAAAGGGGAATATCCAGCTGACCTGGTGGCATTGCTGAAAGAGTACGATCAGCTTCCGGCCTGCCAGCCAGGCGATGCGCAGTTGATCGCCGACGGCAAAATCGACCTGCTGGGGATTAACTATTATCAGCCGCGTCGTGTGAAATGTCGCGATACGGCAGTCAATCCGAATGCGCCGTTTATGCCGGAGTGGCTGTTTGATTACTACGAAATGCCGGGGCGTAAAATGAACCCTTACCGCGGCTGGGAAATTTATGAGCCGGGTATTTACGATATTATTACCAATCTTCGCGATAATTACGGTAACCCACGCTGCTTTATTTCAGAAAACGGTATGGGTGTAGAAAACGAACAGCGCTTTATTCAGGAAGGACAAGTTAACGACAGCTACCGTATCGAATTTGTTGCTGAGCATCTGAAATGGCTACATAAAGGCATTAGCGAAGGCTGTCATTGCCTTGGCTACCATATGTGGACCTTTATTGATAACTGGTCATGGCTCAACGGCTATAAAAACCGCTACGGTTTTGTCCAGCTGGATTTAGAAACGCAAAAACGCACGGTGAAAAAGAGCGGCGAATGGTTTGCCCATACCGCCGAAAATAATGGTTTTGATTGATTAAGTTGCCGGATGACAGTGTTGACTGAAAACGATGCGCCATCCGGCAACTGTTTTCACTGAATCCTGACCTTCATCGTAACCAGAAGCGCTGTCAGCAGCATCAGGCTGCCCGAGAGCATCAGGGGCGACAGCAGTCCGAGGTTATCAAGCGCGTAGCCTCCCACCGCAGCCCCGCAGGTATTGGCAAGCTGGATCACGGCGACCTGGACGGATCCGGCTTTTTCTGCCTGATCGGCAAGTGAGCGGGTGATCCACGTCGACCAACCAACCGGTACCAACGCAAACGCCAGCCCCCAGATTATTGCAATGCCCGCGGCAACCACTTTATCGCTACCCCACAAAATCAGGACCAGCGCGCTGAGCGCCAGCACCAGCGGCGCACCGGCCAGGGCCAATTTGACCGAGCGCTTCAGAATCACCGAAGAGAACGACGTCCCGACAAAGCTGGCGATACCAAAACTCAACAGCACCAGCGTCAGGCCATCAACATCAAAGCCCGCCAGATTCATATAGACAGGGCGAATATAGGTAAAGAAGGCGAACTGCCCGGCAAAGGACATGAAGATGGCAATCATCCCGGCCATTACTCCGGGGCGCTGCAGCAGGCTGAACATGTTTTGCTTCTGATGCGAAGGTTCGCCCGGCAGCGAAGGCAGCGCTCTCACCACCCAGATGGTACACAACACCCCCATTATCGCCGCCGCGTTAAACACGTTGCGCCAGCCGATGATGCCGCCCAAAAAGCTTCCCAACGGCGCGGCAATCACCAGCGCGATGGACACCGCGCCAAAGATCACCGACAGCGCTTTCGGCACCGTACGCGCGGGAACCAGACGCATAGTCAGCGACGCTGACATCGCCCAGAACCCGCCGAGCGCCAGCCCCAGACAGGCACGACCGATCAGCAGTAGCGTAAAAGAGTTAGCAAATGAAACCAGCAGGCAGGAAAGCGTCAGCAGAATCGAAAACAGGATCACCACGTAGCGACGATCGGTCGCCTGGATAATTTGCGTCACAAACAGGCTGGCAAACATGGCGACAAACGCCGTCACGGTCACTGATTGTCCGGCAACGCCTTCCGAAATGCCCAGATCCTGCGCCATTGGCGTCAGCAGGCTAACGGGCAGAAACTCAACGGTTATCAGGCAGGCAACACAGAACGCCACGGCGAATACCGCCGACCAGTTTGGCCGGGTATTTACCTCAGCGCGGGATTTTTGTTCAACAGCGTCACTCATTTTGTTACCTGCGTGGGGTTATTGTAGAAAAGTTACGCATTGTAACATTAAAAGTGTGACGTATTTAACGTTTTGACAACTCTCACCGCCGGATGGCGACGTCGCCTTATCCGACCTACGGCTGAGCCTCTTTGTAGGACTGATAAGCGTAGTGCCATCAGGCATCACTATCAGTGCAGCCAGTGCACGCCATCTTCAGGTTGGAAAAAGGCGTTATAGCGCATCTGGAACGCGTTAAGTTCCTGCATATCCGGCTCCATTTCACGTAGAAACCCGAGCGCCAGGCGCACCTGCGCGTCGGTGATCGGGGCGGCCAGGCGAGATTTTTGTAGCAGGCGGTGCCACTGCAGCAGGTTCTGCTCACTACCGTCGACAATGACGATTTGCCAGATTAACAATACCTGGGCGGCATTTTGCAGATGCGATTCCTCAGGGCGGTGCAGGTACTGTAAAAACGCCTCACCCTGTATTTTTCCCATCTGGTCAATCATCGATTCTACTGGTACTACATCAATACTCAGTCGCTCACTCAGACGGCGAATGGCCCGTCGTGATCCAGACGTCAGCACCCGAAAACCCACTACAAAAACAACCACCAACGTGGCCAGCATTATCCAAATCATTAATGACGATACCGCCGCTTAAACTAATTTTTCCGAAAGGGACTGACAGGCTTCGCGCACCCATTGCGAATATTGTGGAATACAATTTTTTGGCATTTGTAATTCAACGCCGCTGATACTTATTGCCGCAATCACGTCTTTATTACGGTTAAAAACCGGTGCGGCAATGCAATAGATGCCAGGAGAGTCTTCGGCGTTATCAAAGACCCAGCCTTGCTCGCGGATTCTGGCAAATTCCTTCATTAATGCTTTTTTGCTGGTAATGGTGGTTTCGGTATACCGTGGCAACACTTCCTCAGGCAACAGTTCATCGATTTTGTCCTGCGGCAACCAGGCACAAAGCGCTTTCCCCACACCGGAGCTGTGCATCGGTAATTTTTTACCAACCCAGGTCCGAATGCCAATCGGCTGGGTATTCTCCAACTTCATAAGATAAATTGGCGCGACTTCATCCAATATACCTAAGTGACAGGTCAGATCCGTTTGCTGACGCAGTTTTTCCAAAACAGGAAGTGCTGCATTACGAATATCAAATTGTTCCAACGAACGATTTCCCCATTCGTACAGCTTCAAGCCCAAAAAGAAACGTCCCTTTTCCAGGCGCAAAAGATGATGCGCAACCAGTGCATTTAGCAGGGAAGACGTGCTGCTTTTTGGTAATGCCAGATCCTGCTGAATCTGACTGAACGTCGCTCCTGGGGAGTTAAAAAGATAATTACAGATTTTTACTGTCTTATCCAATGCGGGAACAGAGGTCGTAATGTCTTGGTTCATGCGCTATTAATCTTTTTTATTCATAGACTCTGCACAGTATACCGCAATCACTTTTCTCAGGAATGCGGCTTTTTTGCACATACGCAAACTGGGCTCTATTACCTAAATTTTATACCCACAAACCCGATCCATCTCACAGTTGTTCATTTGTTCTGCAAAAAACGTTGACGAACGATTTGGATATTTGCTGTACTAACTTCAATATACAGAACATAAGTTCCATATACAGAACTAAAGGAGTGGCAATGTTGAACATTTTTAAGGGCATCTTCCCACCAGTGCCGACTATCGTTGACGAAAGCGGTGAATTGGATCGCGCAGGAATGGCAGTAATGATTGACCATGTGATTAGCAATGGTGCCGACGGAATGCTCATTCTGGGCAGTGGTGGCGAATTTTCCCATTTCTCGTCCGAACAAAGAAAGCAAATTGCAGAGTTTAGCCTGCAGCATGTTGCTGGTAGAGTTCCTGTTCTTATTGGTATCGCCTGCGCCAGCACAGCGGAAACTATCGAACTTGGAAAGCATGCTGAAAACGCGGGCGCAAAAGGAGTACTGGTAGTCAATCCTTATTATGCAAAACTCAGCGATGAGGCCCGCTTTACGCATTACAAACGAATCGCTGAAGCGCTAAGCATTCCCGTCTTCTTATATAATTTTCCAGAACTAACTGGCCAAGATATTGGTTTAAACGTTATCACTCGCCTTGCCCGCGAAGTACCAAATATCGTTGGCATTAAAGATACAATTGATAACATTAGCCACACCAGGGAAGTTATCAATCAGGTTCACTGTTTCCGCCCAGATTTTATCATTTTTAGCGGTTATGACGAATATTTGCTTGATACATTATTACTCGGTGGACATGGCGGCATTCCGGCAACATTTAACTTTGCGCCTCATATTACACGCGGAATTTATCAGGCTGTTCAGCAGAACGATCTTGCTACCGCCAAAGCACTTCAACAACAACTTGCCGGGTTATCACCTTTATATGCCTTAGAACAACCGTTCTTTGCCGTTATCAAGACCGCCATTAAATTAAGTGGCGTGGATATATCAACTGCAGTTGTCCCGCCAGCATTACCGTTAAATGAAGAAAAAAGAGAACAGGTTAAAAATATTTTATCCCGTATTGCGGTATAAACCAGCATGAGAGCAAAGATAATGAACATCAACCCTGTATTAAAATTGAATCCCAAAGATGATGTGGTTATCGCAAGGCAGGCTGTCCCCGCAGGCACCCGGCTTGAAGAAGAGCACATTACGGTACTCAGTGATATTCCCGCAGGGCATAAAATCGCCCTGCATGCACTGAGAGTTGGCGATGCGGTCAGACGTTATGGGCAAATTATTGGCTTCGCAACTCAGCCCATTAAGCCTGGCGAACACATCCACATGCATAATTTGGGAATGGGTGACTTCGAACGCGACTATGCCTGGGGCGAAGATTGCCATTCACCCTCCCCAGCCCCTCAACAGGATACCTTTATGGGTATCCGACGCGCCGATGGTCGTGCAGCTACACGTAATTACATCGGTATTTTAAGCTCCGTAAACTGTAGTGCCACGGTCGTAAGAGCTATTGAGGATCACTTCCGTCTGCAGGGTCTTGCAGATTACCCGAATGTTGATGGCGTGGTGTCATTACCACAAAGTTTTGGCTGTGCTATTGGCTCTAAAAGTGAATCAATGGACGTTATGAGACGTACGATGGCCGGTTATGCCACTCATGCCAACTTTGCCGGAGTAATCATCGTTGGACTGGGATGCGAATCCAGTCAAATTAAAGACATGATGAACGCCCATGGACTGGCCGATGGCCCAATGATGCACAGTTATACCATTCAGGATGTGGGCGGTACACGTCACGCCATTGAGAAAGGAATTTCCCTGGTTAACCAAATGTTGCCCGTTGCTAACCAGGTAACACGCCAACCTATCCCGGCATCAGAAATCATACTCGCGCTGGAGTGTGGCGGTTCCGACAGCTATTCCGGGATCTCAGCCAATCCAGCTCTGGGCTATGCGGTAGATAAACTGGTGCAACAAGGCGGAACAGCGATTTTATCTGAAACCTCCGAAATTTATGGTGCAGAACATCTTCTTACCCGCCGCGCCGTTTCTCGCGAGATTGGTGAAAAGCTCATTGCCCGTATTCACTGGTGGGAAGAGTATTGCCGCCGCACCGGAAGCGAAATGAACAACAACCCCTCGGCGGGTAACAAAGTCGGCGGACTGACGACAATTCTGGAGAAATCACTTGGTGGTATTGCGAAAGCGGGTACAACCAATCTGACAGAAGTGTATGAGTATGCTGAACCGGTAACTGCGAAAGGTTTTGTCTTTATGGATACCCCTGGATATGACCCTATTGCCGTCACGGGGCAAATCGCCGGAGGAGCAAATCTTCTGTGTTTCACCACAGGCCGCGGTTCTGCCTTTGGTTCCAAGCCAACCCCAAGTTTGAAGCTGGCTACCAATAATGCGCTTTGGCAACGCCAACAGGAGGATATGGATATTAATTGCGGAACCATTGTCGAGGGGGAAGAATCCATTGCAGAAGTCGGTGAACGTATCTACCAGATGATCCTTGAAATGGCATCAGGTAAAAAAACGAAGAGTGAGGAATTTGGCTATGGCAGTCAAGAATTCGTCCCATGGACTGTTGGCTCCATAATGTAACACTCCACAAGATAACAATACCTCGTACCGCCATACTCATTATGAGTATGGCAAGGAGCCCTTATGTCTATTGTTAACGTAAATACTGAAGAAGAAAAATTAAAGGCAACAACAGTAAGGTGGCGCATATTTATTATTATGCTCTTATTAGGTGCTATTAACTATATTGACCGCACCTCTCTTTCTATTGCCATGCCTTATATTACAGATGAATTTGGTATTACCGATACTCGCGTTGTTGGTGTGATTCATAGTGCCTTTTTCTGGGCTTATGCATTAATGCAAATTCCTAGTGGGGTCATTGCTGATAAATTCAAAGCCAGAAATATCATTGCTCTGGCCACTATCTTATGGGGAGCATTTCAAGCCATAGCGGCTCTGTGTCACTCCATTTTCACCCTTTCACTTTCTCGTCTGGGGTTAGGCGTCACTGAATCTCCAATCATGCCCGCCGGCGCGAAGTTAATGGGCACATGGTTAACGCCAACCGAACGTGGACGTGGTTCGATGCTACTTGATGGCGGCGCGCCATTGGGTACGGCGCTGGGTGCGGTGATCATCGCCGGACTTATTGCCTTTTTCGACTCATGGCGTATGGCATTCGTGGTGGCTGGTGTGGGAACAATGATTGTCGGTTTACTGGCCTGGTGGTACATCCGCACTTATCCATCAGAACACCCCAGCATCAATAAAGCTGAACTAGACTATATTGTTGCGGCAAACGGTGCTGAAACCAGTAGCAAGAAATACCGTCTGGCCGATATCAAACCTTACCTGAAACAACGTAATGTGATTGCACTTATCTGTGGCTGGGTCTGCTATAGCTTCGTGTTCTATGGCCTGATGACATGGCTACCGCTCTATTTCCAGGCCTCCTACGGTTTTGATATCAAATCGATGGGCGGAGCAATGGCGCTGATCTTCCTGCTGTGTTTTGTCGGCCAACTGACTGGCGGCTACATTATGGATAAATGGCGCAGCAAAGGGGCAAAAACAAGCCGCGTTATGCATACGATGTTGGCGATTTCGGCTACCACCGCTGGTGTAGGTATTTTCCTTTGCGCACAAAGCTCGACGCCAGCCGTCGCAATTACCTTGCTCACTATTGCCCTTTTTCCCCTGCGATGGGCCAGCGTTTACTGGTCAATACCCGGACTGCTGGGCGCACAATCAGTTGCAGGCACCATTTGTGGAACTATGAACTTCACCAGTAACTTGTTCGCAGCCATCCTGCCTATTTTTATCGGTTTCCTGGTGCAATCCACGGGGAACTATTACGCAGCGATGATGTTCTTTGCGCTGGCTGCGGTGGGTTATCTCATCTGCTCGTTGCTGATCAACTTTGATAAAAAAATGGTCATTACCGACGAATAGTCCACCTGAATCTGGCCCGTTTACGGGCCATCTTTCAACATCAGGAACGATGTATGTTCAATTCAGAGAATTTCATTGCCGTAGACTGGGGCTCAACTAACCTGCGCATTTGGGTCTATCAACATAATCAATGTGTCTGGCAACACGCCAGTCAGAATGGGGTACTCAAACATCAACCAGGTGTATTCAAAGACACCTGGCTCACACTGCTCAGTTTGTGTCCCCGGCCATTAAGCAAAGATACAACCGTCATAATGAGCGGAATGGTGGGCAGTAATATCGGGTGGGTAGATAGCCACTATTTACATTGTCCAACCCCGTTAAGTGCATTATCACAGCATCTAACAAAGGTTGAAGATGCCGGCCCTTTTCCCACTTTCATCGTTCCAGGCCTGCAAATTACCGGGCCAGAAAACTACAACGTCATGCGTGGAGAGGAAACTCAGCTTTTTGGCGCCTTAGCTGATGAGAACTGGTACGTATTCCCTGGAACACACAGCAAATGGGTGCAGGTACAAGAGAGTAACGTCTGCGATTTTCAAACCATCATGACTGGCGAGTTTTTCCACTTACTTTCACGTTACTCCATCGTTGGAAAAAACGCCGGGGAACAAAACACGAACGAACAGGCTTTTTTAGCAGGAGCCGAACGCGGCTGGCAGGAAACATGTTTATCCCGCAGCCTATTTGATCTGAGAGCCCGAATACTCACCCATGCGTTGTTACCTGATTCGCTTTACGAATCTCTGTCAGGGTTATTGATTGGCCATGAAATAGCACAAATGCTACAGCATTATGCCATTAACACTGAAGAAGAAGTCATTCTGGTGGGCAATGACGATTTGCTCAGCCGCTATCAACGCCTGTTTCATCATTTCGGTTATCGCTGTCGGCTCTGTAATGGTGAAAACGCATTTGTTAATGGTATCAGGAGACTTTTAAATGAATAGTCGTAACCCTTTGGTCGCTATTTTACGTGGGGTGAAGCCCGATGAAGTGCTGGCCCATATTGATGCACTTATTACAGCCGGATTCAGCACAATAGAAATACCGCTGAATTCACCAGACTGGCAACGTAGTATTGCTCTTGCCGTGGAACATTATGGTCATACGGTAAAAATCGGTGCCGGAACGGTCACCAATGTCAGTGATGTCAGCACACTCTCTTCGCTGGGATGTGCATTTATCCTTACGCCCAACACCGATCCGGAAGTAATTGATACTGCGCGAGCGGCCAAAATGACGACCTGCATCGGCTGCCAAACAGTCAGCGAAGCATTTGTTGCATTCCGGCATGGCGCGGACGGATTGAAAATTTTCCCTGCGGGGGAACTGGGACCGGATTACATCCGGGCATTAAAAGCCGTTTTGCCTCCTCAAGTCCCTTTGTATGCCGTGGGCGGAATTAGGCCAGACAATTTGTCCCATTACCTGAAGGCAGGTTGTTTCGGTGCCGGCTTAGGCAGCGATCTGTATCGTGCCGGACAATCTATCCACCAAACAGCCGCAAATGCGAAGGCATTTATCGAGGCTTATAATACCTTCTGTCAGTCTCAGGCATAAAAAAGCCCGCCATTATGGCGGGCAAAAGTTACCAATGCACACTTAACTCAAGCAACTTTCAATTGTTGAATCTTTTTCTCGCGGCGAATTTTACGTTCTTCAAACACGGCCACGATGGCCATCAGGCAGATACAGCCAATGGCGGCGGTATCCAGCGCGGCAAAGGTGCCTGCCCAGCCGGTGAGGCCGAAAATCGGTGTGCCGTCGGCGATCATCCCGAGACCCAGCTTGGCAAAGCTGTCGCCAATCAGGTAGGCGAAGGTGCCTTTAATGCCATCGGCCGCGCCGATCGCTTTTTTCGGTACAAATCCGACGGCGGCCACGCCGATTAACAGCTGCGGACCGAACACCAGGAAGCCGAGGGCAAACAGCGACGCCAGATAGACGTACTGGTTGCTGGCGTGCTGGTATACGCCGAGCGTGGCGATAATGAGTGCCAGCGCCACGCAAGCCACCAGCGCGCGACGACCGTTAGCGAGATCGGAGAGCCAGCCCCACAGCAGCGTGCCGACCAGCGCGCCCACTTCAAACAGGGTAAAACCCTGAATCGCCACTTCTTTGGAGAGCTTCAGCTCCTGGAAGGCGTAGACGGTGGACCACTGGTCGATACCGATACGCACCACGTACAGGAAGATGTTCGAGAAACATAGCAGCCAGATCACTTTGTTTTTCAGCACGTACTCAACAAAGATCTGCCATTTGGTCATCTCATTTTCTTCGGTCTCTTTGTCCTCTTCGCTGATCTCCTCGCCGAACAGCTCTTCGGCTTTACCGAGGCCATAAGATTCCGGGGAGTCGCTGCCGTAGCGCAGGCCGATAAAACCGACAATCAGGGCAATAATTGACGGGAAGATAAACATACCGATGACGTGGCCGTCGAACAGGTAATTCGCGCCGAACAGCGCTACGCCCGCCGCCCCCGCGCCGCCGAGGTTGTGGGAGATATTCCACATGCCGAGGTAGGAACCGCGCTTACGGCGCGGCGTCCACTTGGTGATGGTGGAATAGCTGCACGAGCCGCCGGTGCTCTGGAAGAAGCCGCTCAGCGCGTAGAAAGCGATCATCAGGAACAGGCTGGTTGACCCCGCGCCCATGCTGGCGCTGAAGCCAAGCATACAGATGGCGGAGAGGATCAGCATAAACGGCAGGAACTGCTTGGTATTTTTGCCGTCCGCGTAGTAGGAAACCACGGTTTTACCCACACCGTAGGTGATGGAGAATCCCAGGCCAATCATCCCCAGCTGCGTCATGCTCAGCCCGTAGGTGGAGATCATGTCGTTCTGCGCGATGTTGAAGTTCTTGCGGATCAAGTACATGGTCAGGTAGCCGATAAAGACCACCAGATAGGACTGCATGAACGGTTTGAACCACATTTTGCGCCGCACATCGAGCGGCAGATCCAGGGTCGGCTTGCGCACCTGGTTGAGAAAGGCCAGCATTTGACACTCCCGAGCTGATTTTTTTACCTGCGAATGGCAGGCATTGTAAAAATCAGCCGGGAGACACGCCTGAGACAGCGTCCAGGTGAAACCGGGAAAATTTCTTAGTTTTACGCCACTCGGGGCAAAAAGGTGAGGTGCATCACGCTTCGTTGAGATCGCGCGGTGCCTGGGCGTTTAAGAACGGCAGCAACAGCAGTGCTGAGATGCCGGCCGCGATGGCGATCACCACAAAGAATCCGCTCCAGTGCCAGACTTCCATCACCTTCGCCAGCGGCCAGCCGGAGAGCGATGCCCCCAGATAAGCAAACAGGCCGACAAAGCCGGTCGCTGCGCCCGCCGCCTCCTTGTGCGAGCACTCCGCCGCCGCCATGCCAATCAACATCTGCGGGCCAAAGACGAAGAAGCCGGTGGTGAAAAAGCACGCCGCCTGCATCACGTAGCTGGCGAATGGCATCAACCATAGCGAGCCCACGGAGAGCAAAATTCCGGCGGCGAAAATCAGGTTCATCGGCCCACGATTGCCGTTGAATAGCTTGTCCGAGCCCCAACCTGCAACCAGCGCGCCGATAAAGCCGCCCAGCTCGAACATGGTCACGGCGGTATTGGCAGT
Organism: Citrobacter sp. wls710; assembly: GCF_005281115.1. NCBI lineage: Bacteria > Pseudomonadati > Pseudomonadota > Gammaproteobacteria > Enterobacterales > Enterobacteriaceae > Citrobacter > Citrobacter sp. wls710. Next base: position 293,140 of record NZ_SZXD01000011.1, read on the forward strand.
GACCAAATCGACGCCGAGTGTCTCCGACATATACAGATTGCCCCAGTCGTTGATCGCCGCGCGCACCACGTACACCAGCACATAGCACAGCGACAACAGCCAAATATATGGATTAAGCAACACATATTTGGTGAGGATCTCTTTACGAGTTAACCCCGCGCCCTCCTGCTGCTGGGCAATTTCCAATTCATCGTGCCGCCAGTCGCCAATCGGCGGCAGACCAATCGCCTGCGGCCTGTCGCGCAGCCGCCAGCACAGAAAAACGCCCACCACAATCGCCAGCGTCCCGGCAATCATCATCCCGGCGCGCCAGCCGTAATGCAGCGCCGCCGCCGCCATGACGATCGGAATCAGCGCGCCGCCGACGTTGTGCGCGGTGTTCCAGATAGCCCACCAGCCGCCGCGCTCGTTGCGCGAATACCACGCGGTGAGCAGACGGGCGCACACCGGCGCGCCCCAGCCCTGGAAGAAGGCGTTCAGCGCCCACAGTACGGCAAAGGCCCAGACCGAGGTTGAGAAGCCGAACAGGATGTTAACCACGCCGGTGGCGATAAGCCCGATACCCATAAAATAGCGGGCGTTGGAGCGATCGCTAACAATACCGGAGACAAATTTCGACAGCCCGTAGGTGATGTAAAACAGCGTCGCCAGCAGGCCAATATCGCTGCGGGTCAGCACACCGCTGGTGATAATTTCCGGCACCGCGGCGTTAAAGCTTTTGCGCGTGAAATAAAACAGCGCGTAGCCGAGCCAGATAGTCAGCAAAATATGCCGCCGCCAGTAACGGTAGCGGGCGTCCACTTCCTGCTTGTCGGTGATAAGCGGCGCGCTGGCCGGAGCTTTTAAAAACTGAAACATGGCCGTTCCTTAGGCGTAGCGCTGGGGCAGCGACACGCTGACGCGCGTGCCGTGCATGCAGGATATCGTGAGTGAACCACCGAGCGCCGTCACCCGCTCGCGCATCCCGGTGAGACCAAAACCTTGTGGGTTCGACCCCGGCGGCAAGCCGCTGCCGTCGTCCTCAATGACCAGCATCAGCCGCTCATCCTGCTGCCAGCCCTGGAGTGTCACCGCGCTGGCATTGGCGTGCTTCACAATGTTGTTCAGCCCTTCCTGACAGACGCGAAACAGCGTCACGCGCTGGCTTTCGCTCAGCAATGACTCATCAATTCGCCAGTCAAGGTGGCTGACGATACCGCGGCTTTCCAGCTCCATTTCACGCATCAGCGAACGAATGGCTTGCTCCAGCGTGAGATCGTCCAACTGGCGCGGACGTAAACGCCCCAGCAGACGGCGTACGGCGTCATACACGCCCAGCGAAAGCTGTTCAATGTGCGCCCCGCTTTGCTTAACGCCCGGGTTCTCTGGAGCCAGGCGCTGTACGATACCCGCCTGAGTGCGAATGGCGGTGATGGTCTGGCCGATATCGTCGTGCAGCTCGCGCGCGACGTCGCGGCGCACGCTCTCTTCGGTTTCCAGCAGACGTTCCGCCAGCCGATGATTGCGCGCCAGCTCGTTTTGCAGCGACTGGTTAAGCTCACGCAGGCGCTGAATACCCGCGCCAAGCAGCAGGCCGGTCAGGCTTTGCGCCAGCAGCGAGAGCAGTAAATCGACCGGGTGATCGTGCCAGGTCTGGCTGGCAATCAGCGCGATGGCGTTCATCAGCGTGGCGATCAGCGCCCCCTGCCAGCCGTAGTGCCAGGCGAGCGCGATAATCGGTAAAGCGAGGCAAAATGGCGTAAAGCGCGAAAGTTCGGCGGGCAAACCGAGCTGTAGCCACAAGCTGACGGTGAACAGCAGCAGGTACCAGACCAGATGTCGCCCGCGCCAGTTCACCGGCTGCGACACCAGCGCCGGGCCGAGCGGCAGCCAGGTGGTGCTGGTGAGGTAGTGCCAAAACACCAGGCAGATCGGCGCCAGCGTTAATCCGCCGGTCAGGGTCAGTAGCAGCGCATTCCACGCTTCCTCGCCCTGCCCCAGCCACGGCAGCGATTGTAGCAGCGCCGCCGCTGTCAGCGCCGCGCCCTGCAACAGTAACGTGCGCCAGTCGCGTTGATGGCGATATCGCGAAATCAGCATCACCGGGAGTAGCGTAAGGAAGCTACCGATCATCAAAAGTGGCAAATGGGCCAGCGCCACCTCCTGCGCCAGCCAGTACATCAGCAGCCACTCCGCGCCCAGCAGCACCGGCCAGTAGCTGCGCGGGCATTGCAGCATTAATCCCAGACGCAGGCCGAACGGAAACAGCAGTACCGCCAGTTCCGGGCGCTCAACCAGGTGCAGGCTGATGCTCCACAGGCAAAACCACGCGGCGGAAAAGATAAAGAAACAGGCAACAACGGTAATTAACCGGGAGAAAAGTGCGTTCATTGCCAGCCGTCAAACATCCGGCGCGCCAGCTCAACATCGTTGCTGACGTTCAGCTTTTCCATCAGGTTGGCGCGATGAACGTGCACCGTTTTCGGCGACAACCCCAGCTCGGCGGCAATCTCTTTCACCGCCATCCCCTGTGCCAGCTTCTCCGCCACCTGACGCTCGCGTTTTGTCAACGGATCCTGACGCCCGGCCGCCAGCTTGACGGCGATGTCCGGCGTCAAATAGCAACCGCCGGTCGCCACGGTATGCACGGCGGCAATCAGTTCATCCGGGCTGCAGCGTTTTGAAAGAAAGCCACGCGCGCCTGCGTTGAGCGCCTGCTCGACCAGTGCCGGGCTGTCGTGGACGGAGAGCATGATAATCGCCATCCCTTTTGGCAGTTGGCTGAGTAGCTCAAGGCCCGAGATATCGGGCATAGAGATATCGCAAATACACACCTGCACGCCGCGCCCCGGTAAACCGGCCAGCGCCTCGCGCCCGGAGCCAAATTCCGCCACAACCTGCAAATCAGCTTCCAGCCCCAGCAGTTGGGCAAAGCCGGAGCGGACGATAGTGTGGTCGTCGATAAGGGCGATGGTGATCATGGGTTTGTCCTGGCGCTAAGGCATGCCTGATAAGCGTAGCGCCATCCGGCAAAAGCGCTTACCTTAACGATAAGCGCTTTGGTGTTCAAGCCTTGAGCGATCAGGCTATGCCTGTCGTGACGGTAAATATCCGGGTGTGCTGCGGTTCTATTTCAATCAAGGTGCCATTGCGTTGTGCCGCCAGGAATCCTTCGGGTCGACAGGTTGCAGGCAAGGCGAATGCCGCAACCTGTTGATCACCGTTATACAGGATCCATCGCGTCACATAATTCAGCTCCGCGCTAGAGAAGCGTGTAACGAACGTGGTGCCATCAGATGCGATCATGCTAAATTCCGGCTTATCTGTGTACCTGTCCAGTTGGTCAGCAAAGAAGACAATTTCCGGATCGTAAAAATGCGGTTCATTGAGCCGCGCCAGAGAAGCCTCGCCCTGCACAATCCGCTGATTAAACGCCAGCCATTGCTCAGTCGGCTTAACATGCGCGGGTATCGACTCACGCAGCTTCATGGCCTCATCCGGAATATTCTGGCTGAAGGAGGCTTCCGGTACGTAGGCATAGTTCATATGGCACATGTACTGCAACGGCATTGCCACTGAAGCGAGGTTGGTAACCGCCATCTGAATATCAAACAGCGCGCTCGCTTTGTGCATTACCACCGCAGGATGCGCCTGATAATGATGACCGAACCCCATCACATACTCATAGCGTCCGCCCACGCGCAAATTCTCACCCTCCAGCTCCAGCCAGGCTTCATCCATCGCGGCACAAGCCATTTCACCGTGCAAAGGATGTGAATCTTCTGGTGATGGGCAGCCATTAGCCAACAGACCTGAGTGGAAGGCAAAACAACCGTAGGTCGCCACCACTTCCGTCGCCGGTTTCGGCTGACTGAACATATTACGCATGGTCAGGTCATGGCCATCAAACTGAGCATCCCAGATCATCTGCCCCATCCAGGGCAGAATAACCAGATGTCCACGACTGTTTTCTACCTTCAGCCCTTCCACTCCGCTGGCGTAACGAAATGCGGTAACCGTGAAATCGCTATTCTTCAGTAAGATTCGCGGATGCTCTGCAAAGAGTTCTCGCCACAGCGTTATACGTGTTGTCATGATCGCTCTCCTCAGGAAACTGTCGCTTCAGCCAGGTTGTTGCGCACTTTGCTTTCACGCCAGAAGTAGATGCCGACGTACACGAAACAGAGCATGGAAACCAGGAACGAAAGTTGTAATGAATGGAACATATCAGCCACATAGCCCTGAATCGCCGGAACCACCGCCGCGCCGACAATCGCCATAACAATGACGGCACCTGCCATTTCGGTATGTTCGTTATCCACGGTATCAAGCGTACCAGCATAGATTGTCGCCCAGCAGGGTCCAAACAGGACACTCACCAGCACTGCGACATACACAGCGCTGAAGCTTGGCGCCAGTGCAACATAGACGAGGAACAGGGCACCAATGATGGAATAGAGAATCAGCACTTTTTCCGGATTGAAGCGCGTCATCAAAATGTTGGCGATAAACTTGCCGATAAAGAAGCAGGCGAAGCTATAGACCATGAAGGTTGAGGCGTCGCGCTCGTTGATATCACCTAATTCCAGTGCCAGACGGATGGTAAATGACCACACCGCGACCTGCATCCCCACATAAAGAAATTGCGCCACAATTCCACGACGGAAACGGGCATTGCTGGCCAGATAACGCAGTGTATCCATCGCGGACGGGCGTTTACGACTCGTGGTTTGCGCAACTTTACAGGTCGGGAAGCGGGTCAGCAGGAATAACACCATCACCACAACCAGCACCATAATCATGTACTTATATGGCTCAAGAGTATTTTCCAGCATCAACACTTTAAAGTTATGGATCTGCTCGGCGTTCATCCCGGCCATCTGTTTTTCCAGGCTTTCGCCTTCAGAGAAGACCAGATATTTACCCAGCAGAATACCAGCCGCCGCGCCAATAGGATAAAAAGTTTGACTGATGTTCAGGCGTAAAGTGGCATACGCTTTTGGGCCGATCATTGAGCTGTAGGTGTTGGCCGCTGTTTCCAGGAAGCTCAGACCAATCGCAATCGCGAAAATCGCCGCAAGGAACATGGTGTAGGTGGCCATGTGCGATGCCGGGAAAAAGAGCGTACACCCAACGATATAAAGGGTCAGCCCCATTAAAATGGCGACTTTATAACTGGTCTTTTTAATCACCAGAGATGCCGGAATTGCAATTAAAAAATAACCGCCATAAAAGGCACTCTGAACTAATGCCGAGGCAAAGTTGCTGAGTGAAAATACGCTTTTGAATTGCGTAATCAGAATATCATTTAATGCGGCTGCGCATCCCCATAACGGGAATAAACAGGATAACAAAATAAACTGGAACAGAGGGGTCTTATTCAAATAGCCGTCAGCCATCTGAATGATGTTTTTATCGTTCATAGTGCTACCTTTTACAGTGCAGGAGTATTATTCGTTTAAGGTAAGAAACTCATTAAATTGTTCGATGCTTGGATAAGATGATTGAGTGCCTTTCCCGGTAACGCTGAAAGCAGCGAAGAGAGCGGCTTTTTTCATGGCGACTTCCACATCACCGCTTTGAACGTAATAGTGAGCAAAACAACCGATGAAAGCGTCGCCTGCGCCACTGGTATCGATAGCGTTCACTTTAAACGCCGGAACATGGACTTCCTGGTCACGCGTCATCCACAGCGCACCTTTCTCACCCATGGTGACGATAATATTGTTCAGACCTTTATCAACCAGAGAACGTGCCGCTGCGCGAATATGGTCATAGGTATCTACTGACATACCGGTTAATATTTCCAGCTCGGTTTCGTTCGGCACGAAAAAATCACATTTACAGGCATAAGACATATCTAATTCCCGTAATGCAGGGGCGGGATTTAGTAACACTTCAATACCGTGTTTTTTGCCAAATTCAATCGCGTGATAAACGGTTTCCAGCTGCACTTCCAGTTGCAGGACAATAAGCTGACATTTTTTCAGATCTTCCGCCGCACGATCGATATCTTCCGGGGAGAGAAATTTGTTCGCTCCTTTAATAATCAGGATGCTGTTGCTGGAGTTGGCATTAACAAAGATCGGTGCGACACCGCTGCTGGTGCAGGGTACCTTTTCGACATAGGTGGTATTAATTCCCCAGGATTCGAGATTGCGAATAGTGTTATCCGCAAAAATATCATCACCGACTTTTGTCAGCATCAGCACTTTGGAATTGAGCTTAGCGGCCGCAACGGCCTGATTTGCGCCTTTGCCCCCACAGCCAATTTTGAACGCCGGCGCTTCCAGCGTTTCCCCTTCTTTGGGCATCTGGTTGATGTAGGTGATGAGATCCACCATGTTGGAGCCAATAACCGCGATATCCATTTTACTACCTCTCAGAAACAATCACACAACAATGATATTAAAATAACATTATCATGTTACTTTCGTATCATTTGTGACTAGGATCGCGATTGGAAGATCATTTTATTGTTTATTTATTACGCTAAATGTTGCAGCCCCATCACACTACAAATGATGAAATTGCTTACAATTGACTGAAATTTAACTGTATATAATCAATAAAACGTGAAAAAACACGCTTTTATTTCCGAATAGTCAGACGTATAGTAATGCGGCAATGCCATGTTCTAAGAAACACAAAAATGTTACTGAAGGAACATGGAAACATGATTCGTGGAGAAGCACATGGAAACTAAGCAAAAAGAACGTATTCGACGTCTGATGGAATTGTTGAAGAAGACCGACCGAATCCATCTGAAAGAGGCGGCACGAATGCTGGAAGTTTCCGTGATGACTATTCGTCGGGATCTCAGTCAGGATGACGAGCCGTTACCACTCACGCTGCTCGGTGGTTACATTGTGATGGTGAACAAACCTGCTGCCATCGTTAACACGCCACTCCCCGCGCAAAAGCAGTATCACCGCGATGATTTACCGGTTGCCATTCTGGCTGCGGGACTGGTAAGTGAAAATGATCTGGTCTTTTTTGATAATGGTGCGGAAATGCCGTTGGTGGTCAGCATGATCCCGGACGATATTTCCTTTACCGGGATTTGCTACTCGCACCGGGTGTTCGTAGCGCTAAACGAAAAGCCCAACGCCACAGCGATTCTTTGCGGGGGGACCTACCGGGCGAAAAGTGACGCCTTTTACGACACCAGCAATCCCTCCCCGCTGGATGCACTCAACCCACGAAAAGTCTTTATCTCCGCCAGCGGAGTCCATGAGCATTTCGGCGTTAGCTGGTTCAATCCGGACGATCTGGCCACAAAACGCAAAGCGATGGAACGCGGATTACGCAAAATTCTGCTGACGCGCCACGCCCTGTTCGATGAGGTCGCCCCCGCCAGCATTGGTCCACTCTCCACCTTTGACGTACTGATAAGCGACCGTCCGTTACCGGCAGATTACGCAACCCACTGCCGGAACGGCTCTGTCAAAGTGATCACCCCGGATTCAGACGGCAACTAACTCACTCAAAGAAGACGGTGATTTTGTTAAACATCGACGGGTCGGATTGGTTGCGGGCGACTTTCACCACATCTTCCAGTTTGTCGATCTGGCTTATCATCTGCTCCAGACGCTGATCGTCGTTGACCAGTAGCCAGATGCGGCTCTTATCGCTGTCCTGAATCGGTAGACAGAGAATGCCTTCCACGTTGAACGCGCGGCGGGCAAACAGCCCGCAGACGTGGGTCATTACGCCCGGATGGTTGCGCACGGTGAGTTCCAGGATTACGTTGTCATGAGTCTGCTGTTGCATGGCTTATTCCCCCACCATTTCAGTGTTTGCCGCACCCGGCGGCACCATCGGGTACACTTTTTCTTCGGCGTCGATACGCACGTGGATCAGCGCAGGTCCAGGCCGATTAATCATTTCCTGCAACGCTGCCTGTGGGTCTGCTTCGTTATTCAAATCACAAGTTTCCAGACCAAAACCAGCTGCGATCTGCATAAAGTTAATCATCCCCGGATAGGTCGCAGCAAAAACACCCTGCTTATAGAACAGGCTCTGCTGCTGATATACCAGACCCAACGCTTCGTTATTCATCAGGATGATTTTAATATCCAGCTGATTTTCGCTGGCTGTCGCCATTTCCTGAATATTCATCATCAGGCTACCGTCGCCGGAGAAGCACAGCACTTTTTTATCCGGGTTCGCCAGCGCCGCGCCAATGGCCGCCGGCAGACCAAATCCCATGGTACCAAGACCGCCAGAGGTCAGCCACTGACGCGGACGGTTAAGCGGGTAGGCCTGCGCCGCCCACATCTGATGCTGCCCGACATCGGTGGTGATAATGGCGCTGTCATCCACGCATGCCGCCACCGCATTGATCAGCCCATAGTGACTGAGCGGGTCGCTTTCCTGCGGAATGGCGCAAGGAAACTCACGTTGTAAATCGGCCACCATCTGATGCCATGCCTCTCGCGGCTGGGCCTCAACCAATGGGATCAGTTGCGCCAGAACCTCATCGACATCCGCCTGAATCGCTACATGCGGCTGTTTGATTTTACCCAGCTCCGCACGGTCGATATCCACGTGGATGATTTTGGCGTTCGGGCAGAACTGTTCGGTTTTACCAATCGCCCGGTCATCAAAACGTGCGCCCAGAACAATCAGTAAATCAGCTTCTTGCAGAATAAAGTTGGTGCTGCGCGCGCCGTGCATACCCAGCATGCCTAACGACAGCGGATGCGCCTTTGGCAGCATACCCAGCGCCATCAAGGTCATGGTGGTAGGCAGCATGGCTTTTTCGGCCAGTTCACGCACGCGTGCGGGCGCGTTAATCACGCCGCCGCCGAGGTACAGTACCGGACGCTGTGCGGCGTTAATCATGGCTGCGGCATCGCGAATGCTGTCCTGACTGAACGCCGGCGCCGCCATTTTCTGCGCGGGTTCCGGCATCTCTTCAATTTCAAATACGGCGGTTTGAATATCCTTAGGAATGTCTATCCACACCGGGCCTGGACGTCCGGACTGCGCAATGCGGAACGCATCGCTCATGACCTGAGGTAATTCATTGATATGGCGGACCAGATAGTTGTGTTTGGTGATGGGGATAGAAATACCGTAGGTATCGACTTCCTGGAAGGCATCGGTACCGATCATCGAGGCCGGAACCTGCCCGGTGATACACACCAGCGGGATGGAATCCAGACGAGCATCGGCAATCGCGGTCACCAGGTTGGTGGCGCCCGGCCCGCTACAAGCCATACACACGGCGGGTTTACCATCGGTTCGCGCCATGCCTTGCGCGATAAACCCCGCACCCTGCTCGTGGCGAGCCAGGATATGACGGATTTTCGTGCTTTGGCTTAACGCGTCATAGACGGGAAGGATCGATCCGCCAGGGATACCGGTGACTACCTGGATTCCCTGACGTTCCAGGAAATGAACGATGAATTCTGCGCCCGTAAAACGCGTACGCTTGGATGTTATGCCCGAACTTGCCATGCTCCAGTCCTTTTATTCTGGGCCTTTGCTCCGGGCAGGTCTCTTAAACGAAAAACCCCGCCCGGTTTGCGCCGGCGGGGTTTTGGAATCGTGTGTTGATCCGGACCCTACGGCGCATTGCCGACGACCACCACCACACGCACGACGACCGCTGCGCGAGATGGCGCAGTTTTTAGTAGGGTCGCAGTCAGCATGGAAGGGTTCATTAGGGACCTGTCTGTTTGTTGATTAACTGGATTTATACAAACACAGGTTTTTCAGCGTGACAATGGAAAAATTTTCATCTGCACAAAAATGCGTCAACGATCACATTTCACTATACGGTGTTGAAAAACAAAAAACCCCGCCGGAGCGAGGTTCTTTTCAGCGTTGTGCGGTTGGTAGCCGCCGAGCACACTGTGTTATGTCAACGAGAAAAGTATACGCGCTCCGCGAAGAACACGCAATTTCGGCACGAATTTTGATGATATTGAGTATGGCCTAATGTTGACGTTACGTCCACAAAATACTGTTAATTTATACAGTATTTATCTATAATATTTCAGTACGCAATGTGTTATGCGGGGGCCGCATCGTAAACCGGCGCATCAAAGTCCTGGCTGAAACGGGTGGTGCCGTCAGCGCCTTAACCCCCGTGCGAGCACACTGTGTTATGTCAACAAAGGTGCTGGCAACAGGCAGCGGCGAGGTACGCCAGCACCGTGCTCCTTGTACCAAAAGGAGAGCGTATGAGCCTCGTGGATATCGCTATTCTTATCCTCAAACTCATTGTTGCAGCACTGCAACTACTTGATGCCGTTCTGAAATACGTTAAGTAATTCAGATTCAAGTCGCACCTAAGGGGAGCGGGTAACACTCCGCTCCCCTTTCACCTTTTCCCAGGTGCTTGTCACGCGTCAATATGTTACGTTTTTATGACATTCTCAGGGAAGAATTCCGCCATGACGCTTTCTGTTTTCTGCATTTTGCTGTTCGCCGCGCTGCTGCATGCCAGCTGGAATGCCATTGTTAAGGCTGGAAACGATAAACTGTACTCGGCGATCGGCGTCAGCGGCTCAGCTGCGATTATGGCTTTAATCTGCTTACCCTTTGCGCCTCAACCTTCTGCCGCCAGCCTGCCGTTTTTGGCTGTCTCTACGGCCTTACAAGTGGTGTACACGGTTCTTGTCGCCAAAACCTATCAGGTTTCGGATATGAGTCAGACCTACCCTTTGATGCGCGGCACCGCACCATTGCTGGTTGCGATTATCAGCGTCCTGTTCCTTGGCGATAGTCTCTCTACGCTTGCCTGGGTGGGGATTGCCACCATCTGCCTGGCTATTCTCGGCATGGCATTTAACGGGCGCAGCAGCTCGCAACGCGGGATCGTACTGGCACTCATTAACGCCTGCTTTATTGCCGGTTACACGCTGGTCGACGGCACCGGGGTACGCTTATCTGAAACCGCGCTGGGTTATACGCTGTGGACCTTCTTTCTGAACGGTTCTTGCCTGCTCACCTGGGCGATGATCGCCAGACGCCGGGAAGCGTCACGCTATCTGGTACAGCAGTGGAAGAAAGGCATTCTTGGCGGGATTGGCACAATGGGTTCCTACGGACTGGCGCTGTGGGCCATGACCCAGGCACCGTTGGCGGTGGTCGCTGCGCTGCGTGAAACTTCCATCCTATTTGGCGCGCTGCTCGCCTGGCTGTTGCTGAAAGAAAAGGTTGCCGGAGTGCGTCTTGTCGCGGCCGCAGGTATTGCCATAGGCGCGGTTTTGCTACGCTTGTCATGATTTGTTGGTCGACCTGATGCAATCCGGCAACATTTGTTGCCGTTTTTTGTTTACATTTCCTGCCGTTCATCGCTTAAACATTCCAGCCTACTATCTGGCCTTCTTTTTCTGTTGTGGTAGATTCCACGCGCATTTACGGGAAAGTGCAGCACCTTATTCTTCTTTTTTCACTTTTTTAAAAGTTATCAGCGAAATGAAAAGGCATAGAAGCGTCAATTTGTTGTTGATGTTGGTATTACTGGTGGCGGTTGGACAGATGGCACAAACCATTTATATCCCCGCGATTGCTGATATGGCGCGTGAACTGAACGTTCGCGAAGGGGCAGTGCAGAGCGTGATGGCCGCCTATCTGCTGACCTACGGCCTGTCACAACTGTTTTACGGCCCACTTTCCGATCGTGTTGGCCGCCGTCCGGTGATCCTCGCCGGGATGTCTATTTTTATGCTGGCCACGCTGGTTGCCATTACCACCCATAGCCTGACGGTACTGATTATCGCTAGCGCGATTCAGGGGATGGGGACGGGCGTCGGTGGTGTGATGGCGCGAACCTTGCCACGAGACCTGTATGAAGGTACACAGCTTCGTCACGCCAACAGTTTGCTGAATATGGGGATCCTGGTCAGTCCGCTGCTGGCACCGCTGATTGGCGGTATGCTGGATACCGTGTGGAACTGGCGCGCTTGCTATATTTTTCTGCTGATTCTGTGCGCGGGCGTCACGTTTAGCATGGCGCGCTGGATGCCGGAAACGCGCCCGGCAGGCGCGCCGCGTCCACGGCTTATCGCCAGTTACAAGACACTGTTTGGCAACAGCTCTTTCACCTGTTACGTGCTAATGCTGATCGGCGGTCTGGCGGGCGTTGCGGTCTTCGAAGCCTGCTCTGGGGTATTATTGGGCGCAAGGCTGGGTTTAAGCAGCATGGTGGTCAGTATCCTGTTTATTCTGCCTATTCCGGCGGCGTTTTTCGGCGCCTGGTTCGCCGGTCGCCCGAACAAGCGTTTCTCAACGCTGATGTGGCAGTCGGTTATCTGCTGTCTGGTCGCCGGTTTGATGATGTGGATCCCTGGCCTGTTCGACGTGATGAACGTCTGGACGCTGCTGGTTCCCGCCGCGCTGTTTTTCTTCGGCGCCGGGATGTTGTTTCCGCTGGCAACCAGCGGCGCAATGGAGCCTTTCCCGTTCCTGGCGGGCACTGCCGGCGCGCTGGTCGGAGGATTACAAAACATTGGTTCCGGCGTGCTGGCATGGTTCTCTGCGATGCTGCCGCAGACCGGACAAGCCAGTCTGGGCCTGTTGATGACCCTTATGGGGCTGCTGATTTTTGTGTGCTGGCTTCCGCTGGCGTCACGCGTGTCGCATCAGGGGCAGGCGGTTTAAGCGCATGATGGCCCGGTTTATCGCCGGGCTTGTCACATTCAGGCGCAATCATCGTCGTCAGCAACGGCTCCAGTGCCGGACGCCAGGCTCCCTCCTCGCCATCATAGAACTGCGTATCCGCATTGATAGCATAGGGAATCTTCGCTTTCTTCAGCTCACACGCCATAAAACGGGCGAAGGCCATTTGCGCAGCAGATGGCCCATTTTTAATGGTTTCTCCCGGCGACCAGCCGCCTACCCAACTCACGTGACCGGTTTTCTGCTGCCAGCGAATGGCGGTATTGATACGGGCGCGAATAGCCGTCTTTTCCGCCGCAGTCCCTGACGTCCATGGGTATTTGCCGTTATTTTTCAGCGGCCCCCACGGGAAGATATGCCATTCGGCCAGCACGGTATTCTGGCTTTGCGGCGGCAACTTCAGGTTCGGCAGCTCTTCCGGCGCGGCACGCAGTCGTGGCGCGATGAAGATCATCCGTTGCGGGTCAATAGCGTGGATGGTGCGAATCGTTTTGTCATACACCCGGTTGAGCGATGCCTGATTATGGTTGAGCTTATCCGCAGGTTCATAAATCAGGTCAAAACCCAGTAGCGGCGAACGTTGACCAAAGTAATGCGCCACCGCCACCCACCAGTTAACCACCTCTTTTTCATTACCGGCGCTGGGGTCTTGTTTATATTCATCCGCCTGGTAAGCAATAATCGGGATTACGCCATACTGCTCGCAGGCTTCGACCAGCTTGCGCAGATGAATTAGTCTGGCTTCTGTCGGTTCTCCCGCCACGCGGATACGCACATGAGAAATGCCTTTCGCCCTGAAATCCCGCACCACCAGCGGATCGAACTCACGGATGCCACGCTCGGTTCGCGCCCAATCTACGTCCATCCCGACCCCAAGCTGCTGCGCATACGACGCCGCCGTCAGCGCTGGTGGTGCTGCACACACGGTGGCGCTGGCGAAGAGTAACAGGGAAACAATCGACTTTAACACGCTCGTCCTTACGCAAATCATCAGGAGTGATATCACGTATTTAGCATGCTTTTTCACTTTCCGTGTAGAGAGAAAGCGTAAAAAATATGCATGACCCGCTTATTTAACCTGCTCCTGAAGCCAACCAATAAACGCCTCGATTTTCGGCCACTGCCTGCCGGGCAGCGTGGTGACGTAGTAATGCTGATGGCATTTCAGCGCCATATCGCCAAAAGGCGCGACCAGCTCTCCGCTGTCGAGACGTTTTTGCACCAGCCTCTTTCTCCCCATCGCCACGCCGATATGGTTCATCGCCGCAATCACCGCTAAATCAGAACGATCGAAACCAATACCCGACGATGTCGGCAAATTTGCCGCATAATGCTGCGCCCAGCTGTGCCACTCATCGGTTCCAGAATCGTTACTCCATGCCTGCCTGTCGTGCAGCAGCGTACAGTGCGGCAAGTTCAGCAGTGATCCCATCAGGTCATAGCGACGAGCGTATTCCGGGCTGCATACCGGCAAAATCTCTTCGTCCATCAGAAAATGGTGCGTGAGCTGCGCGGACGGCGCATCATCAAAATAGAGCGCCAGATCGACCCCGGCACGCTGTAAATTGACGTTGTCGTTCCCGGTCAGCATGGTCAGTGAAATGGAGGGGTAGCGGCGGGTAAAGTCGCCGAGCGCCGGAACCAGCCAGCACTGGGCGATAGAGGGCCGCGAGTAGACGGTGAGCGTCCCCGACAGTTCCTGATTCTTGATATCAAGAATTTCCTGGTTGAGCGTGTCCAGCGACGATTTCAGCGCCCAGAACACGCGTTTGCCTTCGTGGGTGAGTTCCACTTTGCGGTGCGAGCGGACAAACAGCTGAATGCCTAACTCCTCTTCCAGCTGATTAATCCGATGGCTGACGGCGCTGGGGCTTAATGACAGCTCGTCCGCCGCCAGCGCAAACGACTGATGGCGGGCCGCCACTTCAAAGGTATACAGCTTCGACAACTGCCAGCCGTTAAGTAGTCGGTTTCGGACTTCGCGTAGGGGATCCATATTCATCTCTGTTATCCTGAATCATGCATCGGAGTGTAAAAAAAACCGCTGTAAAAATCAGCACAAAGATGATTCAGAGTGAACCATATCGCATTGATGACGTGTAATTAGACGTAAATCACTCACTTGATGCAATCTGGCTCATGTGAAAGAGGATTTATATCGTTTGTCAGACCCTGCCTTATTTTTGTCCAATAACCCCAGGTTAATCACAGGGCAAGGTGAGCTATGCACTCTCAAATCTGGGTTGTGAGCACGCTGCTGATAAGCATCGTGTTAATCGTTTTGACCATCGTGAAGTTCAAATTCCACCCGTTTCTGGCGCTGCTGCTGGCCAGTTTCTTCGTGGGTACGATGATGGGTATGGGGCCGCTGGATATGGTCAATGCCATTGAGAGCGGCATCGGCGGCACGCTGGGCTTCCTCGCTGCGGTTATCGGCCTCGGGACCATTCTGGGCAAAATGATGGAAGTGTCCGGCGCGGCAGAACGCATTGGCCTGACGCTACAGCGCTGCCGCTGGCTTTCCGCTGATGTCATTATGGTGCTGGTCGGGCTGATTTGCGGGATCACGCTGTTTGTTGAAGTCGGCGTGGTACTGTTGATTCCGCTGGCTTTTTCGATTGCCAAAAAGACCAATACTTCACTGCTGAAGCTGGCAATCCCACTGTGTACGGCGCTGATGGCGGTGCACTGTGTGGTGCCGCCGCATCCGGCCGCCCTGTTCGTGGCGAATAAGCTGGGCGCAGATATTGGCAGCGTAATTGTTTACGGTTTACTGGTGGGCTTAATGGCCTCGCTTGTCGGCGGGCCGCTGTACCTGAAATTCCTCGGTAACCGTCTGCCGTTTAAACCGGTGCCGGCTGAATTTTCCGACCTGAAAGTGCGCGACGAAAGTACGCTGCCGTCGCTGGGCGCAACGCTGTTTACCGTCCTGTTGCCGATTGGCCTGATGCTGGTCAAAACCGTTGCTGAGTTGAACATGGCGAAAGGCAGCACGCTGTATACGCTGCTGGAGTTTATTGGTAACCCGATCACCGCGATGTTTATTGCCGTCTTCGTGGCCTACTACATTCTCGGTCTGCGTCAGCACATCGGCATGGGCACGCTGCTGACCCACACTGAAAACGGGTTTGGTTCGATTGCCAACATTCTGCTGATTATCGGCGCAGGCGGCGCATTCAACGCTATCCTCAAGAGCAGCGGGCTGGCGGATACCCTCGCGCTAATCCTTTCAAACATGCATATGCACCCGATTCTGCTGGCGTGGCTGGTGGCATTAATTCTGCATGCTGCAGTGGGTTCCGCCACGGTCGCGATGATGGGCGCCACGGCAATCGTAGCGCCGATGCTGCCGCTCTACCCCAACGTTAGCCCGGAGATCATCGCCATTGCGATTGGTTCCGGCGCCATTGGCTGCACGATCGTCACAGATTCCCTCTTCTGGCTGGTCAAGCAATACTGCGGCGCTACCCTGAATGAGACGTTTAAATACTATACGACCGCGACATTTATCGCGTCCGTTATTGCACTGGCTTGCACATTCCTGCTTTCCTTTATTATCTAAGCGCGAAGAGACTGACTATGGAAAACATTCAAACACTTATCGCCCAGTATCCTTTAGTGGAAGATCTGGTGGCTCTCAAAGAGACGGCCTGGTTTAACCCTGGCACCACCTCTCTTGCGGAAGGTTTACCCTATGTTGGCCTGACCGAACACGATGTTCAGGATGCCCATGCCCGGCTGACGCGCTTCGCGCCATATCTGGCGCAGGCATTCCCGGAAACCGCAGCTACTGGCGGCATTATCGAATCCGAGCTGGCCGCAATCCCGGCGATGCAAAAACGGCTGGTAAAAGAGTACGGGCAGCCTATCCGCGGCGAAATCCTGCTGAAGAAAGACAGCCACCTGCCGATTTCCGGCTCAATTAAAGCGCGTGGCGGCATTTATGAAGTCCTGACCCACGCGGAAAAACTGGCGCTGGAAGCCGGAATGCTGACGACAGAAGATGATTACAGCATTCTGCTTTCACCTGAATCTAAACAGTTTTTCAGCCAGTACAGCATCGCAGTAGGCTCTACCGGCAACCTCGGGATGTCGATTGGCATTATGAGCGCCCGCATCGGCTTTAAGGTGACGGTGCATATGTCTGCCGACGCGCGCGCATGGAAAAAAGCCAAACTGCGCAGTCACGGCGTGACGGTCGTCGAATATGAAGAAGATTACGGCGTGGCGGTTGAACAGGGCCGCAAAGCGGCAGAGTCCGATCCGAACTGCTTCTTTATCGATGATGAAAACTCCCGCACGCTGTTTTTAGGTTACGCGGTGGCTGGTCAGCGTCTGAAGGCGCAGTTCGCGCAGCAGGGTCGCGTGGTGGATGCCGATCATCCGCTGTTTGTCTACCTGCCGTGCGGCGTCGGCGGCGGCCCTGGCGGGGTAGCGTTTGGTCTGAAGCTGGCATTTGGCGATAACGTGCACTGCTTCTTCGCCGAGCCAACCCATTCACCGTGCATGCTGCTGGGGATTTATACCGGGCTGCACGATACCATTTCCGTGCAGGATATTGGCATCGACAACCTGACGGCAGCTGATGGGCTGGCGGTGGGGCGCGCGTCCGGCTTTGTTGGCCGGGCGATGGAACGTCTGCTCGACGGTCTGTACACCCTGGACGATCAGACGATGTACGACATGCTGGGCTGGCTGGCGCAGGAAGAAGGGATTCGCCTTGAGCCTTCGGCGCTGGCAGGAATGGCCGGTCCGCAGCACGTTTGCGCCGCTGCTGACTATCAGCAGATGCACGGCTTCAGCGCGGACCAGCTCAATAACGCCACTCATCTGGTGTGGGCGACCGGCGGCGGCATGGTACCAGAAGCCGAAATGGCGCAGTATTTAGCCAAAGGGCGCTAACGCCGCTGAGCTTAACGCAGCATCGCCATCAGTTCCATCGGTGAGCGATGCTGCTTAAGCAGATCGCGCATCACGCGCATATGCGGGGCGGTATGGTTGAAGAAAGCGCTGTACCCGCTGCAAATCGCACTCTTTCCACGGCTGTCGCGATGCTTTGGACAATCGCCATGGCAAAAGCGTAACAGCGAACACGCCTGGCATTCCGCACTCAGCGTAGTCTTCTTGGACTGACCAAACTCCACTGCCCGCGGGCTGGCGTTGAACTCACTCAGCGACGTGTGATGAATATTTCCCAGACGAAAATCAGGGTAGACATAGTGATCGCATTGATACAGATCCCCATTCGCCTCCAGGGCAAACGCATGTCCGCAGGTTGAGCTAAGCGAACACATCTGCGACGGATGCCCGCACCATACGCCCAGAGTTGAATCAAATAACTGGACGAATACGCGACCAATATCTTCTCTGACCCAGATATCAAAGATGGAATTCAGGAAGGTTCCCCACGCCTGCGGCGGGACGGATTCGGCGGTAAGCTCGCCTTTTTCATCATATTCAACCAGCGGAATGAACTGCAAAAACGGCGTGCCAAGCTGGCGAAGGTAGCGATACATCTGCCCGGGCCGCTGACTGTTCAGAGAATTAACCACCACCAGCAGATTGAACTCCACCTGATGCTCACGCAGCCTGGCAATGGCGTCCACCACCTTATGGTGAGTCGGCTTTCCACTGCGGTTAACGCGATACGCATCGTGCAACTCGGCAGGGCCATCCAGGGAAATCCCAACCAGCCAGCCGTTATCGCGTAAAAAATGACACCATTCGTCGTTGAGCAAAATCCCGTTGGTCTGGAAAGCATTATGGATTTGCTTCCCTTGCCCGTACTGTTTTTGTAAGGTCACTACGCGGCGAAAAAAGTCGATACCACAAAGGGTTGGCTCCCCGCCCTGCCAGGCGAACATCACTTCAGACCCTGGCTGCGCGGCAATGTGCTGGCGAATAAACGTCTCTAAGGTGGCATCATCCATTTCGGGTTGAGTGGGTTTATCAATGTAAAAACAGTAACGACAATCAAGGTTACAACGAGAGCTGGCCGGCTTGGCCATGACCTGACATCCTGTCATGCTAAATTCCCGATAAATGCAATAAGTTGGCGAACATGCGTTACAGCAAACAGTATTGCGAGGGATAACACCGCGAGGGAGATCATAAATTTGTCACGCACCGCGCGAGATTCAGAAAAATCACTAT
Organism: Citrobacter sp. wls710; assembly: GCF_005281115.1. Lineage (NCBI taxonomy): Bacteria > Pseudomonadati > Pseudomonadota > Gammaproteobacteria > Enterobacterales > Enterobacteriaceae > Citrobacter > Citrobacter sp. wls710. Next base: position 311,908 of record NZ_SZXD01000011.1, read on the forward strand.
GCGTAACGTCCATCAGGGTACGACTACGGGTATAGCGCCAAAGTACGATAGCCGCCATCGCCAGCACCACAATTGAAACCCAAAACAGAAAACCCGCCTGATGCCAGTTATGCTTCAGCGCCAGCGCCATTAGCGCGCCATAGCCCAGCAGCGTACGAAACCAGGCCAGCGATGTTCGCTCCGGTTGTAACCCCGGGTCGGCGATACGTCGCGACTTACGGCTATCCGGCATACAGTACCAGTCCCATGACAATCACCGCGACGATCATCAAAATCAGGCTGATGATTAACAGACTATGGGTATACGGCAAATCCTCTTTCAGACGCATTGCCCTCTCATTACGCAGCCAGCGCAGGTAACCATAAATCGCCAGACCACCGGCAAACAGACACAGTAACAGCGCCAAAAGCTCACGAATGACCGGAGTGGCAAAATCCGGAGCCAGCTGGTCGAGCCCCACGCCCGCCGCCAGAAATCCCAACGCGGTGCGGATCCATGCCAGAAAGGTACGCTCATTTGCCAGCGAGAAGCGATAATCCGGGGCTTCTCCAAGGCGGGAAATCTTCATCTAAACTCCTCTGGCTGTCATTGCCGGATGGCGGCTAGCGCCTTATCCGGCCTACAAGTAAGTGCAAATGTGGGTATTTGCATCAGGTGGCATTGTAGTCAGAACTTCTGCTTTTTCTCCTCCACTTTTACGCCCTGGGTTGGTAAACCGGTGTCGTAATCGCGAACCACCGGCGAATAACCGTCTTGCGGGCGTGGGCGGAAAGCGCCCATCCAGCGTGGTACGGCATCTGAACGCCACGGACGCAAACTCCATTGGTAGGTACGGAACGGGTCGCGGATTTTATCCATATAGTCCAGCAGAGCGTCGTGCATCCTGGAGCGAACGTCGGCTAATTGTGGCGAATCTATCAGGTTGTGTAGCTCATCGGGATCGTTTCGTCTGTCGTAAAGCTCATCGCTGGTAAACAGGTTCAGCACCAGCTTCCAGTCGTCTGTCACCCAGCAGCGTACCGGAATAAATCCGCCAAAACTGTCATGTTCAATCTCATAACGGTTGAACTCCACCATCACGCCGCGTGGCTTTTCAATGTTAAGGACGTTTTCACCCGGCAGGATTTGTGGCTTCTCAATGCCCGCCAGCGCCATCATCGTCGGCAGCAGATCGATATGACTGACCGGCGTGTCTACCTGCATAGGTTCTCCCTGCGGCGGGCGCATAATCAGAGGAATTCGCGTGATGTCGTCATACATCGCCGCCCCCTTACTGATGAGCTTATGCGCCCCCATCATCTCACCGTGATCGGAGGTATAAATAACCCAGGTATTCTCCCGCTGTTCTGGCGTTAAGGCATCAATCACCCGGCCAATCTGATCATCAACAAAGTCGTTACAGGCAAAATAGAGTGGATGGTGATAACGTCCGTCTTCACCCACTGGAGATGGCATCGCCTGCGACCACAGGCGATGATGCTCAGGCTTATCGCACAGAGTATCCTGCGCTTTCGCGCCCAGATCGTAGTAAAAGTCCTGATATTTTTGCAGATAATCCACCGGACAGGTAAACGGGTGATGCGGCTCATCGTAGGAAACCACCATCAGGAAGGGTTCGTCATCACGAGCAGGCTGGTGGAGGAATTCAACCGCCCGGTTGCTGATACGATGCGCCCAGGTGAAGGTTTCATCGATATTGTTGGCCAGCAAATCCTCCACGCTGTTCAGGCCATTACGCCACAAACCAATCTCTTTTTCCGTCAGTTCTGCAAGGTAATTGGCACCGTCATACCAGTAGTCGGCATCCCACTCGGGGGGACACTCGCCGGTACCAAAGTAATCATGCCCGTCGAGATGCCACTTGCCGATGTAGCAGGTGTGATAGCCCGCATCCTTGAAGTAGCGCCCCATGGTGGAAATATTTTTCCCCGGTGCGACGTTATTGGTCCACGGACCGGACTGGTTGGCATAAATACCGGTAAACAGCCCCGCGCGGGCCGGGGTGCACACCGGTGAGCAGGTATAAGCGGAATTAAAGCGAATACCTTCTGCCGCCAGGCTATCGATATTATTGGTATTCAGCGATTTACCACTGTAACAGCCGACCATATTAGTCGCCTGAGTGTCGGTCATGATGAACAGAAAATTAGGGCGGTTCATGCTTTATCCTTAGTGTCAGAGACACTGTGTGCCGTAGAGATACGTCGCGACTGCCAACTGCTGAAAATCAGGTATATCACTACTGCTGCCGTGATGGCGTAGCTGAAGATTGTCAGCCAACGAGAGTTGTAACCACCAAACTGCGCCAGACCTGAATAGACGCCAATCATCGCAAACAGGACGCCAACAGAGGCGATCTTCGCGTTTTTCCACGGCTTCATATCTACCGCGAAAGCATTATGGAATTTAAACGGCGTGGCACGCGGCTTGATAACACCGATAACCAACATGACCACCACGTTAATGCAGAAGGTACAGGCCAAAACGTAAAGGAAGTGAAAGTCAAACTTAACCAGATAGTTAATGGTGATGTAGCTGACGATACCCAGCCCCATCGCGACCTTCGCCGCCAATGCCGGGATGCGGGGGAAAAAGAAGCCCATAATAACGATGGTCACCAACGGTACGTTGTAAATGCCATTGAGTTGTTTCATCCAGCTGTAAAGCCCCTGTGGCGCATACGCAATCCACGGCGCAACCAGCACAGAAATAACCGCGACGATAAAACCAAAACGACGCCCCACGCTGACCAGTTTATCGGGGCTGGCCTGCTCGTTAATCAGACGACGATAAATACCGAGGCTGAATAGTGTCGAGGCGCTGTTGAGAAAACCGCAAAACGCGCTGATGATCGCGCCGAACAATACGGCGCTGAAAAAGCCAATCAGCGGCAATGGCATGACTTTGTTTACCAGCGCCGGGTAAGCCATATCCGCTTTTGGGAGATCCTGGAAAAGGTGAAAGGCGATAACGCCAGGCAATACCAGAATCAGCGGATCCAGCATCTTCAACACCGCCGTCAATAAGGCCCCTTTCTGTCCCTCCGATAAACTTTTGGACGCCAGCGTACGTTGAACAATTCCCTGGTTCGTACACCAGTAGAAGGTATTCACCAGAATAAGCCCGGTCAGCGCCGCGCCGATCGGTACCGGGTCGTTGCTCCCGCCAATCGAATTCAACATCTGGCTGTGATCCTGCGTTAAGCGCGTAATTCCTTCGCTCAGGCTGCCTTTACCCATTGCCATCAGGCCAAATAGTGGCACCATCAGACCGCCAATAACCAGACCGATACCATTGATCACATCAGCAATAGCAATGGCACGCATCCCGCCGACCACGGCGTACAAAATACCACTAATCCCCAATACCACCGCCATCAACCAAATTGCCGTATGCTGGGAAATACCAAAGGTTTCAGTAACATGAAACATACTGTTAAAGGCAAGTGCGCCGGAATACAAAATGATCGGCAGAAAACAAATCCCCGTGGCAATTAAAAAACAGCAGTCGATGATAATGCGGGTCGTTTTGTCATAACGCTCCTCAATAAAGTCCGGAATGGTGGCAATGCCGCGCTGCAGATAGCGCGGCAAAAAAATCAGCGCCAGAAAAATGAGCGGGATCGCTGAGATAACTTCCCATGCCATTACCGACATCCCACTGCGATAAGCCTGGCCGGTTAACCCTACCAGTTGCTCCGTCGAGAGATTCGTTAGCATCAGCGATGCGGCAATAACCGGCGCTTTTAGCGATCGCCCCGCCAGAAAATATCCTTGTTGCGATCCGGTATCCGCTTTCCGTAACTTCCACCAGGTGATTACCGCCACCAGCAGCGTAAAACCCACAAAGCTTAGAATTTGTAGCGTATTCATCTCATAGCCCTTGTTTTTCATTATGTCCCGGCAGCTGTAGGGAGAATGCGAGGTATTGTGCACCGGGTCAGGCAGTCAGATTTCTTAAAATAAAAACGTCATATCCCTGAACAGATTTTTTCTGTTAAGTTCAGGTTGTGGGCATAATTCTCCGGCGGGTAATTAAAATGAATGGAAAGATGCAAAGTTCGCATGTAAAAAACGAAACTACGTACAATATTCCCCTATTGATTAACGAAAATGTGATCTCAAGCGGAATTTCATTGATCTCGCTGTGGCACACCTATGCCGACGAACATTACAGGGTTATTTGGCCACGCGATAAGAAAAAGCCACTGATAGCTAATTCATGGGTTGCTGTCTATACCGTCCAGGGCTGTGGGAAAATCCTGCTAAAAGACGGCGAACACATTACCCTCACCGGGAATTGTATAATCTTTTTAAAACCAACAGATATACAGTCTTATCATTGTGAAGGATTAGTATGGGAACAATACTGGATGGAATTCACGCCAACCAGCGTAATGGATATTCCGTTACGCCAGCAAAGTATTATTTATAATGGTGATATTTATAATCAGGAGCTGGCCGAGGTCTCGCGACTAATTACGTCACAAGACTCAATGAAAAATAATCTGGCCGTCGCTTTTCTCACAAAAATAATTTATCAATGGATTTGTCTTATTTACGCCGAAGGAAAAAAAGACCCACAGCGGATACAAATTGAAAAACTAATTGCCACTCTGCATGCCAGCCTGCAAAGGCGCTGGAGCGTGGCGGATATGGCGGCCACCATCCCCTGTAGCGAAGCCTGGCTACGTCGTCTTTTTTTACGTTACACCGGTAAAACACCTAAGGAATATTATCTCGATGCCCGGCTGGAACTGGCGCTGTCACTGTTAAAGCAGGAAGGGAATACGGTCGGACAGGTGGCAGATATGCTTAACTTTTTTGACTCATTTCATTTCAGCAAAGCGTTTAAACACAAATTTGGCTATGCGCCCTCGGCAGTGCTTAAACATGAGAAGTGAAATCGGCCTGCAGAAGATGCAGGCCGGATACGCGTTCTTTATCCCATTCCCCAGAAGATCACCGCCAGCAGCTGTGGGGTGATAATCCTCAGGAACATCACCAGCGGATAAACGGTAGCATAGGAGAGCGCCGCCGCCCCGCTGGTGGCATGCAGGTTGTTAGCAAACGCCAGCGCGGGGGGATCGGTCATCGAACCCGCCAGCATACCGCACAGCGTCAGATAGTTCATTTTGGCGAAGATACGCGCCAGCAGTCCCACGGTAATCAGCGGAATGGCGGTAATAAAAATACCGTACCCGACCCAGCTCAGCCCATCACCCTGAGTCAGCGTGTTAACAAAATCACCGCCAGATTTCAGGCCAACCACCGCCAGAAACAGTACAATACCTAACTCTCGCAGCGCCAGGTTAGCGCTGGGAGGCATAAACCAGTACAGCTTACCAATGCTGCCAATACGCCCCAGAATTAAGGCCATGATCAGCGGTCCACCGGCCAAACCCAATTTTAACGCTACCGGGAAACCCGGGATGAAAAGCGGGATGGAACCCAATAGGACACCCAGTCCAATACCGATAAATACCGGCAGCATCTGCACCTGCTGCAGTTTTTGCTGGGCGTTGCCGACAACATTGGCAACGGCATCAATGGACGCGGGACGCCCCACCAGATTGAGGATATCCCCGAATTGCAGGCTGGCATCGCTGCTGGCCACCAGCTCAACGCCCGCACGGTTTAAACGGGAGATAACCACGTCATAACGTTCTTTAAAATGCAGGTCGCGGATACGTTTACCCAACACCTGTTCATTAGTCACCACCACGCGTTCAACGCGTAAATCGGTACCTCGCGTCGACAGCGATGTGTCCACCTCCTGCCCAATCACTACCTGCGCGTTGTGCAGATCGCCAGGCTGACCGACCAGGTGTAACAGGTCGCCCATCTGGATAATCGTCCCTGGCGACGGCACCATCAATGTCTCTTCACGCTTCAGACGCGAGCAGATGATTTTATCGCTGTTCAGAATTGGGACATCCTGAATCGCCATATTGTTGAGGTTCGGGTTTTCCACGCGGATGTTCATCGTCTGAATCAGCGCGTGTCCATTGGTCAACGTGGATTCATGCTGCTGAGCTTCAGCATCGACGTTAACGCGGAAAATAAGGCGCATCAGCCACATCGTGAGCAAAATACCGCAGATACCAAAAGGATAAGCCATGGCATAGCTCATCCCCATCTGGTCTACAATATCTGCTGGCGTCCCCAGATCGCGCAGAATTTGCTGCCCCGCCCCCAGCGCCGGCGTATTGGTGACCGCGCCGGAGAATATCCCCAGCACCACCGGAAGGGGAATGGCAAAAATCTTATGCAGGATCGCGGTGACCAGTCCCCCTATGATGACAATCAGTACGGCAAACAGATTCAGCCGCAGTCCGGAAACGCGCAGTGACGCAAAAAAGCCCGGCCCCACCTGAATACCGATGGTGTAGACGAAAAGAATCAGGCCAAATTCCTGAATAAAATGCAGCATGTCGCCGCTCAGGGTCATCCCTGCCTGATCGACAAAATGTCCGACGATAATACCGCCGAACAGCACCCCTCCGATGCCAAAACCAACGCCACGTATTTTTATGTTGCCGATCCATAATCCGACAACCGCCACCAACGCCAGAACGCTGACCGTCAATGCTATATCACTCATTATCCTGTTCCCTGTGAATAACATTTCATTTAACGAGGATTATGACTGAACCGTTCAGGCATGAATGCAGAGTGGCGCACATTATCATGCTACAGAGCGCCAATAAGCGCTTAAGAAGGGCGTTATTTAGCGTTTTTCTTCACGTCGATTTGTAGTTGCTGAATGCTTTTTTCTGGCAATGGCAGCGCTTCCGGCATCGTGCCACCCAGTTCATGAATAGTCTGGCGAACTTTGCGTCCCACCTCGTAATGCGTCTGATTAGCTTGCTGTTTGGTGTTAACAGAGTCTCTGCGCAGTTTGTCTTCCGTTTGCGTTGCCCGAAACAGATTTGCCGCCAGCTCTGTAGACCCCATGTAATCGAGAATTTTCTGGCTTTTCCTCAACCCTTTACGTTCATGAATCGCTCGCTGATCTAAACCACCATAAAGCCCCTTGTAACCATGGTTTTGAAAGATAGCAAAATCGAAAGCGGTCTCTACGCCAGCAAGTTGTGCGGTTTCAACCAGATGCTTATTGTGTTCTTTTAGTTCATTGCGTAAGAACAAACGCTTTTCATCCTCACGCAGAGATTTAAAAGCAGCATCATCGGCCAACTCCTGACGTCGGGTTTGAATGGCAAAGTAGGTTTGCCCGGCCGCGATAACAGGTTTCGCGGGATCACCATTTTGCACGACCAGATAACAGGCGTAGCGGGAGAGTTTTACGTCTTTTAATTCCCGACTAGCTCCTGACCCAATTCGTACCATTGCGAGGATCTCCTCGAAATGGTCACTCTCTAATTGACCACTGGCTACACATGACTCCGCAGCTTTCTTTATCACAGGTAGAAAATGTCGGTACTCTGAATATTCAAGAACCTTAGCCAATTCCCGGGCAGACCAATATTCGATCCCAGCATCATCAAACTGTTTCATAGCTTCAAATGGTTGATGTTCACTCATAAAAACATTCCTTCGTTAAGAGTATTGGTACTGGATATTTTTACAGTGAAACATTCGTTACAACAAGACAGTTTCATGTGTGCTGACGCACAAAAAAGCCCCGTCATTTCTGGCGGGGCAAAGGCATGGAGCTATTTAGCTATTTAATGCGGGACGTTCGCTGATGGCGATACGTTGTGGAGCAATGGTTTCAGGTTCATTACGGGTCAAATCGATATGCAGCAAGCCGTTAGTAAAGCTTGCGCCTGAGACCTCCATATTTTCAGCCAGCGTAAAGCTCAGACTGAACGGCTGAGTAACCAGCCCCTGGTGCAACCATTTTGTCTCTTTTTCCGGCTGCTGCGGTGTACCTTTCACGGTCAGGCGTGTGCCCTCCAGTTGAATATCCAGATCTTCCTGGCGGAAACCGGCTAACGCAAGGGTAATGCGGTAGTGGTTATCATCGCTCTTTTCGATGTTATAGGGTGGGAAGCTCTGGCTTTCACCGGCGTTTTGTAAGGCATTGGCCAGTTTGTCAAAACCGATCCATTGACGCAGCAGTGGGGATAAATCGTAGTTACGCATAATAATCTCCTTCTAAGAAGCGAGTAGGTACCTTTCGGCTCCCTGACGGCAAGCCGATTGCTTAGCAAGGCCGCCTGAAGCGGCCCACAGAATTAGTTGATTTCGATGCGGCGCGGTTTGTTCGCTTCGGGAATAACGCGCTCAAGATCGATATACAGCAGACCATTCACCAGGTTTGCGCCGCGAACATGAATGTTCTCCGCTAACTGGAACTTACGTTCGAAGTTGCGCTCGGCAATACCCTGATACAGGTAAGTACGTTCTTTTTGCTCATCCGCATGAGCGCCTTTTACCACCAGCAGATTGTCCTGAGCGGTAATTTCCAGCTCGCTTTCAGCGAAACCGGCAACAGCAATCGCAATGCGGTAATGGTTTTCGTCTACCAGCTCAACGTTGTACGGAGGGTAGCCGCCATTACTCTGGCTCTGGTTGTTTTCCAGCAGGTTAAACAGACGGTCAAAACCAATAGCAGAACGGTACAGCGGGGATAAATCAAAGTTACGCATAATCAATAGCTCCTGAAATCAGCGAGAATGTGAGACCTTCCATCATGGACAGGTCAGGTAGCCAGGACACCCATCAGGCATGCCCTTCTGTTGTCTACATCCTAAAAATGGGTCTTAAAACAAACTTTTCAAGCGTATTCATCTGACTTTTTTTGCAGTTTGTTGTCTATTGCATACACTGGGGAGAGCAGTTGTTATCGATAAATCGCGATAGCCGCCACAGTGCGACGAAATGGTGATGTTATTTTCGCAACGGATCGCTTTAACTCATCATGCAAACACGATGAAAACAGATGAATAAATGATGATAAAAAAAATGTTGGTAACACTGACAATGTGCAGCGGGATAGCGTTTTTGAGCGGCTGTTCCAGCATAATGTCACATACCGGAGGCAAGGAAGGGACGTATCCTGGCACACGCGCCAGCGCCACTATGATAAGCGAAAGTGATACGAATTGGGGAACGAAGTCGCTGGCAATTCTTGATATGCCTTTTACGGCGGTGCTTGATACCGTATTGCTTCCATGGGATCTCTTTCGTAAAGATAACTCGGTGAGATCCCGCGTAGAAAAGAGCGAGGAGAGAACCCAGGCCACGAACGCCGTTCTCCCCCCGGCGAAAATGCCTGCTCCTTAATTAACGCCCTGTTTCAGTCATCCACAATTGGCGGAAACCTTCGACGTCTTCCATCCACGCAATCCGTCGCCCATCAGGAGAGAAGACGACCGCATCGGCCGAGGGCGGGTTGCCGTGACGATCCGTTAAAAAATCAATCTCTCCCGTCTGAGCATCACAACAGGCGATTCTGTTTTCCAGCACAAACCCCAGCCATTTCCCCGACGGATGCCAGTTGAATGCTGACTGAATACTCGTGGCGCAGCGGGTAAGCTGACGCGGCTCACCACCCTGTGGTGAAATTAACCACAGCTGCACAACGCCATGGTTATCGCGCATTAAAAACGCAATTTCAGACGCCTGTGGATTACTGCGCACCCAGTGGCGCGGCTGATTCACCAGCCCCGGAAAGGCGCGCTCATGAGTAAACGTCAGACGGCGTTGGTGAATGCCGGATGGCGGCGCAGGCATTGTCGCCTCTGTGCCCTCCAGCGGTGCGTCACCCGGCTGTTTCCAGCCGCTTTCATTCTGTGGCAAATCAACGATAAACAGCTCCGGCACTTTCTCACCGGTAACTGACAACGTATCGCCGATAAACGCCAGTGTGCTATCACCCACCCAACCTTCTTCATAGGCTCGGTTTATCTCATCGCTCCCCGGTTTTGGCGCAGGCGTCGTTTGACTCACCAGCACGCACCAGCGGCTCCCGCTATATTCACGCGGATGCTGCGTGGATACGCTCACCGGACCATACGGCGCAGCCACGCCGACGTTACGTAAATCCAGCGCCGGAGAGCGTTCATGCAGCACATGGTCGTTATAAGTGAAACTGACAAACTCACCGCTCGGGCTAAAGACATGCACATGACTGCCGCCACGTAACGCACCAGGCGTGTACGGCGCGGTGATATCCATCGCATCCAAATTCGTTACCTCTGCCTGCGAAACAATCACCCCACGACGATGATGAAAGTTGTAATCCCATGTTTCATCAGGATTTTCTGGTCCATGAATAAAAACATACTTTTCCGACTTTGGATGAACGGTCACCACGCCAACATGTGCCCCTTGAGTGGCCCGGTAAATCACCTCCAGTTCGCCAGTATGAACATTGACGCGTTCAATCGTTTCCCCCGTAAAAGAGGCACCGGAAGGACGCACGTCGAAGACCAGCCAGTTACTGTCCGGGGTCCAGGTGTTGAGATTGGTAAGCTGATGATTACGCGGCGTAAAGGTGATTTGCTTCATGGGATGCCCTGATACAAGACGATTTAAGCAATCATACTTCACAAGCACTTCACTTTCAGGCTTTAGCGTATGTCCATCTTCATTTTTTGCGGACAGAAAGATGGAACATTTTGACGTAGCGATTATCGGATTAGGCCCGGCAGGCGCAGCGCTGGCGCGACAGTTGAGTGGAAAAATGCGCGTGATTGCATTGGATAAAAAGCGCCAGTGCGGCAACGAAGGATTCACGAAACCCTGCGGCGGGCTGCTGGCCCCGGATGCTCAGCGTTCGTTTATCCGCGACGGGATAACCTTGCCCGTTGATATCATCGCCAACCCACAGATTTTTAGCGTTAAAACGGTTGATGTTGCAGCCTCTCTGACCCGTAACTACCAGCGCAGCTACATTAACATCAATCGCCATGCTTTTGATTTATGGATGAAATCTCTCATTCCTGAAGAGGTGCAGGTGTACCACGATAGTCTGTGTCGCAAGATCTGGCGCGAAGGCGATAACTGGCATGTTATCTTTCGCGCCGACGGTTGGGAGCAGCAGATCAGCGCGCGTTATCTGGTGGGCGCCGACGGCGCGAATTCACTGGTACGCCGTCATCTCTATCCCCAGCACCAAATCCGTAAATATGTGGCAATTCAACAATGGTTTGCAGAAAAACATCCCGTGCCGTTCTATTCCTGTATTTTTGATAACGACACAACCGACTGTTATTCATGGAGTATCAGCAAGGATGGTTATTTTATCTTTGGCGGCGCCTACCCAATGAAGGACGGCCAGGCACGCTTTGACGAACTAAAAGAGAAGATGGAAGCGTTCCATTTCCAGTTCGGCAAACCGGTGAAAAGCGAAAAATGTACGGTGCTGTTCCCATCACGCTGGAAAGACTTCGTCTGCGGTAAGGACAATGCGTTTTTGATTGGCGAAGCGGCCGGTTTTATCAGCGCCAGCTCGCTGGAAGGAATTAGTTACGCGCTTGATAGTGCAGAAATCCTCAAATCAGTATTAATACGGGATAGAAAGGATATGAATCTCGCATACAGGAATGCCACTCGCAAGCTACGTCTTAAACTGTATGGCAAGATCCTTAAAAGCCGCATATTAACAGCGGCGTGTATCCGGAAATGGATAATGCAAAGTGGCGTTGCGCATATCCCCCTGACAGGGTCAGAAAAACATCCGCCAATGAAGTTCTGGTGGAGATTTTTAATAAAGGAATGAATGTTCACTCACTTTCGACAGATTATCGCTATCACCTGCAAGCGTAGCCAGCGCAGGGAAATTAGCTTCGCTGTACCAGGATTGTGGTAAAGGTAGCCGCGCCATGTGACTTCCAGGTCGGAGTTGAAGTTGTGCCAGCGTATCAAGGGAGTAATTTCGCCAGTGATGCGGCAGCGACAGGCGTAGCGGCACGGCTTTTTCACCGGGCACTGGCGTTGGCAAACGCGAATCACTCACATCGTAGTTTCTGTGCAGCACCAGATATTTCTCCGGCACCCGACGCTGGCTGTTCCACCACTTGCCATCCAACATATCAAACTGAAAACGGGTTATTGTTTCAGGCTTAGCTCCCAACTGCGTCAACGCCTGATACAGTGCCTTGTTCATTGCTGCATCGTACATTTCTGATGTTGCCAGTTGCCCATCAAGAATCAGCGACACCGCAATTCTTGCCCCCAACAGGTTGGAGTAGAGATCTTCCGGTGAAAATGCGGAAACTTCCTCAGAAAATCCAGGAACTGACTCAAAACCGTACCATTGTGCAATTTCATGCCAGGCCGCGAGCTGAAAGGCCAGATGCGCTGCCAGCCAGGCAGCTAATGCGTAACGATCGCCTGCCGTTTCAGGTGGCGTAAAGGCATTGAAAACAATATGCCGCTCCGCGAGCTCATCTTCCAGACGCAGCGTAAAAGGCTGGCCTAACCGTGGAAGTAGATGGCTAAAAAGCCAGACCGTCATATCTGCGGTATCTCTTACATGCGCGGTATCGATAAAACCGCCGCGTGAGGTATACACAATGCCATTGTGTTCATGCCCGATACCGGCCAGATTCACTAACCCTAACAGCAGGCTGTCGTTATAGCGATGCTCGCCAATACCGTCAGCCGCAACGACGTTATCAAGTTCATAAAACGGTACCGGCATATCCAGCACCTGCGCGTGCAGGTCGTAACCAAAAGCACAGCACGGACGTAACCCTTGAGGCGCGGGGAGCGGCGAAACTACCGGCCAGGCGGTACTTTGAGCCTTATCATCTTCCGTTAGCTGCAAAGGTACAGGTATCGCAGCATGGACCCCGATCGTTGCCAATAACAAGGTCGTCATCAGCAGCACTTTATTGATCAAAACGCCTCTCCTACCTGAAAATAAAAACCGCTGCTCCCTTTTCCAATGCCATAATCCAGACGCACATTCACCCGCGGCTTAAATTCAAAACGATACCCCACCCCCGCCGAGGGTAGCCAGCGTCCATCATCCAGCGCGCTAAATGATGGCCCCATCGTCCCTGCGCCCAGCCAGCCGACCACGCCATGCCGCCAGTCAAGTTTGCGGCGATACTCTACCTGCCCGCTGACGGCGTTTTTATCGCGATAGCGTCCTTCGTAATAGCCACGCATCCGCTGATTGCTTCCAAGCAACGGCATCATGCTCCACGGTACATCACCCTGAGTAAACGCACCGTCCATCTCCCAGGCAAGCACATTCTTCTCGTCCAGAGAGTGGTAGCGGCTGTAGTGCAACTGGTATTCATCAAATCGGGTATCGCTCCCCACATCGGGCGTATAGCGGGTATAGCGTACGTCAGCATATTGTCCCTGGCGCGGGTTAGGAACAAAGTCACGGTCATCCCAGCTAAGTTCTACACTGCTGCCGGAACTCAACACCGACGCGCCCTGCCCGGTATTCTCAATTTTGGGGGGATCATTGTCATCCATTTGCGCAGCATGCTGTGCGTTCAACGACCAGCCGAGTCCCAGATAGACATTAGGCGCTAACCGTCGATACAAGGTGGGGCGTACATCCAGCACCTGAGCCGTATATTGCTGTTTCTGGCTGTCTTTATCTCCTGCGCTAAAACCCTGTCCCCAGTAATAAGTTGGGGTATCGGTTAATGCGCCATTGATAAAAAAACGCCAGCGATCGTCGGCAAAAAAGGCGTAATTTTGCATTGTGACGCCGAAAGCGCCCGTTGAGCTAAAGTAACCGCTGAGGGTCAGCGTCGAATTCTGACTCACCGTGTCGTTTGGGTCCGGGCGATACATCCCCACCACCGCCGTGCCGATCCCCAGTCCCAGTTCGGGAGTGTAGAAAGGCCCTGGCATTACCCCCCAATCGATACCTTTGCTGGCGTTAAAGTTATCGCTGGCGCCCAGTGTATTCAGCCAGCCGTCAACTTCTTCACGGCTGGGGAGCGCGGCCTGCACCGCCGTTCCCAACAGGCTGAATGCACAGAGCAAAAACAGACGAGTTAAACTATTCAAAAGCGATACTCACCGGCGACAAAGAAGCTATTACGCTCAGCAAAGCCAATTTCAGAGGTGATATTAAAGTTGCGGGTCAGCTCATACTGCGCGCCGACCAGGATGTTCCATGGGGATTGCAAATGCTGTTTAACGTCGAAACGGCCATTTCCGTCCTTATTCGCCAAATCAACCATTCTCTGCAGCGTAGCGGAGGGCATGGAGAGATCGTTCAGGCTTCCCTTAAACTCTTGCTGCACATCCTGATACATAGACCCCACCCAAACGTTGAGTTTCCCGGAGGGCAGATGCAGCGTATCCACGCTCGGCGTCGCAAAACGGTAGCCGACTCGCGGAGAAACCGTGAAGGCATCGATACTGCCGTCAAGAATGTCAAACTGCGTCTGGGTATAGTTGGCATCAACAGCGGTAAACCAGTTCCCGACACCGCCGACCAGCGTTGTCCCGATACCGTAGGTGGTGCCTTTGAAATCGAGTTTAAAATCCAGGTTTTGCAGATTCGCCGGATAATGATATTTACGCGCGCCCTTAACCCCGACGCCAATCTGCGAAATCGAATGACCGTCGGTGTAGCCCACCAGCCCGTAGATATTCATAAAGGGCAGCAGCCAGGCATCCAGCTTCAGGGTTTCGGTTTTGCTGCTCTCGCGCGTGTTGCCTACCTTGATTTTGAACGCGTTATCCAGCGAATGGCCGCCCAGAGAAAGGCCATTAAAGTTAATACTGTCTACATTAATATTCTGCCTGATATTCATGTAGTTAATATTCACACCAAACGGCTCAGGCAGATCGTAGCCACGTTTACGCGCCTCGTCACCTAAAAAGGGCAAAACAGAGTGGCTTGCGGCAGGTTTAGCCGCCGGTTTTACCGGCACAGGAGTAGCCTGACCATCGTCCTGATAATCATACAGCGGTGTTAACGTTGAGCCAGAATCCGTCGCAGCCCAGGCTTGAAAAATCAAACAGGAAGACGTCATCAACACCAGGCGAATGCTTGTGTTAGTCATAAGAAAACATAGTTGCAGGCAGGAACCGCCTGAATATAAAAGAAGGTGGGAGAGTATAGAAGTTGTGTACTAAATGGGGGGATTAATGTGCTGTTTCACATCTGATAATACAAACGTGATTTTTATAACATTCTTAATGTTTTATGCCTGGCCGAAGCCAGGCATAACGCACATCAGGAGAGGACGTACTTCTCAATGGCCCAGGCAACACCGTCTTCCAGATTAGATTTCGTCACGAAGTTGGCGATCTCTTTCACCGTTGGAATGGCGTTATCCATCGCAACGCCCACGCCGGCGTATTCAATCATCGCGATGTCGTTTTCCTGATCGCCAATCGCCATGACCTCCTCGGCTTTAATTCCCAACGCCTCGGCCAGCGATTTTACGCCAGTCCCTTTGTTGACGCGTTTATCGAGGATTTCGAGGAAGTACGGCGCACTTTTCAGCACGGTGTATTTTTCTTTCACTTCCGCCGGAATGCGCGAGATGGCCTTGTCGAGGATCTCCGGCTCATCAATCATCATCACTTTCAGGAACTGGGTCGCAGGATCCATTTTTTCGGCTTCACAGAACACCAGCGGAATCGTCGCGACAAACGATTCATGCACCGTGTAATAACTGATATCACGGTTCGCGGTATACAGCGTGTTGCGATCGAGCGCGTGGAAATGCGAGCCAACTTCCCGGGAGAGCTGCTCCAGGTAGCGATAATCATCATAGCTCAGCGCGGTTTGCGCAACGGTACTGCCATCGCCTGCTTTCTGCACCAGCGCACCGTTGTAGGTAATGCAGTAGTCACCGGGTTGTTCCATATGCAGTTCTTTCAGATAGCTGTGAACGCCGGCATACGGGCGTCCCGTGGTCAGCACTACGTTCACGCCACGCGCGCGTGCCGCAGCAATTGCCGTTTTGACCGCAGGTGAAATGGTGTGATCGGGCAGCAGAAGTGTGCCATCCATGTCGATAGCAATAAGTTTGATAGCCATGAGTTCCCCGGATGAAATAAGTCCGTCCTCATGCTAACGCGATTCCGCTCAAAAAACAGCTACGAAAAGGGGGATAGAAAGGGGAATCAAGATTCCCCTTTTGTGGTTCGGTTGTAGGCCGGAAAGGCCTACAGAAGCAGGCCTTGGTGTAGGTTAAATATCGATGTTCGCCGCTTTCAGGGCGTTTTCTTCGATAAACGCGCGGCGTGGTTCGACGGCATCGCCCATCAGGGTGGTGAACAACTGGTCGGCGGCAATCGCATCCTTCACAGTAACGCGCAACATGCGACGGCTTTCCGGATCCATGGTGGTTTCCCACAGCTGTTCCGGGTTCATCTCGCCCAGACCTTTATAACGCTGGATAGCGAGACCGCGACGAGACTCTTTCTGCAGCCATTCCAGCGCCTGCTCAAAGCTGGCCACAGGTTGGCGGCGCTCGCCGCGTTCGATAAACGCATCATCTTCGATCAGCCCGCGCAGCTTCTCACCGAGCGTACAAATACGATGGTACTCGCCACCGGTCACAAACTCATGGTCCAATGGATAGTCAGTATCGACACCGTGGGTACGCACTCGGATCACCGGTTCGAACAGGTTCAGTTCAGCGTCTTTACGCACGAAGCTGTTCCAGGTGCTGCCGTGCATTTCGTTTTCATTAAGCACGTTCACCAACTGGGAAACCCAGGCCGTAACTTTCGCTTCATCAGCCAGATCGCCTTCAGCCAGCGTCGGCTGATAAACCAGCTCTTTCAGCAGCGCTTTCGGGAAACGACGTTCCATACGGCCAATCATTTTCTGCGTCGCGTTGTATTCAGAAACCAGTTTTTCTAACGCCTCACCCGCCAGGGCTGGTGCGCTAGCGTTGGTGTGCAGCGTGGCGCCATCCAGAGCGATAGAGATCTGGTATTGATCCATCGCTTCATCGTCTTTGATGTACTGTTCCTGCTTGCCTTTCTTCACTTTGTACAGCGGCGGCTGCGCAATGTAGACATGGCCACGTTCAACAATTTCCGGCATCTGACGATAGAAGAAGGTCAACAGCAGCGTACGGATGTGCGAGCCGTCGACGTCAGCATCGGTCATGATGATGATGCTGTGGTAGCGCAGTTTGTCCGGGTTGTACTCGTCACGACCGATACCACAGCCCAGCGCGGTGATCAGCGTTGCCACTTCCTGAGAGGAGAGCATTTTGTCGAAACGCGCTTTCTCGACGTTAAGGATTTTACCCTTCAGCGGCAGAATCGCCTGGTTCTTACGGTTACGCCCCTGCTTCGCAGAGCCGCCCGCGGAGTCCCCTTCCACCAGGTACAGTTCAGACAGCGCCGGGTCGCGTTCCTGACAGTCCGCCAGCTTGCCCGGCAGACCGGCTAAGTCCAGCGCGCCTTTACGACGGGTCATTTCACGCGCGCGACGTGCTGCTTCACGGGCACGGGCCGCATCGATAATCTTGCCGACGACGATTTTTGCGTCAGACGGGTTTTCCAGCAGGTATTCGCTCAGCAGTTCGTTCATCTGCTGTTCAACCGCCGATTTCACCTCAGAGGAGACCAGTTTGTCTTTGGTCTGCGAGGAGAATTTTGGGTCCGGCACTTTCACGGAAACCACCGCAATCAGGCCTTCACGGGCATCGTCACCGGTGGCGCTGACTTTGGCTTTTTTGCTGTAACCTTCTTTGTCCATGTAGGCGTTCAGGGTACGGGTCATCGCCGCACGGAAGCCTGCAAGGTGAGTCCCGCCGTCACGCTGCGGAATGTTGTTGGTGAAGCAGTAGATGTTTTCCTGGAAACCGTCGTTCCACTGTAGCGCCACTTCAACGCCGATACCGTCTTTTTCGGTGGAGAAGTAGAAGATATTCGGGTGGATCGGCGTTTTGTTTTTGTTGAGATATTCAACAAACGCCTTGATGCCGCCTTCGTAATGGAAATGATCTTCTTTGCCGTCACGCTTGTCGCGCAGACGAATAGAGACACCGGAGTTCAGGAACGACAGTTCGCGCAGGCGCTTCGCCAGGATGTCGTATTCGAACTCGGTCACGTTAGTGAAGGTTTCATGGCTTGGCCAGAAACGCACCTGGGTCCCCGTAACTTC
Source organism: Citrobacter sp. wls710 (assembly GCF_005281115.1). NCBI lineage: Bacteria > Pseudomonadati > Pseudomonadota > Gammaproteobacteria > Enterobacterales > Enterobacteriaceae > Citrobacter > Citrobacter sp. wls710. Next base: position 329,942 of record NZ_SZXD01000011.1, read on the forward strand.
TGTTTCGCCCGTTACCGCCAGCGGCGCCTGCGGCACACCGTGCACATAAGTTTGCTGATGCACTTTGCCTTCACGACGAATCACCAGCTCCAGTTTCTGCGACAGGGCGTTAACCACGGAGACACCTACGCCGTGCAAACCACCGGAAACTTTATAGGAGTTATCATCGAATTTACCGCCTGCGTGCAGAACGGTCATGATAACTTCCGCCGCCGAAACGCCCTCTTCCGGATGAATACCGGTTGGGATACCACGGCCATCGTCAGTAACAGACACGGAGTTATCAGCGTGAATCGTTACCACAATATCTTTACAGTGACCCGCGAGCGCTTCGTCGATAGCGTTATCTACCACCTCGAATACCATGTGGTGCAGACCGGTGCCGTCATCCGTGTCGCCGATATACATACCCGGGCGCTTACGCACCGCATCCAGCCCTTTCAGGACTTTGATACTGGAGGAGTCATAAGAATTCGACATCAACGTTTCTCGCTCATTTTATCTTGGGTTAATCCGTTATTTTACCCTTTTCCACGGTAAACATCTTCGAATTTTCATCGGACATGTCTATAACGTGTTCAGCGCTGATTGCGCTGACAAAGACCTGTGATTGCGTGGCTTTTAAGCGGCTGGCCAGCAGCCCGCGACGCGCATCATCCAGTTCAGAGGCAAAATCATCTATCAGGTACAGGCAGCGCCGTCCGCTTTCACGGGTCAGGAACTCCCCTTGCGCCAGACGTAAGGCGCACATTAGCAGTTTTAGCTGCCCACGCGACAACGTGTCTTCTACCGGCGCACCGTCGGCACGAATGCGGAAATCCGCCTTATGCGGGCCGTGTGCGGTGTAGGTCAACATGCGATCGCGTTCAAAACTGCGTTCCAGCACCTCGGCATAATCTGTCTCCTTCTCCCAACCACGCTGGAAAGAAAACGAGAGAGAAAACTCGGGAAGAAACTGCTGGCAGGTATCCGCCATATCCTGCGCGATACCCGCGCTGTACTCCGCGCGCCAGGTGCTGATTTGTTCCGCCAGCGGGATAAGTTCTCTATCCCACGGGCGCAGTTGTTCATAACGACTCACCTGACGCAGTGCCGCATTGCGCTGCTTGAGCAGTCGCTTCAGGTTGCTCCAGGCGGTGAAAAATCCGGCTTCATTGTGAAAGCATCCCCAGTCAAGAAATGCTCTTCTGTATTTGGGGCCGCCGTTGAGTAAAGTAAACCCCTCTGGCGTGATCAGCTGCATCGGCATCAGGTGCGCCAGTTCAGCGACCTTGTGCCCGTCAGTGCCATCAATGCGCACTTTGCTGTCGCCCAGTTTGTCTTTCGTCAGACCAATCGACGTCTCACGCTCTTCTCCCTGCAAACGTCCGTGTAAAACAAACGACTCCTGCTCGTGGCGAATCACGCGGCCAATCTGCAAACTGCGAAACGCCCGGCCATGGCCGAGCGTATAGATGGCTTCCAGCACACTGGTTTTGCCGCTGCCGTTCGCGCCAACCAGGAAGTTAAAGCCAGGGGATAAAGCGAGATCCGCGCTTTCGATATTGCGAAAATCGCGGATCAACAGGCGGGTGAGCGACATTACAGTCTCATTGGCATAACAACATAGGCAGCCGACTGTGATGCGGCATCTTCAATCTGTACGCTCGATACGGAATCAGTCAGCAGAATACGCACGTTCTCGCACTTCAGCGCGTTCAGAACGTCCAGCACGTAGCTAACGTTAAAACCGATTTCCAGTTCCGTACCAGGATAGGAGACATCCAGAATTTCTTCTGCTTCTTCCTGCTCCGGGTTGTTGGCGGTGATTTTAAGCTGATTTTCGCTGACATACAGACGCACGCCGCGGAATTTCTCGTTCGAGAGGATCGCCGCACGGGCAAACGCCTGCTTGAGGATATCGCAACCGGCTTCCAGATGTTTGTCCGGATTTTTCGGCAATACGCGGCGATAATCCGGGAAACGACCGTCTACCAGCTTGGAGGTAAAGATGAAATCCCCCACGTGCGCACGAATATTGTTGCTGCCAATCTGCACGCGCAGCGGGTTGTCACCGCCGTCAAGCATACGCATCAGTTCAATCACACCTTTACGCGGTACGATCACCGAATGGCTGGGCAACGGCTGACCGACAGGCATTGAACAAACCGCCAGACGGTGACCGTCGGTCGCCACAGTACGCAGCTCTTCACCTTCGGTTTCAAACAGCATGCCGTTTAAGTAGTAACGCACATCCTGATGCGCCATCGAAAACTGCGTGGCTTCAATCAGGCGCTTCATCGTGGCCTGCGGCAGGGTGAATTCGACTTCGCTCTGCCAGTCATCCAGATTAGGGAAGTCGGCGGCAGGAAGCGTGGACAGCGAGAAACGGCTGCGACCAGAGCGTACCAGCATGCGGTCGCCTTCCAGTTGAACGGCTATTTCCGCGCCTTCTGGCAACCCGCGGCAAATGTCGAAGAATTTACGTGCCGGAACGGTGGTCGCACCAGGTTCATGGGGCTGGATCAACGCCACGCGCGCCACCATCTCCATTTCGAGATCGGTACCGGTCAGAGAAAGCGCACCGTCAGCGACCTGCAGCAGCAGGTTTCCGAGGATCGGCAGTGTAGGACGTCCACCCAGCGGGCCGCTGACCTGCTGAAGCGGTTTTAATAAATGTTCACGTTCAACGGTAAATTTCATAGCGTCACGAAGATAATGTTCTGATTAAATTGGAGAAATCTTCTTTAATATCATGGCTTTCTTCACGCAACTGCTCAATCTTGCGGCAGGCATGAAGCACGGTAGTATGGTCACGCCCACCAAACGCGTCGCCAATTTCCGGCAGACTGTGGTTGGTGAGCTCTTTTGCCAGCGCCATCGCCATCTGGCGCGGACGAGCTACCGAGCGAGATCGACGCTTTGACAGCAGATCCGCAATTTTGATTTTGTAATACTCCGCCACCGTCTTCTGAATATTGTCGATGGTGACCAGCTTTTCCTGCAAAGCCAACAGATCGCGCAGCGCTTCGCGCACGAAATCGATGGTAATCGCCCGGCCGGTAAAATTGGCGTTGGCGATCACGCGGTTCAGTGCGCCTTCCAGTTCACGCACGTTAGAGCGTAGACGCTTGGCAATAAAGAACGCCACTTCCCCCGGCAGACGAATGTCGTTTTCGTCGGCTTTTTTCATCAGGATCGCCACGCGTGTTTCCAGCTCTGGCGGTTCGATCGCAACAGTCAGCCCCCAGCCGAAGCGGGATTTCAGTCGATCTTCAACACCATTGATCTCCTTCGGATAACGATCCGACGTCAGGATGATCTGCTGATTACCTTCCAGCAGGGCGTTGAAGGTGTGGAAGAATTCTTCCTGTGAGCGCTCTTTGTTGGCAAAGAACTGGATGTCATCGATCAGCAGCGCGTCGACGGAGCGGTAGTAGCGTTTAAACTCTTCGATCGCATTGTTTTGCAGAGCTTTAACCATGTCCTGCACAAAACGCTCGGAGTGCATATACACCACTTTCGCGTTCGGTTTACGCGCCATAATGCCGTTACCGACAGCATGCAACAGGTGGGTTTTACCCAGACCCGTACCACCATAAAGGAATAACGGATTGTAGGCGCCGCCAGGGTTGTCCGCCACCTGACGTGCCGCCGCGCGCGCCAGTTGGTTAGATTTACCTTCAACGAAGTTATCAAACGTATGTTTAACGTTGACGTTAGAGCGATAGGTAGGTTCTGCCGGCACCGGGACGTTGTCCCAACCAGGGCGCGCCGCAGGAGCAGCACGTTGCGGTTGTACCTGTTGCGCCACATGGGCAGGCGCGACAACATTATTTACCGGCGTCTTCAGCGTTTGCGTGACGGGTTTAGTTCCGACCTCAAAACGCAGCTGTGGGGCATCCGCTCCACAGAAGTTATTTAGTAATCCATTAATATTATTAAGGTATTTGTCCCTTACCCAATCGAGCACAAAACGGTTTGGCGCATACAAAGCCAGCGTGTTATCGCTCAGTTCCGCCTGCAACGGGCGTATCCACATACTGAATTCTGTGGCTGGTAACTCATCCTGCAATCGGGCAAGACACTGCTGCCAAAGCGAAAGTGACACGGCGGACTCCACTCGAACAAAAGTCGATAAATGACAAAGGCTGAAACATTCATGATTGTTGACGCACACCGACAAGACCCTATGCAAAGGGTGACGTGCGAATTGCTATCTGCAATTTTTCCCCGATCAGGATCCATTGAAACGATCGGGACCGCGGATCATAGCGTAAACTGAGAAAGAGATCTTCTGTTTCTCACAGATTCTTCCCGATTTATCCACAGGATGATCCAGAATCGGCTAAGTGTAAACGATCCTGGAGAAGTGCTGCAGGTTTTAGCGCGCATATTGAAAAAATTAATGAGTAAAGATGCTTTACTGCTTAAACGATCTAATAAAGATCCCGGGCGATCCTTGCGCTTTATCCACCAGCCCGTATAATTCTTACCCCCAGCGAGTAACGGTCGCCTTACGGCGTCAACGCTGCCTGTTTTTCACACAAAACCTTGTGGAAAAAAGCGGGAAATAAGGAAAGAGAATTGACTCCGGAGTGTACAATTATTACAATCCGGCCTCTTTAATCACCCACACTGTGGCGTAAGTCGTTCGAAACTCGTTCGGGTATACGCAAAAGTCAGTGAATTTATTCAAGTTTAGGTAGAAATCGCCATGAAACGCACTTTTCAACCGTCTGTACTGAAGCGCAACCGTTCTCACGGCTTCCGTGCTCGTATGGCTAATAAAAATGGTCGTCAGGTTCTGGCACGTCGTCGTGCTAAAGGCCGTTCTCGTCTGACCGTTTCTAAGTAATAAAAGCTAGCCCCTGAGTGGTTAAGCTCGCATTTCCCAGGGAGTTACGTTTGTTAACTCCCACTCATTTCACATTCGTCTTCCAGCAGCCACAACGGGCTGGCACGCCGCAAATCACCATCCTCGGCCGCCTGAATTCGCTGGGGCATCCCCGTATCGGTCTTACCGTCGCCAAGAAAAATGTTAAACGTGCGCATGAACGCAATCGGATTAAACGTCTGACGCGTGAAAGCTTCCGTTTACGTCAGCACGAACTTCCCGCAATGGATTTCGTGGTGGTGGCGAAAAAAGGGGTTGCTGACCTCGATAACCGTGCTCTCTCGGAAGCGTTGGAAAAATTATGGCGTCGCCATTGTCGCCTGGCTCGCGGGTCCTGATAGCCCTCATTCGGGTCTATCAACGCCTGATCAGTCCGCTGCTTGGGCCGCATTGCCGTTTCACTCCAACCTGTTCGAGCTACGGAATTGAGGCATTGCGCAGGTTTGGAGTGATAAAAGGCAGTTGGTTGACGGTGAAACGCGTATTAAAATGCCACCCTTTACACCCTGGTGGTGACGATCCCGTCCCGCCCGGACCATTTGATACCAGAGAACACTAACGATGGATTCGCAACGCAATCTTTTAGTCATCGCTTTGCTGTTCGTGTCTTTCATGATCTGGCAAGCCTGGGAGCAGGATAAAAACCCGCAACCTCAGGCCCAACAGACCACGCAGACAACGACCACCGCAGCGGGTAGCGCCGCAGACCAGGGCGTACCGGCCAGTGGCCAGGGGAAACTGATTACGGTTAAGACTGACGTGCTTGATCTGACCATCAACACCCGTGGTGGTGATGTGGAACAGGCTTCGCTGCCAGCTTACCCGAAAGAACTTGGTTCTACCGAACCGTTCCAGTTACTGGAAACCACGCCACAGTTCATCTACCAGGCACAGAGTGGCCTGACCGGTCGTGACGGCCCGGATAACCCGGCTAACGGCCCACGTCCGCTGTACAACGTCGAAAAAGACGCATTTGTACTGGCAGACGGTCAGAACGAACTGCAGATCCCGATGACCTATACTGACGCAGCGGGTAACACGTTCACTAAAACGTTTGTCCTCAAGCGTGGTGAATATGCTGTCAACGTTAACTACAGCGTGCAGAACGCCGGCGAGAAACCGCTGGAAATCTCCACCTTTGGTCAGCTGAAGCAATCCATCAATCTGCCATCTCATCGCGACACCGGTAGCAGCAACTTTGCGCTGCACACCTTCCGTGGCGCGGCCTACTCCACGCCGGATGAGAAGTATGAGAAATACAAATTCGACACCATTGCTGAAAACGAAAACCTGAACGTCAACGCTAAAGACGGTTGGGTCGCAATGCTGCAACAGTATTTCGCAACGGCATGGGTTCCGCGTAACGACGGTACCAACAACTTCTATACCGCTAACCTGGGTAACGGCATTGCCGCTATCGGTTATAAATCACAGCCGGTACTGGTACAGCCTGGCCAGACTGGTGCGATGACCAGCACCCTGTGGGTCGGCCCGGAAATTCAGGATAAAATGGCGGCCGTTGCACCGCACCTGGATCTGACCGTGGATTACGGCTGGTTGTGGTTCATTTCTCAGCCGCTGTTTAAACTGCTGAAGTGGATCCATAGCTTCCTGGGTAACTGGGGCTTCTCCATCATCGTTATCACCTTTATCGTTCGTGGCATCATGTACCCGCTGACCAAAGCGCAGTACACCTCCATGGCGAAGATGCGTATGCTGCAGCCGAAGATTCAGGCTATGCGTGAGCGTCTGGGCGATGACAAACAGCGTCAGAGCCAGGAAATGATGGCCCTGTACAAAGCTGAGAAGGTTAACCCGCTGGGCGGCTGCTTCCCGCTGATCATCCAGATGCCAATCTTCCTGGCGTTGTACTACATGCTGATGGGCTCCATTGAACTGCGCCATGCGCCGTTCGCGCTGTGGATCCATGACCTGTCTGCACAGGACCCGTACTACATTCTGCCGATCCTGATGGGCGTGACGATGTTCTTCATTCAGAAGATGTCTCCGACCACCGTGACCGACCCGATGCAGCAGAAGATCATGACCTTTATGCCGGTCATCTTCACCGTGTTCTTCCTGTGGTTCCCGTCAGGTCTGGTGCTGTACTATATCGTCAGCAACCTGGTAACCATTATTCAGCAGCAGCTGATTTACCGTGGTCTGGAGAAGCGTGGGCTGCATAGCCGCGAGAAGAAAAACTCCTGATTCGGTGTAGGCCGGATTAGGCGAAGCCGCCATCCGGCAAACGGAACATAACGTAAAGGGCGGTCATTAGACCGCCTTTTTTATTGCATCACAAAGAGACATATCATGAGCCATAACGACACCATCGTCGCTCAGGCCACGCCACCGGGACGTGGTGGCGTGGGTATCCTGCGTATCTCCGGCCTGAAGGCACGTGAGGTCGCAGAAACCGTACTGGGGAAACTGCCCAAACCGCGTTATGCCGATTATCTGCCGTTTAAAGACGCGGATGGCAGCGCTCTGGATCAGGGGATTGCCCTGTGGTTCCCCGGCCCAAACTCCTTTACCGGCGAAGACGTTTTAGAGCTTCAGGGCCACGGCGGTCCGGTGATTCTTGACCTGCTGCTCAAACGTATTCTGACCATTCCCGGGCTGCGCATTGCCAGACCGGGTGAATTCTCCGAGCGAGCGTTTCTCAATGATAAGCTCGATTTAGCTCAGGCAGAGGCGATTGCCGACCTGATCGATGCCAGCTCAGAGCAAGCCGCTCGCTCAGCGCTGAACTCGTTGCAGGGCGCATTTTCCGCACGGGTAAATCATCTTGTGGAAGCGCTCACTCACCTGCGCATCTATGTTGAAGCAGCGATCGACTTCCCGGATGAAGAAATCGACTTCCTGTCTGACGGCAAGATTGAAGCGCAGCTCAATAGCGTTATCAGCGACCTTGATGCTGTACGTGCCGAAGCGCGTCAGGGCAGCCTGCTGCGCGAAGGGATGAAGGTGGTGATTGCTGGTCGCCCGAACGCCGGGAAATCAAGCCTGCTAAACGCCCTGGCTGGCCGCGAAGCCGCCATTGTCACCGACATCGCCGGCACCACCCGCGACGTACTGCGTGAGCATATCCATATCGACGGCATGCCGCTGCACATCATCGACACCGCCGGTCTGCGCGACGCTAACGATGAAGTTGAACGCATTGGTATCGAACGTGCCTGGCAGGAAATCGAACAGGCCGACCGCGTACTGTTTATGGTTGATGGCACCACCACCGACGCCGTAGACCCGGCAGACATCTGGCCAGACTTTATTGCCCGTCTGCCAGCTAAACTGCCGATTACCGTGGTGCGTAACAAAGCGGATATTACCGGTGAGACGCTGGGCCTTAGCGAAGTAAATGGCCACTCACTGGTTCGTCTCTCCGCACGTACCGGGGAAGGTGTTGATGTGCTGCGCAACCATCTCAAGCAGAGCATGGGCTTTGAAACCAATATGGAAGGCGGCTTCCTGGCGCGTCGTCGTCACCTACAGGCGCTGGCAGAAGCGGCGGAGCATCTCGAGCAGGGCAAAGCTCAATTGCTCGGAGCATGGGCTGGGGAACTGCTGGCAGAGGAGCTACGCCTGGCTCAGCAGAACCTCAGTGAGATCACCGGTGAATTTACCTCCGACGATCTGCTGGGACGGATTTTCTCCAGCTTCTGTATCGGTAAGTAACCTTGTGTTGCCCGGCAGCGCGATGCTAACCGGGCCTACAGGCCCCGTAGGCCGGAGAAGGCGTTTACGCCGCCACCCGGCAACAACAATTTCCCATGTGGAAATCACTGTTGTCCAAATGGCAACTCGTGCAGTTGACTCTCTGCCCGTATGCTTAGCGCCACATTCCTCATGAGGTCGCTATGACACGCTTTCTAATCTGCAGTTTCGCCCTGGTTCTTCTTTATCCTGCCGGTATTGATATGTATCTGGTGGGGCTGCCCCGCATTGCGGCCGATCTACAGGCCAGCGAGGCGCAACTGCATATTGCGTTTTCGGTTTATCTGGCGGGAATGGCGACGGCGATGCTTTTCGCCGGTAAAATTGCCGACCAGTCAGGCCGCAAACCGGTCGCCATAGTCGGCGCACTCATCTTTATTTTCGCCTCTGCGCTATGTTCTTTCGCCGAGAGCGGTACGCCGTTCCTGGTAGGCCGCTTTATTCAGGGAGTGGGCGCTGGCTGCTGCTATGTGGTGGCTTTCGCTATTCTGCGCGATACGCTCGACGATCGCCGCCGCGCAAAAGTGCTGTCGCTGTTGAACGGAATCACCTGTATCGTACCGGTGCTGGCTCCGGTCATGGGACATCTGATTATGCTCAAGTATCCGTGGCAAAGCCTGTTCTACACGATGATGGGTATGGGTGTAGTCGTATGCCTGCTGTCGGTATTTATCCTGCGAGAATCGCGCCCAGCGACCCTCACGACGTCTACACCAAAGAACCACACCAACGAGTCTTTGGTGAACCGTTTTTTCTTAAGCCGCCTGGCCATAACCACCCTCAGCGTGTCGGTGATCCTGACCTTCGTGAATACCTCTCCGGTGCTGCTGATGGAAGTGATGGGCTTCGACCGTGGTGAATACGCCACGACGATGGCTATGACCGCAGGCATCAGTATGGCGGTCTCTTTCTCGACGCCGTTCGCCCTCAGTGTATTCAAGCCTCGCGTTCTGATGCTGACTTCACAGGCGTTATTTCTGGCAGCGGGCGTAGTGTTAACCCTTGCCGCCTCACACGCAGTAACGCTGTTTGGGCTGACTTTAATCTGCGCCGGGTTCTCGGTTGGTTTTGGTGTCGCCATGAGTCAGGCGCTGGGACCGTTCTCGCTGCGTGCAGGGGTTGCCAGCTCGGCGTTAGGTATTGCGCAGGTTTGCGGTTCATCACTATGGATTTGGCTGGCAGCGGTCCTCGGCCTTGATGCGCTGAATATGCTGATCGGGATTCTGATTGGCTGTAGCATAGTGAGTATCATGCTGATTATCATTGTTGCCCCTAACCGGTCCGCGCCAACTCATGAAGAAATCCCTCAGCAGTCTCGATCTTAATTTGTTGCTCTGCCTGCAACTATTGATGCAGGAACGCAGCGTTACCAAAACCGCCAAACGGATGAACGTCACGCCGTCGGCGGTGAGTAAGTCGCTGTCGAAACTGCGGACCTGGTTTGACGACCCGCTGTTTGTAAACACCCCGCTGGGACTTACGCCGACGCCATTAATGGTCAGCATGGAGCAGAATCTGGCAGAGTGGATGCAGATGAGCAATCAATTGCTGGATAAGCCGCACCATGAGGCTCCGCGCGGGTTGAAGTTTGATCTGGTGGCCGAAACGCCGTTGGTCATGATCATGTTTAACGCCCTCTCCCGGCAGATCTATCAGCGTTATCCCCAGGCGACGATCAAAATACGCAACTGGGACTATGATTCGCTGGATGCGATTATTCGCGGCGAGGTGGATATCGGCTTCACCGGCCGCGAAAGTCATCCGCGTTCGCGAGAACTGCTGAGCCTACTGCCGTTGTCGATCGACCATGAAGTGTTGTTTTCCGATCTCCCTTGCGTCTGGCTACGTGAAGATCATCCGGCATTGCAGGAAGAGTGGAGTCTGGACACATTTCTGCGCTATCCCCACATCAGTATTAGCTGGGAGCAAAGCGATACCTGGGCGCTGGACGATGTGCTTCAGGAGATGGGGCGCACACGCAATATCGCGTTATGCCTGCCAGGTTTTGAGCAGTCGCTGTTTATGGCCGCCCAGCCGGATCATGCGCTGATAGCCACAGCGCCGGTCTATTGTCAGCGTTATAACCAACTCCACCAGCTTCCGCTAGTGGCGCGTCCTATGCCATTTGATGCTGCGCAGTTAGAGAAAATGCGCGTACCGTTCACCCTCCTTTGGCATAAACGTAACAGCCATAATCCGAAGATCGTCTGGCTGAAAGAAACGATCAAGGCTCTGTATCGCGATATGTCCTGACGATCCGCCGCCACAGTGTTGCTTAAATGACCATTCTGGCAACAGAAATGTAAATGTCGCGTAATGTATTCCATTTCCGTTTATTTTTTAGCCGGTAAAACCTGCCTGAACGCCGTGTAAATGTTACTCTGGTTATAATCACGGACCATTAATCACGGAGCGAAAAATGGCGACACATTTTGCCAGAGGGATTCTTACGGAGGGACACCTGGTTTCAGTTCGTCTCCCTACTCCATATCACATTGAAGCAAGTAATCTACCCGCTCACCGTCGAACACGCTTCCTGGCCTCCCGAAGTCTTCTCGCAGAACTGATGTTCATGCTTTACGGCACCAGCACGTTGCCTGAGATTGTTACTGAGGCGAAAGGTAAGCCCGTTTTTCGCGATAAAAACCTGCCGGGATTTTCGATTTCTTATGCCGGAAATATTGTTGGCGTTGCACTGACAACAGAAGGTGTTTGCGGCCTGGATATGGAGCTTCAGCGAGCGACACGCGGTTTTCACAATCCGAATTCAACACAAACCTGGCGCTTCTCCAGTAACGAAAATCTGTGGATCAATAACCAAAACGACCCTAACGAAGCGCGTGCGCAGCTCATTACGTTGCGCCAGAGCGTTCTCAAACTCACCGGCGATGTGTGTAATGACGATCCGCGCGAACTCCAGCTTTTACCCGGCGCAGGGCGTCTGAAATGTGCCCATGTTGCGCAGGTTGAAGCCATTTGCGATGCGGAAGATGTGCTGGTGTGGTCGGTTGCGGTTACGCCAACCATTGAAAAACTCAAGGTTTGGGAGTTTGATGGTAAACAGGACTGGAAAAGTTTGCCTGATATCCAGACTCGCGCCAATGAGCCAACGGGTCGCCTGATCCGGTTCTCTCAATTATGCGCAGCGAAAAGCCATACGCTTAACTGATTTAACCTTCATGATGAAACAGGAGTCACCATGTCTGAAACATTGAATGTTGTTACGTTACTGGGAAGTCTGCGCAAAGGTTCGTTTAACGGCATGGTTGCCCGCACGCTGCCTAAAATTGCGCCCGCAGGAATGGAAGTGAGCGCGTTACCGTCGATTGGTGATATCCCGCTGTATGATGCCGACCTCCAGCAGGAAGAAGGTTTCCCGGCCAGCGTAGAAGCGCTGGCAGAGCAAATCAGGAAAGCTGATGGTGTTGTTATCGTGACACCGGAATATAACTATTCTGTTCCTGGCGGACTGAAAAACGCCATCGACTGGCTGTCCCGCCTGCCCGATCAGCCATTATCTGGCAAGCCGGTACTGATTCAGACCAGCTCAATGGGCGCTATTGGCGGAGCGCGCTGTCAGTACCATCTGCGTCAGATCCTGGTGTTCCTCGACGCCATGGTGATGAACAAGCCGGAATTTATGGGCGGCGTCATTCAGAACAAGGTGGACCCGCAGACGGGTGAAGTCATCGACCAAAGCACGCTGGACCATCTGACCGGTCAACTGACCGCATTTGGCGACTACATTCAGCGCGTGAAAGCGTAAACGAAAAAGCCCGGCGATTTGCCGGGCTTGTCTTTCTAAAACCAAATAAACAGCGATCAGTGCGCGTCGATAAACACAATCTTCAGTACAAACAGCAGCGCGACAACGATGACGCACGGGCTGAGATCGCGCAAACGTCCGGTCCCGATTTTCATCACGCAGTAGGAAATAAAGCCCAGCGCGATACCTTCGGTAATCGAGAAGCTAAACGGCATCATCACGGCGGTAATGAACGCTGGAACCGCTTCTGTCAGGTCATCCCACTTCACGCGCGACAAGCTTGATGTCATCAGCACACCGACGTAAATCAGCGCACCGGCCGCGGCATAGCCCGGCACCATTCCCGCCAGCGGCGACAGGAAGATAACCAGCAGGAACAGCAGGCCGACAACCACGGCGGTAAGCCCAGTACGTCCGCCGACAGAAACCCCGGAAGAAGATTCAATATACGCGGTAACGGAAGAAGTACCGATAAACGCGCCGGTGACAGATGACACGCTATCTACATACAACGCCTGCTTCATACGCGGGAACTTGCCCTTCGCATCCGCCAGACCGGCTTTATCCGTAACGCCAATCAGCGTACCGGAAGAGTCGAACAGGTTGACCAGCATGAATGAGAAAATCACCCCCGCCAGGCCAATATTAAACGAACCGGCCAGATCGACATGGCCAATAACGGACATCACGCTCGGTGGCGCAGAGACGATACCGTTGTAATGCACATCGCCCAGCATCCAGCCCAGTAACGTGGTAACAATGATGGAGATCAGCACCGCCGCATGAATGTTGCGTGACGCCAGAATCGCGATAATAAAGAAGCCCAGAATACCGAGCAGCACGCTGTGAGACGTCAGGTTGCCGATGGACACCAGCGTGTCTTTGTTCGCCACGATAACACCAGCGTTTTTCAGCCCCATCATGCCGATGAACAGACCAATACCGCTGGTGATCCCCACGCGCAGGCTAACCGGGATATTTGCAATCATCCAATAACGTACGCGGAAAATTGTCAGCAGCAGCAGACCTACTGCGCCCCAGAAGATAGCGCCCATACCAATCTGCCAGGAGAGGCCCATCGCGCCGACGACCACGAAAGCAAAGAATGCGTTCAGGCCCATTGCAGGCGCAAGTGCGACCGGCAGGTTGGCAAACAGGCCCATCAGGATGCTACCAAAAGCAGCAATAAGACAGGTGGTAACAAAGACAGCGCTGGTATCCATGCCAGCTACGCCAAGAATTTGCGGGTTAACAAAAACGATATACACCATCGTCAGGAAGGTCGTTAAACCGGCGATCACTTCGGTCCGTGCCGTCGTGCCATGTTCGCGCAGTTTGAACACGCGTTCCAGCATCCCCTGGCCAGAAGCCTGGGTTGTGTGTTGTTGACTCATTATCAATTTCCGAACAAGGAGGGAAAATTCGTCGCTATCCTATACCAAAATGCGACAATAGGGTTGAGTTATGAGCAACTTTTTTCATTGATTTTGCTTATACGGCAACGATTGCGTGGCCCAATAATGCATTACGAAAACGTTAAACTTGTTAAAATGGAAATGACATGTCCCAGATAGAAGCCGTATTTTTTGACTGTGACGGTACCCTTGTCGACAGTGAAGTGATTTGTTCTCGCGCGTATATCAGCATGTTCCAGGCGTTCGGCATTACGCTCGATCTTGAAGAAATTTTTAAACGCTTCAAAGGGGTAAAGCTGTACGAGATCATCGACATTATCAACGAAGAGCACGGTGTCGAACTGGCAAAAGCCGATTTAGAACCGGTTTACCGCGCTGAGGTCGCACGTCTGTTCGATACGGAACTGGAAGTGATCGCTGGCGCTAATGCGCTACTGGACAGTATGACGGTGCCCATGTGTGTAGTGTCCAACGGTCCAGTCAGTAAAATGCAGCATTCGCTGGGTAAGCTGGGCATGTTGCACCATTTTCCTGATTTATTGTTCAGCGGTTACGATATTCAACGCTGGAAGCCCGATCCGGACCTGATGTTCCATGCGGCAAAAGCGATGGACGTCAACGTTGAGAACTGCATTCTGGTCGATGATTCCAGTGCCGGCGCGCAGGCGGGGATTGCTGCGGGAATGGAAGTATTCTATTTCTGCGCCGATCCGCACAACAAACCGATCGATCATCCAAAAGTGACGACTTTTACCGATTTGGCCCAGTTGCCGGAATTGTGGAAAGCGCGCGGATGGGATATTACGCGTTAACTGAAATGCCGGATGGCGCTAACGCTGATCCGGCCTAGTTTCTACGTTTTTATTACTCTTTCGGATCTTTGCCCGCCAGCAGCTTATCCAGTTCATCTCCACCTACGTGACGGAAATCTTGTCCCTTCACGAAGTAGAAGATGTATTCGCAGATATTCTGGCAACGGTCACCGATACGCTCGATGGAACGGGCGCAAAACAGCGCGGTCAGCACGCTTGGGATAGTACGCGGATCTTCCATCATATAAGTCATCAGCTGACGCACGATGCCTTCATATTCCTGGTCAACTTTCTTATCTTCACGATAAATACGTACCGCTTCGTCCAGATCCATACGCGCAAACGCATCCAGCACGTCATGCAGCATCTGCACAGTGTGGCGGCCCAGTGATTCCAGGCTGACCAGCAGCGGCTGATGCTGATGCGAGAATTTCTCCAGCGCGGTGCGACAAATTTTGTCCGCCACGTCGCCAATACGCTCCAGCTCGGCGATGGTTTTGATAATCGCCATCACCAGGCGCAGGTCGCTGGCGGTCGGCTGACGTTTGGCAATGATACGCACACAGGCTTCGTCGATCGCCACTTCCATCATGTTGACGTTCTTATCGCCTTCAATGACGCGCTTCGCCAGTTCGCTGTCCTGGTTATGCATGGCGGTAATCGCATCAGAAAGCTGCTGCTCGACCATGCCGCCCATGGTCATCACCTGGGTACGGATGCTTTCCAGTTCGGCATTGAACTGGCCGGAAATATGTTTATTTAGGTTAAGGTTATCCACAACAAGCTCCTGAATCAGCCGTAACGACCGGTGATGTAGTCTTCAGTTTGTTTCTTCGCGGGCTTGGTGAACAGATCGTCCGTGTTGCTGAACTCAATCAACTCGCCCAGGTACATAAATGCCGTGTGATCGGAACAACGTGCCGCCTGCTGCATGTTGTGGGTCACGATAACAACGGTGTAATCCTCTTTCAGTTCCGTGATCAGCTCTTCGATACGCCCGGTAGAGATCGGGTCGAGCGCTGAACATGGCTCATCCAGCAGAAGCACTTCCGGGCGAATGGCGATGCCACGCGCAATGCACAGACGCTGCTGCTGACCACCAGAGAGAGAGTACCCACTCTGATGTAATTTATCTTTGGTTTCGTTCCACAATGCGGCCTTGGTCAATGCCCACTGCACACGCTCGTCCATATCCGCACGAGAGAGCTTCTCAAACAGACGCACGCCAAACGCGATGTTGTCGTAGATGGACATCGGGAACGGCGTCGGCTTCTGGAATACCATCCCCACTTTGGCACGAAGCAGCGCGATATCCTGGGTATTGGTGAGAATATTGTCGCCATCCAGCAGGATTTCACCTTCCGCACGTTGTTCCGGGTACAGCTCAAACATTTTGTTGAACGTACGAAGCAGCGTCGATTTACCACAGCCTGACGGCCCGATAAACGCCGTAACCTGGTTTTTAGCAATATCCAGGTTGATGTTCTTCAGGGCATGGAATTTGCCATAGTAGAAGTTCAAATCACGAACCTGAATCTTACCCGGAGCAGTATCAACCATACTCATTTCAATCTATTCCTCATCCGGCGCCGCATCAGCCACGCCGTAAAAATTAACCGTGTTTCTTCTTCGCGAAAATGACGCGCGCCAGAATGTTCAGCAGCAGTACGCACAGGGTAATAATCAGTACCCCAGCCCAGGCCAGTTGCTGCCACTCAGCAAACGGGCTCATCGCAAACTTAAAGATAGTGACCGGCAGGTTGGCGATAGGCTGCATCATGTCGGTGCTCCAGAACTGATTGGAGAGCGATGTAAACAGCAGCGGAGCAGTTTCACCGGCAATACGCGCAATGGCCAGCAGGACACCTGTAATAATGCCCGAGACAGATGCCTTCAGGGTGATCGCAGAAATCATCTTCCACTTCGGTGTACCCAGCGCATAGGCAGCTTCACGCAAGCTGTCCGGCACCAGTTTGAGCATGTTCTCCGTGGTACGAATCACAATGGGCACCTGCAGCAGCGCCAGCGCGATAACGCCCGCCCAGCCGGAGAAGTGTTCCATTTTTGCGACCACAATGGTGTAAACGAACAGACCGACCACAATTGATGGCGCAGAAAGCAGGATGTCATTGATAAAGCGGATGACCTCAGCCAGCCAGGACTTACGCCCGTACTCAGCCAGGTAGATGCCCGCCATAATACCCAGCGGGGTGCCAAACACGGTCGCCCACAGGATCAACAGTCCGCTACCGGCCAGAGCGTTCGCCAGACCACCACCAGCCGTATTCGGCGGCGGCGTCATTTCGGTGAACAGCGCCAGAGACATACCGTCAATACCACGGGTAATCGTGGACATCAGGATCCAGATCAGCCAGAACAGACCGAACGCCATGGTCGCCATAGAGAGCGTCAGGGCGATACGGTTCTTCAGGCGGCGACGCGCCTGCATTTTACGGCGGGATTCCGCAAGCGCAGTGGTGTTTTGCATTTCAAGCGTAGCCATTAGCGTGCCCCCTCGTTCTTCGCAAGGCGCATGATCATGAACTTAGACGCAGCCAGTACGATGAAGGTGATCACAAACAGAATCAGCCCCAACTCCATCAACGCAGCAACGTGCAGCCCTGATTCCGCTTCGGCAAATTCATTCGCCAACGCAGAGGTAATACTGTTGCCCGGCATATACAGCGATGCACTGTCGAGCTGATAGGTGTTACCGATGATAAAGGTCACCGCCATGGTCTCACCAAGTGCGCGGCCCAGACCCAACATCACGCCGCCGATCACGCCATTTTTGGTGAACGGGAGGACGATGCGCCAGATAACTTCCCAGGTGGTACAACCGATGCCGTAGGCTGACTCTTTCATCAACACTGGCGTTTGTTCGAACACATCGCGCATAACCGCCGCAATGTAAGGAATAATCATGATGGCGAGGATCACACCCGCAGCCAGAATCCCAATACCAAACGCCGGACCAGCAAACAGCGCGCCAACAAACGGAATGTTGGAAAGGATGTTCCCGACCGGCTCCTGGAAATAAGTCGCAAACAACGGAGCAAAGATAAACAGGCCCCACATGCCGTACACGATACTTGGAATTGCCGCCAGCAGCTCAATGGCGATCCCCAGCGGGCGACGCAGCCAGCCGGGCGCAAGTTCAGTCAGGAACAAGGCAATGCCGAAACTCACCGGAACGGCAATCAGCAGTGCGATAAGCGAGGTGACCAGCGTACCGTAAATCGGTACTAATGCACCGTAGATATCATTTGGCGCATCCCATTCTTTGGTCCACAGGAAGGAGAAACCAAATTTCTGAATGCTTGGCCAGGAGGAGATAACCAGAGAGACAATAATGCCACCCAACATCAATAGCACAATCAGCGCAGCCAGTTTTACCAGCGCACTGAATATCATGTCACCCTTTTTACCCGGTGGGTTAAAAGCAGGCTTTGTTGCAGCCATAAATCACTCTTTAAGTTTGGGCCAGGAAGCACGCATTTTATCGTGCTTCCCCGCTAACGTAATGCCATACCCTAAATAATCCGAGTTGCAGCAAGGCGGCAAGCTTGTGAATCCCCAGGAACATAGGTTCACTATGTGACTGGGGTGAACAAGCACAGCCAACACAGCTGCGGCTTGAAGTATGACGGGTATTTAGTACAGCGCTTTACCGCTGCTGTCTTTCACGTTGGTTTTCCATGCGGCACGAACCTGCTCAACCACGCTGTCCGGCAGGCTGGCATAATCCAGGTCATTAGCCTGTTTGCCGCCATTTTTGTACGCCCAGTCGAAGAACTTCAGCACTTCAGCACCCTGCTCAGGTTTCTTCTGCTCTTTATGCACCAGGATGAAGGTGGTGGAAGTGATTGGCCACGCATCGTCACCTTTCTGGTTGGTTAGATCCTGAGCGAAGGTTTTGCTCCAGTCAGCACCTTTCGCAGCGTTAGCAAAGTTCTCTTCGGTCGGGCTTACCGGTTTGCCATCGGCAGAAACCAGTTTGGTGTAAGCCAGGTTGTTCTGCTTAGCGTAAGCGTACTCAACGTAGCCGATAGAGCCAGGCAGACGTTGTACGAATGCGGCGATACCGTCATTCCCTTTACCGCCCAGGCCGGTCGGCCAGTTAACGGTAGAACCGGAACCAATTTTCGATTTCCACTCTTCATTCACTTTTGCCAGGTAGCTGGTGAAAACGAAGGAAGTACCTGAACCGTCAGCACGGCGCACAACGGCGATATTCTGCGAAGGCAGCTTCAGACCCGGGTTCAGTTTGGTGATGGCTTCATCATCCCACTTCTTAATTTTGCCGAGGTAGATGTCACCCAGCGTTTTGCCGTCAAGCACCAGCTCGCCGGATTTCAGGCCAGGGATATTCACCGCCAGCACTACACCGCCGATCACGGTCGGGAACTGGAACAGGCCTTCTTGATTGAGTTTTTCGTCAGACAGCGGCGCATCTGAGGCACCAAAATCAACGGTATTCGCAGTGATTTGTTTTACACCACCGGAGGAGCCGATACCCTGGTAGTTTACTTTGCTACCGGTCTCTTTCTGATAGGTATCTGCCCATTTGGCATACACTGGCGCAGGAAAAGTTGCACCTGCACCCGTCAGGCTCGCTGCGGCAAAGGCAGAGAACGCGCTCATGGATAAGGTCGCGGCGACAACAGTTGCGACAGTGGTACGCATAACTTTCATAATGTCTCCTGCACGGTTTTCGTAAATTGTTGTTTGAGTTGCTACTGTGAGCAAAATAGGACAAACAGGTGACAGTTAAATGTACGAAATATGACAGTTTTATGACAGATAAAATTAACTTACAACCATTTGAATTTTAAAGATATTTTTAAACATGAAAAACAGAGATGTTAAAGACGTATGACAGCGACTGTCACAAAACAGTCGCCAGGAGATCGGTGTGTGAACGCAATTGTTATTTTGTATATTCAATCGTAAATTCGGAGTCAGCGTTGGCGGTGCCCGGCATGATGGTATCGCTGATAGCAATGTAGCGAGCCATAAATTGCATATCTGCCGTTCCGGCAACAGGATCAATATCAGCGCTCTTAGACGTTGTGTACAATGGCACCTGTGAACCATCGCCCAGATTATAAATGCGGATAGCCACCCCCGACGCGGCAACGGCCTGGCCAGTCCCCGTATAATCGCCAGGGCTTGCCCCAGCAACCGGAGTACCAATCGCCAGATCGCCATTACCGTTAGCCGCTTCTGTACCGTCAAAACGAACCGCCGCTTTACTATAGGTATCAGGGCATTTCTCAAGACGGATATGAAATTCGGTCTGCATCGCGGTAGAACCTATACCTGAAAATGCGGTTCTGTTGACTTTACCTAATGCCACATTCTGATTAGCGGTATCTGCAGTTACTTCACAGGCGCTGTCAATAACTTCACCGAGAAAATGTACGGTGCCATCAGAAGCCAGCGTATTTCCTGCCATAAAAAATGAAGATACCACTAGCGTCGTTTTTAGTATTCCTTTCATCATGTTGATTCCCGTTATTAATAAAATAGGATTAGATTAGTTCGTTATTTCCAGCGTGATCGTTGCGTAGGCTTCAAATGTACCAGGTTGAGGCCGTGCTCCCGTCGCGCTGGCAGGCGCGGCAGAAAAAGTCAAAGAGTTAGTCTCGGCGCCGGCATTATTGACGCCCATATCCATATCCATTTTTCCGCCTGTCACCTTAACCATCTGATCCCATTTGTCATAAATCATAATTCCGACATCATCATTACCCAGGACTTTCATCATATTTGCGCTGGAATCAACGGGATCCGCATTAAATGTTGAATAGACGATATTCTCATCCAACATTCCGGTACATTTCACCTGAACCGTTTTGGTCACTTTATGGCCTGCAGCAGCGGTGCCTTGCGTTGTCGAAAAATCCGCTACGGGGATCTTACCGAAATTCACCTCTATCACCTGGCCGGAATCAATTTCACAACTCTGCGGCGCCACGATATCGCCAACAATTCTGATTTCTGCCAGTTTGTCGGTGCTGGCAACGGAGGAGCTAGCATCAAGCCCCCCGTATAAATCAGCCACAATAGAGCCAGGAATGGCGACCTGACCAACAAACGGTTTATTAATAAGGAAAGAGACTTTGACTTCAGACCCGGTATCCAGCGTTGCAGCATCGCCCTCAACGGTATCGGTATAACAACCGGTCCCCTCGATGACCACATTAGGTTCAGCCTCAAAGGGAACCGCAATAAGGCCTCGCCCATGAACCTTAATCGACGTTGCAATACTCAGGTTATCGTTGAGCGTATAGTACGTGTAACCGTTTTTAGTGGTATCAATACTCAAAGGCGAACGGGCGGTATAATAAATATTACGAAATATCGATGAAAAGTGGGTCAGACAGCTACAGCTAACCAAATACGATTGTGACGATGTTAATGTCTCCAGATCCCTGACTTCTGTTCCGGCTTTATTTTTTTCTGCAGGAATCTTGGCGTTATTGAGATTAAGGTCATAAATATAAGTCCCTTTGTCCGTATGACAAATACCATCGCCAGCCCGGCAAACAGGTGAAATCAGAACCATAAAGCAAGAAGATAATATTATTGTCCATAAACGCATAATTAAATTCCTTATTGGCAAGTGACGGCTTGCTGCACCAGTTCAGCATTCTCTGGTTTATTACCCAGCGTATAATTAACAGCACATGTTGTTGCTTTATCACCGCCCCAGCTTAGGGTGAAACGACCGTTTTCCGGCATCCCCGACAAATAGAGTTCGCCGTTATCGCCGACAATCCCGGTTACCGTTCCAGAATCCAGCTCCGCCGACGCCATCGCGCCAAACGGCGCAGGTTTGCCATTCGACTGCATCACATTAAACAACACGCGATAACCGACATGCGTTACAAACGCTGCTTTCACCACGGCGCCGCGCGTTGGCACCAGATTGACTACAGTGCTATCCAGCTCAATATTGGCTTTGGCAAAATAGTTGCTGTCAATTGCCACGCGGTTTTCGTCGTACGGGTTAAGCTGCGTTTTCACCGTATAGCCCCGCCAGTCTGTAGCAACCCCGGTCGTGTTTTCTACGGTAAGGCCATCAGCGCCCGGCGCTTCCACCAGCGCGACGGTTTCCCCCAACTCCTGCGAGAAGGTCACACCGCCGCTGTGAACCAGGATGCCGCCGCGCGCACCATAGTTCAGCGTCTGTGAATCACGGCTCCAGGCATAACCGCCGTTTACTGAACCATAAGTACCGTCATATCCCATGCTGGCATTCCCGCCATAGGTATCTTCCGGTGAGCTGGTCCAGGATTCCTGCACGTTATAGGAAAGATTGTGGCCCTCCAGCAATGTGCCGCCAACGCCAGCCTGCATTGTGCTGTCGTTATGATTATTTTGCGTCATCGAGTAGTTAACGTAGCTGCTCTCCATCGCCCCTGAAAGCGGGATGGAAACCGTCAGCATGAATATCTGTTCGTGATCGCTGTCATCGTTGTCGTTTTTATTATTGCTACCGGAAGAACGATTCGCAGAGTCGGTATAGTTCCACGACGCGTTCCACGAAATTCGCCGCCAGCTGTTGCTATAGCCAAACTGCACCAGGCGCTCGACTTCATCCGTTTGCCAGTATTGCTGACGGCTTAATGTCAGATAAATATTGCCAAAACCGGGGCCAAATGATTGCGTCCAGGTTCCTTCCACGCGGCTACGGCGGTTGCCCGTCTCCCAGAAATCAGAGCTGTTGTCCTGCCGCGATGCCCACTCGCCGAGGGTGTAATAGCCTTCCGTGGAATAACGGTACCCCACCAGACGGAAACTGGTGTCGGTATCATCAAAACGTTTGGAGTAGAGAAAACGCCAGGACTGGCCGCTTTCATTATCACCATCGTCAAAGTGTGAACGGGCGTGGGTCACATCAAACGATACGGCCCCGATCGACCCCATATCTTTACCCATACCAAGCGCGGCGGAAGCATAATCTTCCGCAACCTGCGTGCCGCCATAGAGCGTTAATCCCCATGGCAGGCCATGCAACACCTGCGCCTGAACGACGTTAGGGGTAAATCCGCTTTCATCGCGCATTTCACCGACGCTAATATCAAAATCGGTCTGGCCTTCACGCTTCAGTATCGCCAGCGACGCGTACGGCTGGGTAAAGTGCTGCTCGCTACCGTCTTCTTCTTTTATGGTGACATCAAGATCGCCGCCGCCGCTGGTGGTGTTCAGGTCGGTGATCTCGAAAGCGCCCTGCGGCACGGCTGACTGATAAATGACATATTTATTCTGCCGGATGATAACAGTGGCGTTACTTTTCGCCACCCCGCGAACCACTGGCGCAAACCCGTTCTGGCTCGACGGTAGCATGTCATCGTCGGTATAGAGTCTGACCCCGCGGATCTGGGCGCTGTCAAAGACATCACTCGCCGTCCAGGTGTCGCCGACCATAATCTGGCTGCGCAGCGCGGCGATATCGCGCTGGACATAGCTACTGATGGAGTGATATTCCGTGTCGCTGCCAGTAGCGCTTAGCGTACTGTAGTTACGCAACCGCCATGCCCCCAGGTTAATCCCATTACGCAGGTTCAGATAATAAGAGTCATCGTTCCCATTGTCGTAATTAGACTTTACCGTGTGCGATCCGGAAAAATCATAATTGACCATCATCGCATTGATGCCCTCATCCCAGCGTGATGGGCTGATATAGTCATAGGCCGCCGTGTTCAGATAGATCTGTGGAACAGATATATTTAACGCCAGCTTATTTGCATCTAATAACCAGGTAGAGCCACCAATTAACGGAACGGGATTCACGCAGGCTGTATTATCGACATCCTGCAAACCTTTCACTGCGTCTACCTTGACACCATACGACGACAATACCTCCTTAACCGCGACAAAGCAGGGATGCAGGTCTGCATCCGGTTGATCCTGCACAAAGGTCACATCCCGTCGTTCAAACAGTTTCCCGTTAATGACGATATCGACCTTATAATCGCCCGGCGGCAACGCGTTGGAACGGTTAAACTGATGAATATCCACGTCCACGGGGTGATCTATTTCCAGCAAACCAGGGTTAAACAGCGTTTCACTGGCCATTGTCGGGAAAGCGATACTTATATATGCACCTGAAATCAAGACGAGGCAAAGACGAGGGTGAATCATCAAGATATCCTTATCGCAAAACTAAAGCGCTTGCTTAACAGGGCTACTAATCGCGCCATAATCATTAATAAAACGCCAGACTAAAGAGTGACCCGCAACACCAGCAGGTAAATCCAGCGTTAATTTTTCAAAAGGCTTTATCATATTCAATGGAATATCTTTACCATCTACAGAGACATCCATGATATTCATATGAATAGGACTATTATTTTCTACAACCAGTTTACTTCCCTGCCGATACCATTTGACTTTAGCTACCGCTTTTTCAGGGATAAGCGTAATAGAGGCCGGGCGCCAGAATAACTTGATACGCGTTTTAATTGCGATCTCAAGCGTACTGCTATCTTTATTTTTACTGGATGGCGGAATGTTTTTCACGTTAAACCAAAAAACAGATTCACGATCCTTTGGCAACTCACCTGCTGTTTTAATAATGCGCAGCACTTTTTCCTGACTCGGCTCAAGACGAGAAACAGGCGGAATTACGGTAAAAGGTGGTTTGCTCTTATCATCCTTACTGAAAGGATCAACCCATACTTGTATTAGATAAGGCAAATCAACTTCTTTATTGTAAATAGAAATAGTAGAGTCAGGCTCGCTGCCATGAAAGATGACGCGAGTTCCACCGACAACAATACCTGCCAAAGCAGAGGGAAGATTAAGGCACAGGAGTGCCAGAATAAATATTTTTATTCCACGAGCAAACATAAACATACTCATCCCTGGATAAAAAAGACGCCAGACATTTATACAACCACAGTTGTTCATAATGACAGGCGTCAATAAATTAATAAAAGACGATTAAAAAGAACGAATCTTATTTTTGATATTCAACCGTAAACTGAGAATCTGCGTTAGCAGTACCCGCTGTGACGGTTGCGTTAGTGGCAATATAACGAGCGATAAACTTCATGGAAGCCGTACCCGCTGTGGTATCAATCGTGCTGTATGCAGAATCGTTGTACAGTTTAACCTGAGAGTTATCCGCGCGGTTGTAAATACGGATCGCTACGCCAGATGCCGCGATGGCTGCGCCAGTACCTGTGTAATCACCAGGGGTAGAGCCATTAGCTGGGTTACCGATAGCCAGGTCGCCATTACCGTCAGAAGCTTCATTACCATCAAAACGAACGGCAGCCTTGGTATACGTGGCCGGGCACCCGGTCAGATCGATATGGAATTCGGTAGGTGCAGCGGTACTTCCCACGCCAGCAAATGCCGTTTTGTTAACTTTGCCTAAATTAACGTTTTGATCAGCAGTTTGTGGCGTGACCTGACAGGTGCTGTCAACTACTTCGCCAAGGAAGTGAACGGTACCGTCAGATGCAAGAACATTACCAGCAAATACTGTGGAAGACAGAACCAGCGCACCTGCAATTAAATTAAGTTTCATTATAACCCCATTAACAATATTATATCCCTGTGCTTTACTTATATTTCAATAATAAAACACACCATCCTTACGGCGGCGAAGATTACACTTAAGAATAAGGATTACAATAAATTTATTATCAATCCGGGCTGTTATAAATCAATAAATAAATATAAACAATACATCATTTATTAAATATTATTTTTCATGATATACAAAAATGGCTATTTTAAATACATCAGTCTATAAAATTAAGAATTCATCAATATCATTATTCTGCAACAACCTAAAAATGATTATTTCTTGCGCACTTTAACAAATAAAATACATTCACCAGATAAACGCAATTAAGTATAAAGTTATCTAGGCAAATAAATATAAAAAACAGGATGTTTGTAACAAAAAATGACAGGGGAGACAAAGAAATATGACAGACAGATATAAAAAAAGCTGCTGATTTCTCAGCAGCTTTTGTTGGTGAACAATTACTCTACGGTAACCGACTTCGCCAGGTTACGCGGCTGGTCCACATCTGTACCTTTAATCAGCGCCACGTGATACGCCAGCAGTTGCAGTGGAACGGTGTAGAAGATCGGCGCAATTACCTCTTCCACATGCGGCATCTCGATGATGTGCATGTTTTCGCTACTGGTAAAGCCAGCATCCTGATCGGCAAAGACGTACAGCTGACCGCCGCGGGCACGAACTTCTTCAATGTTGGATTTCAGTTTTTCCAGCAGTTCGTTGTTCGGCGCGACCACGATAACCGGCATATCTGCATCGATCAGCGCCAGCGGACCATGCTTCAGTTCGCCTGCGGCATAAGCTTCAGCGTGAATATAAGAGATCTCTTTCAGCTTCAGCGCGCCTTCCAGCGCAATCGGATACTGATCGCCACGGCCCAGGAACAGCGCATGGTGTTTGTCAGAGAAACCTTCCGCCAGAGCGGCAATGCGTTTGTCCTGGGACAGCATCTGCTCAATACGGCTCGGCAGCGCCTGCAGACCGTGAACAATCTCCTGCTCAATAGACGCATCCAGGCCTTTCAGACGAGACAGTTTCGCCACCAGCATCAGCAGAACGGTCAACTGTGTGGTAAAGGCTTTCGTGGAGGCCACACCGATTTCGGTACCGGCATTGGTCATCATCGCCAGGTCGGATTCGCGCACCAGAGAAGATCCCGGTACGTTACAGATTGCCAGCGAGCCCAGATAGCCCAGCTCTTTAGACAAACGCAGACCCGCCAGGGTATCCGCCGTTTCACCAGACTGGGAAAGGGTGATCATCAGGCTGTTACGACGCACGGCAGATTTGCGATAGCGGAATTCAGAGGCGATTTCGACATCACAAG
Source organism: Citrobacter sp. wls710 (assembly GCF_005281115.1). Classification (NCBI taxonomy): domain Bacteria; kingdom Pseudomonadati; phylum Pseudomonadota; class Gammaproteobacteria; order Enterobacterales; family Enterobacteriaceae; genus Citrobacter; species Citrobacter sp. wls710. The sequence goes on from NZ_SZXD01000011.1 coordinate 356,404, forward strand.
GAATACCCGCCAGCGATTCAAACCAATAGCGGGACACCATACCGGAGTTGTATGACGTACCACAGGCGATAATCTGGATATGCTCAACCTGAGACAGCAGCTCATTAGCACGCGAACCCAGCTCGCTTAAATCCACTTCACCGTGGCTAATGCGCCCGGTCAGCGTATTTTTAATCGCGTTCGGCTGTTCGTAGATCTCTTTCTGCATGTAGTGGCGATAAATACCTTTTTCGCCCGCGTCATATTGCAGGTTCGATTCGATATCCTGACGTTTCACTTCCGCGCCAGACTTGTCGAAAATAGAAACCGAACGACGGGTCACTTCCGCGATGTCACCCTCTTCCAGGAAGATAAAGCGACGGGTTACCGGCAGCAGCGCCAGCTGATCGGAAGCGATAAAGTTTTCACCCATACCCAGACCAATCACCAGCGGGCTACCTGAACGGGCCGCCAGCAGCGTTTCCGGGCTACGGGTATCCATGATCACCGTGCCGTAGGCACCACGCAGTTGCGGAATAGTACGCAGTACGGCTTCACGCAGCGTACCACCCTGTTCCAGCTCCCAGTGCACCAGGTGAGCAATCACTTCGGTGTCGGTTTCAGAAACAAAGGTGTAACCACGCGTTTTCAGCAGTTCACGCAGCGGTTCATGGTTTTCAATGATGCCGTTATGCACCACGACAATGTGTTCAGAAACATGGGGATGCGCGTTCGCTTCTGAAGGTTCTCCGTGGGTCGCCCAACGGGTATGAGCGATACCGGTACCGCCATGCAGCGGATGTTCTTCCGCCGCTGCAGTCAGCATCTGCACTTTACCCAGACGACGCAGGCGAGTCATATTGCCTTCAGCATCGACAACGGCCAGACCAGCAGAGTCATAACCACGATATTCCAGACGACGTAAACCTTCGAGAAGGATTTCAGCTACATCACGCTGCGCGATAGCGCCAACAATTCCACACATATTTTTTGATTCCGAATTTAGGCATTAGCCTGTCGTTGTCGCTGACCTGTTTCCCCTTCGTCTTTCACTCCGTAGCTACGTTGGCTACGCTTGCTCACTACGGTCACTTACTTTAGTAAGCTCCCGTAGATTCCCAAGCTTGCCGCCTTGCTACAGCGCGAAATACTTTGGGTAATACCCGTATTCCGGGCGCCCCGAGCCTTGTAGAGAGTGGGGTTATTTTTATGGTACTGCTTGTTGAGCGGAGGATTATGTTATCCCCTCGTCTCTTGTCTGCCTGATGGCGCTCACGCTTATCAGGCCTACAGAACGTCACCGCACGCAGGCCACCATCCGGCAAAAACTGAATTACTTTTTCTTCACCGGGCGCTGCCAGCCTTGTTTATGAACCTGAGGCACACGGCTTAATACCAGTTCGTTATCGGCAACATCGCGCGTTACGGTCGTCCCCGCCGCGATGGTGGCACCTTTACCCACGGTGACAGGTGCCACCAGCTGAGTATCGGAACCGACAAACACATCATCGCCAATAATGGTTTTAAATTTATTCGCGCCATCGTAATTGCAGGTGATCGTACCCGCGCCGATGTTCACGTTATCGCCAATTTCCGCATCGCCCAGATAGGTCAGGTGACCTGCTTTAGAGCCTTTACCCAGACGCGCTTTTTTCATTTCGACGAAGTTACCCACGTGTGCGCCTTCCTGCAGCTCTGCACCAGGGCGCAGACGCGCGAAAGGACCGATGGTGCATGCTGCTTCCAGATGCGCATCTTCCACCACGCTGTACGGACTTAGCTCACAACCATCACCAATCACGCTGTTTTTGATGATGCAGCCAGCGCCAATCTTGACGCGATCCCCAACGGTTACGTTACCTTCAATGATAACGTTAGTATCAATTTCGACATCGCGCCCGTGAATAAGCGTACCGCGAAGATCAAAACGTGCCGGATCGCGCAGCATCACGCCCGCCAGCAGCAGTTTTTCTGCCTGCTCGGATTGATAAACACGCTCCAGACGAGAGAGCTGAAGACGGTTGTTCACCCCTTCCGTTTCACTGATTCGTGCCGGATGTACCGCAGCAATTTCGCGCCCTTCCTGATACGCCATCGCAATGATATCGGTGATGTAGTATTCACCCTGTACGTTGTTGTTGGTCAGTTTGGACAGCCAGCGCTTCAGGTCTGCGCCGTTGGCAATCAGGATGCCGGTGTTGATTTCCTGGATTTGACGCTGCTCGTCAGTGGCATCCTTATGTTCAACAATGCCTGTGACTTTACCGTTATCACGCGTAATTCGCCCATAACCCGATGGGTCGTCCAGGTTTACCGTTAACAAGCCGATTCCCCCCTGCGGTTTAGCATCACGCAGGCGACGTAGTGTTTCGGTGGAGATCAGCGGCACATCGCCATAGAGCATTAAAATGTCTTCGTCATCACTAAAGAATGGTGCCGCCTGTTGCATAGCATGACCGGTACCCAACTGCTCGGCCTGCAGGACCCAGTTCAGGTTGCCATCTTTCAGCGTCTGCTTAAGCAAATCACCACCGTGTCCGTAGACCAGATGTACGTGAGTCGCGCCTAATTCATTAGCGGCATCAATGACATGCTGCACCATCGGTTTTCCTGCGAGGGTATGCAGCACTTTAGGGAGATCGGAATACATACGCGTGCCTTTGCCTGCGGCAAGGATCACGACGCTCATAGCATTATTCAACATACACGTCCTGACTGTAATTTGAGAACGAATTTATACCGTTTCACATTGAAAATACTACATTTTTTTCATCGTGAAATGGACCGAAGATAAAACGTTCAATCGAGGAAATTCCCCATCTGATAACTGTCTATTTTCGTCTATATCTACGTCTTTTGTCTCCCCAAAACCAGCAGTCTGCTCTTATTAAAGCCTTAGGTGGATGTTTTTGCTATTTTTTTGCCGCATAAATAAAGAATGACATTAGCGAAGGTATGATTTTAGGCATGCGATTCAGTGGGAAGCACAAAAGGCAAACACGACAATAACGATGTGAGAGAAAAGAGCAGGGGGGGAAATTTAACAAATGGCGCTAGCTGATAAACTGCATTACGCATCGCGCCACAGAGCAGGCAGGGAAAGACTAAAAACTCATATTGCTGAACAGGGCGATGATTTTGTTGATCAATTTCATATTGGTATCTCTTTTTTATCTGATTTTATTATGTGATATACATCACAAAAAAAAGAGTCTACGCCTCATTTTTTAACCAATCAATATTTTTTTGATCTAAATCACGAAATAATAAAACTGCTTTTTATTTTCATTTTTGCTGAAACAAAGCCATAAAAAAAGCCAGCCTGGAAACCAGACTGGCCTTGTGTTTTTCAAGCCGGTGTTACATCGCTTTTTTGGTCAACTCGATAACGCGCAGTTTCGCGATCGCTTTGGCCAGTTCCGCAGATGCCTGAGCGTAATCCACGTCACCATGAGAGCTCTTGATATGCTCTTCAGCCTTACGCTTCGCTTCCAGGGCTCTCGCTTCATCGAGATCCTGTCCGCGAATCGCGGTATCAGCCAGTACGGTCACGCTGCCAGGCTGCACTTCGAGAATGCCGCCGGACAGATAGATAAACTCTTCATGACCGAACTGTTTAACGATGCGGATCATACCAGGCTTAATGGCGGTGAGCAGCGGAGCGTGACCCGGGAAAATACCCAGTTCACCTTCACTACCCGTTACCTGGATTTTTTCGACCAGACCAGAGAACATTTGTTGCTCTGCGCTGACGACGTCCAGGTGGTAAGTCATTGCCATATCACCCTCCGATTAAGGCGTTAAAGTTTTTTGGCTTTTTCCACAGCTTCTTCGATGGAACCAACCATGTAGAACGCCTGCTCTGGCAGGTGGTCGTATTCGCCTTCCATGATGCCTTTAAAGCCACGGATGGTGTCTTTCAGGGAAACGTATTTACCTGGAGAACCGGTGAATACTTCCGCAACGAAGAACGGCTGGGACAGGAAGCGCTGGATCTTACGCGCACGTGCTACCACCAGTTTATCTTCTTCAGACAGTTCATCCATACCCAGGATGGCGATGATGTCTTTCAGTTCCTGATAACGCTGCAGCAGGGACTGTACGCCACGCGCGGTGTCGTAGTGTTCCTGACCAACAACCAGCGGATCCAGCTGACGGCTGGTGGAATCCAGCGGGTCAACGGCCGGGTAGATACCCAGGGATGCGATCTGACGGCTCAGTACCACGGTTGCATCTAAGTGCGCAAAGGTGGTTGCTGGCGATGGGTCAGTCAAGTCATCCGCAGGTACGTATACCGCCTGAACGGAAGTGATAGAACCGGTTTTGGTAGAGGTGATACGTTCCTGCAGAACACCCATCTCTTCCGCCAGGGTTGGCTGGTAGCCTACCGCTGATGGCATACGACCCAGCAGTGCAGATACTTCAGTACCGGCCAGGGTGTAACGGTAGATGTTGTCAACGAACAGCAGAACGTCACGACCTTCGTCACGGAACTTCTCAGCCATGGTCAGACCGGTCAGCGCAACGCGCAGACGGTTTCCCGGCGGCTCGTTCATCTGGCCATATACCAGGGATACTTTGTCCAGAACGTTGGAGTCGGTCATTTCGTGGTAGAAGTCGTTACCCTCACGAGTACGTTCACCAACGCCCGCAAACACTGAGTAACCGGAGTGTTCGATCGCGATGTTACGGATCAGCTCCATCATGTTTACGGTTTTACCTACACCCGCACCACCGAACAGACCAACTTTACCGCCCTTCGCGAACGGACACATCAGGTCGATAACTTTGATGCCGGTTTCCAGCAGTTCCTGAGAACTGGACAGTTCTTCATAGGTAGGTGCTGCGCGGTGGATAGCCCAACGCTCTTCTTCACCGATATCGCCTTTCATGTCGATCGGGTGACCCAGGACGTTCATGATACGCCCCAGGGTTGCTTTACCTACCGGGACTTCGATCGGGTGCTCAAGGTCTTTAACTTCCAGACCACGACGCAGACCGTCGGAAGAACCCATGGCGATGGTACGTACGATACCGCCGCCGAGCTGCTGCTGAACTTCCAGCACCAGGCTCTCTTTACCATTCATAACCTCAAGAGCATCGTACACGCGCGGTACGGCATCCTGAGGGAATTCGACGTCAACCACGGCGCCGATTACCTGGACAATTTTTCCAGTAGCCATCTTGAATCCTCTACGAATTAACCTGGTTATACCGCGGATGCACCACCGACGATCTCGGTGAGTTCCTGAGTAATGCTGGCCTGACGAGCTTTGTTGTATACCAACTGCAGCTCTTTAATCAGGCTGCCGCCATTGTCGGTCGCGGCTTTCATCGCCACCATACGTGCGGCCTGCTCGCTGGCCAGGTTTTCTACCACGCCCTGATAAACCTGAGACTCGACATAACGACGCAGCAAGGTATCCAGCAGCGCTTTCGGGTCTGGCTCATACAGGTAATCCCAGGATTTACGCTTCAATTCATCATCATCTGATGCCGGCAGAGGCAGCAGTTGAGTGATGGTTGGCGTCTGAGACATGGTGTTAATAAATTTGTTGCTGACAACGTACAGTTTGTCCAGACGACCTTCGTCGTAGGCCTGCAGCATCACTTTAACCGGACCGATCAGTTCGGACAGGGAAGGGTTATCCCCCATACCGGTTACCTGAGCAATCACGTTACCACCGACGGAATTAAAGAAAGACACGCCCTTAGAGCCGATCATTGCGATATCGCACTGAACGCCTTTATCGGACCATGTTTTCATATCCGCCAGCAGCTTTTTGAACAGGTTAATGTTCAAGCCGCCGCACAGACCACGGTCGGTCGACACCACCAGGTAGCCCACGCGCTTAACGTCGCGTTCTTCCAGGTAAGGGTGCTTATATTCCAGATTACCGTTCGCAAGGTGACCAATCACTTTGCGCATGGTCTCTGCATAAGGACGGCTGGCCGCCATGCGATCCTGCGATTTACGCATTTTGGAAGCGGCGACCATCTCCATCGCTTTAGTGATCTTCTGCGTGTTCTGGACGCTTGCGATCTTACTACGTATCTCTTTTGCGCCGGCCATGAGCTTCTCCTCAATGCCTTGCGGTCCGCCCTAGGACAGACCGCCAGACGTTACCAGGACTGGGTTGCCTTGAAGGAATCGAGGATAGCTTTCAGCTTGCCTTCGATTTCATCGTTATAGCCACCGGACTGGTTGATCTCTTGCATCAGCGGAGCGTGGTCACGGTCGACGTAAGCCAGCAGAGCGGCTTCGAAGCTACCGATTTTCGCCAGTTCCACATCTTCGAGGTAACCGCGTTCAGCCGCAAACAGCACCACACCCTGCTGTGCAACAGACATTGGCGCATACTGTTTCTGCTTCAGCAGTTCAGTTACTTTCTGACCGTGGCTCAGCTGCTTACGCGTAGCTTCATCCAGGTCGGAAGCGAACTGAGAAAACGCTGCCAGTTCACGATACTGCGCCAGCGCGGTACGAATACCACCGGACAGTTTCTTGATGATCTTGGTCTGCGCTGCGCCACCTACACGAGATACGGAGATACCCGGGTTAACTGCCGGACGAATACCGGAGTTAAACAGGTTGGTTTCCAGGAAGATCTGACCATCGGTAATGGAGATTACGTTGGTCGGAACGAACGCAGAAACGTCACCCGCCTGGGTTTCGATAATCGGCAGAGCGGTCAGGGAGCCGGTTTTACCTTTAACTTCACCGTTGGTGAACTTCTCTACGTATTCCGCGTTTACGCGGGATGCGCGTTCCAGCAGACGGGAGTGGAGGTAAAATACGTCGCCCGGGAATGCTTCACGTCCTGGCGGACGACGGAGCAGCAGGGAAACCTGACGATAAGCAACAGCCTGTTTAGACAGGTCATCGTAAACAATCAGTGCATCTTCACCGCGGTCACGGAAGTATTCGCCCATTGCGCAACCAGCATATGGCGCCAGGTATTGCAGTGCAGCAGATTCAGACGCGGTCGCCACAACAACGATGGTGTTGGACAGTGCGCCGTGTTCTTCCAGTTTACGAACCACGTTAGAAATGGTGGACGCTTTCTGGCCGATAGCCACGTACACACATTTGATGCCGGAATCACGCTGGTTGATGATGGCATCGATTGCCATCGCGGTTTTACCTGTCTGACGGTCACCGATGATCAGCTCACGCTGGCCACGACCGATTGGGATCATGGCATCAACAGATTTATAACCGGTCTGCACTGGCTGGTCGACGGACTGACGTTCGATTACGCCCGGTGCGATAACTTCGATTGGCGAGAAGCCATCGTTATCAACCGGACCTTTACCGTCGATCGGGGAACCCAGAGTGTTCACCACACGACCCAGCAGGCCACGGCCAACCGGAACTTCCAGAATACGACCCGTACACTTAACCTTCATGCCTTCGGCGAGGTCAGCGTATGGACCCATCACAACAGCACCTACAGAGTCGCGCTCCAGGTTCAGTGCGATAGCGTAACGGTTACCCGGCAGGGAAATCATCTCACCCTGCATACAATCGGCCAGGCCGTGAATGCGGATAACACCGTCACTTACAGAAACAATAGTACCTTCGTTGTGAGCTTCGCTCACAACATTGAACTGAGCAATGCGCTGCTTGATCAGTTCGCTGATTTCGGTGGAATTCAGTTGCATGCTCCAGTCCCCTTAAGACTGCAAGACGTCTGCAAGGCGCTCAAGACGGCCGCGTACGCTGCCATCAATGACCATATCACCCGCTCGGATGATTACGCCTGCCATTACAGACTTATCGATTTTGCAATTCAGCTTAACTTTGCGTGACAGACGTTTTTCCATCGCTGCACTAATCTTCGTAAGCTGTTCATCACTCAGTGCATTGGCAGAAGTGACTTCTACCTCAGAGATAGCCTCACTGGCTGCACGCAGATGAATAAACTGCTCAAGAACATCCGGGAGCGCATTCAGACGGTTATTTTCAGCCATTACCCTAATCAGGTTTTGGCCGCTTTCGTCCAGCTGCTCACCGCACACGGCGATAAACGACTCAGCGAGCGTTTCTGGCGCCAACGCGCCAGAGAGAAGCTCTGCCATTTGTTCGTTTTTCGTCACCTCAGCGGCGAAAGTCAGCATATCCTGCCAACGGTCAACGCTTTGGTGCTCAACGGCAAAGTCAAAAGCTGCTTTGGCGTAGGGGCGAGCTACCGTAATAAATTCAGACATCAGCCCCTCCCTCCTTACAGTTCAGCGACAAGTTTGTCCACGATGTCGCTATTAGCAGCTTCATCCACGGAACGTTCGATGATCTTCTCGGCGCCAGCAACAGCCAGGATAGCAACTTGCTTACGCAGCTCTTCGCGAGCACGTTTACGCTCGGCTTCAATTTCCGCCTGCGCCTGTGCCACGATTTTAGTACGTTCCTGCTCTGCTTCAGTTTTAGCTTCGTCCAGGATCTGAGCACGGCGTTTGTTCGCCTGCTCGATGATTACCTGAGCTTCCGCCTTCGCTTTTTTCAGCTGGTCGGTCGCGCTGGCCTTTGCAAGGTCAAGATCCTTATGTGCTCGTTCTGCAGAAGCAAGGCCGTCAGCAATTTCTTTTTGACGTTTTTCGATGGCAGCCATTAACGGCGGCCATACATACTTCATGCAGAACAGAACGAACAGGACAAACGCGATGGCCTGGCCGAGGATTGTTGCGTTAAGATTCACAGCACAATGCCTCTATCTAGTTAACGTTCTGATATTGCTCTTAATTCAAGCAACGCTTACTACGCGACAGCAAACATCACGTACAGACCCAGACCTACAGCGATCATTGGGATTGCATCCACCAGACCCATAACGATAAAGAACTGAGTACGCAGCAGAGGAATCAGATCCGGTTGACGCGCTGCGCCTTCCAGGAATTTACCCCCGAGGATGCCGATACCGATCGCAGCACCGATTGCCGCCAGACCCATCATCACAGCGGCAGCAATGTACAGCAGATCCATATTCAGGTTTTCCATGACAGTCTCCAGTTTGTTTCAGTTAAAACGTAGTAGTGTTGGTAAATTAATGCTCTTCAGATGCCATCGACAGATAGACAATCGTCAGAACCATAAATATGAAGGCTTGCAGCGTGATAATCAGTATGTGGAAAATGGCCCACGGCACATTCAGAATCCACTGTGACCACCACGGCAACAGACCAGCAATCAGAATGAAAATCAGCTCACCAGCGTACATGTTACCGAACAGTCGCAGACCAAGAGAGATTGGTTTGGACAGCAGGCTTACCCCTTCAAGGATTAAGTTGATAGGGATGAACGCCCAGTGATTGAACGGCTGCAGCGTCAACTCTTTCGCGAAGCCACCGATGCCTTTCATTTTGATGCTGTAGAACAGAATAAGGATAAATACGCCCAGCGCCATCGACAGGGTGATGTTCACGTCAGCGGACGGAACCACACGCAGAGCCGGCAGGCCAAAGATATGCTCACCGATGTACGGCAGCAGGTCGATAGGCAGCAAATCCATAAAGTTCATCAGGAATACCCAGACGAAAATCGTCAGGGCCAGCGGAGCAATCAGCTTGCTTTTGCCATGGTACATGTCTTTCACGCTACCATGCACAAAGCCGATTATCAGCTCAATCGCAGTCTGAAATTTACCTGGTACGCCACTGGTCGCCTTTTTGGCAACGCTACGGAACATTAACAGGAACAACAGACCCAGAACCACCGAGAAGAAAATGGAGTCAATATTGAGCGTCCAGAAGGTGGCTGGGGGGTTGTGCGGATCCACCAGCGAGAATGTACGTAGGTCCAACTGAAGGTTATTCAGATGGTGTCCTATGTAATCCTGCGGCGTCATATTTTCTGAAGCCATGATGCCTTTACCCTTTGTTGTTAATTACAGCCGGCGCCAGTATCTGAACCACCAGCACCAAAACCCACGTAACGATCAGCGGCACGAATACCGCTTTCAAAACAGCCAACGCCACCACCAGCAACACCAGCATCGCTAACACCTTGAAGGCTTCGCCGAAAGCGAACGTCCAGGCTACCCGACCTTTCGCTGGTGTATGCACCTGGTGACGCCAGGCGAATATCATAAACAACACGTTGGGCAGTAACACTGCCAATCCCCCGCACAGTGCGGAGATGCCCCAGAAGGGGTCTTTGAGGCTAAACAGCAATCCACTTGCTATTACCGCCAGAAGTTGTGTGAGCAAAAGCTTACGAGCAACGTTTCGACTCAAGAGCGACATAGACATCACGTGTTTACTCCTGCTCCCTTCGAGGTATGCCGCGTGTCGTATAAAACGTTCTTTATGGCTTAGAGTCAAGCATCAAAAAGCGGTCAAATTATACGGTGCGCCTTCGTGATTTCAAACAATAAGTAGCTAAAAAGTGAATAAATGTTTAAATATTTTTCGCTGCGCCACATTTATTACTTTTTGGCAAACTGTGAACGATCATGCAAAACTGCAAATGCCGCGAAAACACTGGTGTTAAAGCGTGCACCAGATCACATATTGAACATATTCCCCTTCGCATAATTTATTTACGTGGCAAATGGTGCCATTTCATCTTTTTGATATTTAAGCGTAAAAAGCGACACTATTTCAAAAACAACGCCTAACAACAAAAGAACCACTGATTGACATTTATAATAAAAAATTAACACAAGCGGTGGTTCTTAGGTTCTATTTTTAGCAGACTGATATTTTCATAGTTGACTTGTTTCGCTTTTAACAAAAAACGGTACGTTATAGTTATGATGCAAAACCGTAAGGTAGAGGTGAAATGTGACAGCATTTCGCCACACTACCCTCTATAACTTTTAACACCTGAATAGCCGTTTTTTCTCTATTTTTTTTGATAAAAATTAAATTTTGTTTGGCTTAATAACCACCAAATGACGTTCGCCATCCAGTTGCGGAACGCGCAATTTTTCAACTGACTCGACGCAAAATTCTGCAGGCAACGAGGCTATTTCATCTTCAGGCAACTGCCCTTTGAGTGCATAAAAGCGTCCGTTCTGGCCAGGCAAGTGATGACACCAGCTCACCATATCATTGAGGGACGCGAAAGCACGGCTAATCACCCCATCAAATGGCGGCTCTGAAGGAAATTCTTCAACCCGACTTTGCACAGGCGTGATGTTAGTAAGACCAAGCTCATGCTGCACCTGACGTAAGAAACGGACCCGTTTTCCCAGGCTATCCAACAGTGTGAAATGCGCTTCAGGCCGCACGATAGAGAGTGGAATTCCCGGCAGACCCGGTCCTGTGCCAACATCAATAAAGCGCTCACCTTTCAGATAAGGCGCAACAACAATACTGTCCAGAATATGGCGCACCAACATTTCGTTGGGATCCCGCACCGACGTCAGGTTGTATGCTTTATTCCATTTATGCAGCATATCGACATACGCAATCAGCTGATTTTTCTGGTGATCGGTAAGAGAAATACCGGCATCAGCCAGCAGACGAGAGAGTTTGTTGAGCACGGTCATTACCTGTTAATAATCAAATGCCCGATGCGCTTTCGCTTATCGGGCCTACAAATTTGTAGGGCGGGTAAGCGAAGCGCCCCCGCCAAATTAGTGTTATCAAGCGCTGCGACGCAGCATGCCTTGTTTTTTCAGCCATACCAGCAGAATGGAAATGGCGGCAGGCGTTACGCCAGAAATGCGCGATGCCTGGCCGATCGATACCGGTTTGTGATCGTTCAGTTTGGCGATGACTTCATTCGACAAGCCCGAGACCTGGCGATAATCCAGCGTTGCAGGCAACAGGGTATTCTCATTACGCTGTTGTCTTTCGATTTCTTCCTGCTGACGGGCGATATACCCTTCGTATTTCACCTGAATCTCAACCTGTTCTGCGGCCTGAGCATCGTCAAGCGCCGGTGCGAATGCAGATAAAGAGGTCAACTGAGCATAGGTCATATCCGGACGACGCAACAGATCCTCACCACTGGCCTCACGAGATAAAGGTGTTGCCAGGTGAGCGTTCACTTCTGCTGCAGATTCCGCTAATGGGTTTACCCAGGTTGATTTGAGACGCTGGCGTTCCTGTTCGATGCGCTCCAGCTTCTCGTTGAAGCGAGCCCAACGCTCATCGTCCACCAGACCGAGTTCACGGCCAATTTCGGTCAGACGCAGGTCGGCGTTATCTTCACGCAGCATCAAGCGATATTCAGCACGTGAGGTAAACATGCGGTACGGTTCTTTGGTTCCCAGGGTGCAGAGATCGTCAACCAGCACGCCAAGGTAAGCCTGATCGCGACGCGGCGCCCAGCCGTCTTTCTCAGCAGACAAGCGTGCGGCATTGAGACCTGCCAGCATGCCTTGCGCGGCGGCTTCTTCGTAACCGGTTGTACCGTTGATCTGGCCTGCAAAGAACAGACCGTGGATGAATTTGCTTTCCAGCGTCGGTTTCAGGTCGCGCGGATCGAAGAAATCGTACTCAATCGCATAGCCAGGACGGACGATTTTCGCGTTTTCCATCCCCTCCATTGAACGAACAATTTGCATCTGCACATCGAACGGCAGGCTGGTGGATATACCGTTCGGGTAAATTTCGTTAGAAGTTAGCCCTTCCGGTTCGAGGAAGATCTGATGCTGGTTGCGATCGGCAAAGCGCATTACTTTGTCTTCGATCGACGGACAGTAGCGCGGGCCGATGCCTTCGATCACACCAGCGTACATTGGGCTACGATCGAGGTTATTGCGGATCACGTCGTGGGTTTTCTCATTGGTATGCGTGATGTAACACGGCATCTGGCGCGGATGCTGAGAAGCGTCGCCCAGGAATGAGAAGACCGGCATCGGGTTATCGCTGTTTTGCTGACCCAGAACGCTGAAATCAATCGTGCGTGCATCAATACGCGGTGGCGTACCGGTTTTCAGACGGCTGACGCGCAGCGGCAGTTCACGCAGACGGCGTGACAGAGGAATAGACGGCGGATCGCCAGCACGGCCGCCGCTGTAGTTGTCCAGACCAATATGAATTTTGCCGTCGAGGAAAGTCCCCACGGTTAATACGACCGCTTTGGCACGGAACTTCAGTCCCATTTGGGTTACGGCACCCACAACACGATCGTTTTCAACAATCAGATCTTCAACCGCCTGTTGGAAGATCATCAGGTTGGGTTGATTCTCCAGCGCGGTGCGTACCGCCTGACGATAGAGCACACGATCGGCCTGAGCTCGGGTAGCGCGAACGGCTGGCCCTTTGCTTGCGTTTAGTATCCTAAACTGAATACCGGCATGGTCGATCGCTTTTGCCATCAATCCACCAAGCGCATCCACTTCTTTTACCAGGTGTCCCTTCCCAATACCGCCAATCGCCGGGTTGCAGCTCATCTGCCCCAGAGTATCGATATTGTGTGTCAAAAGCAGGGTTTGTTGTCCCATTCGCGCCGCGGCCATTGCGGCCTCGGTGCCTGCATGACCCCCGCCAATGATGATGACGTCAAAAGGATCCTGATAAAACATGGTAATTGCCTCGCATAACGCGGTGTGAAAATGGATTGAAGCCCGGGCCGTGGATTCTACTCAACTTTAGTCGATCGAGAAAGACCTGGGATCCTGGGTATTAAAAAGAAGATCTTTTTATTTAGAGATCTGTTTTATTGTGATCTCTTATTAGGATCGCCACTCTCTGTGGATAAGAGCGATCCTTTGAATAAGATCAACAGGTTGCTGAGGATCATTAGCTGTGAATGATCGGTGATCCTGGTCCGTATAAGCTGGGATCAGAATGAAGGGTTATACACAACTCAAAAACTGAACAGCCGTTATTCTTTGGATAACTACCGGTTGATCCAAGCTTTTAACCAGAGTTATCCACATAAAAAAGTGCGATCTTTACAAATCTCTGAGCAATGGATACCAAGATCCCAACCAAATTTCAGCCGGATCTTCCGGAATTTCATGTTCCAGCACGTTGATCTTCAGCGTTTCGCCGATCTGTTTTGCCCCACAGGCTTTCAGTTCTGCTTCCAGCTTGTCGATTGCGCCGCAAAAGGTGTCATATTCACGACTGCCGATGCCGATTGCGCCAAAGTGTACTTGTGACAGGTCCGGTTTTTGCTCGCGTAATGCTTCATATAAAGGTTGCAGGTTGTCAGGAATGTCTCCGGCACCGTGTGTGGAGCTGATCACCAGCCAGATCCCTTCAGCCGGAACCTCATCCAGCATTGGGCCGTGCAGTATTTCGCTGGAAAAACCGGCGTCGTCCAGCTTTTCTGCCAGATGTTCTGCTACATATTCCGCACTGCCAAGCGTGCTGCCGCTGATAAGAGTGATGTCTGCCATGCTCGCCCACCTTTATAAAGAAGGCGCATTGTACGCTGTGAGCGAGCTGGGATCTACCTGTGGAAAAATATGGGATTAAAAAAAACGATCACGGCTTGATGGTACGCATGATCGGGTTCTGCAGGACGATCAGGGTTTCAGTGGACTGAATTTCATCAATTGTTTGGATCTTGTTGATAAGTACCTGTTGCAGCGCGTCGATCGACTTGCACATCACCTTAATAAAGATGCTGTAGTGTCCGGTGGTGTAATACGCTTCGGTCACTTCATCAAGACTTTCCAGCCTGGCCAGCGCTGACGGATAGTCCTTCGCGCTTTTCAGGATGATGCCGATAAAGCAGCCGACGTCATAACCCAACTGTTTGGGACTGACATCAATACGCGCACCGGTGATGATCCCGGCCTGCTTCATCTTCTCTACGCGAACGTGAATTGTCCCCGGACTAACGCCAAACTGTTTGGCCAATTCGGCGTAGGCGGTGCGGGCATTTTCCATCAGGGCATCAAGAATGCCGCGGTCCAGATTGTCGATCTGATAATTTTCCATAGGTTTTTCTTATGTAGATTAATGATTCCTTCTATTTTAGACGCTAATTTTAACGAATCAAAATCGAAGTTGGCTTTTTGTTTGTTGATTATTGAATATTACCTCCATTCTGTTGCTTAATCATAGGCAACAGGACACAGGAGTACACATAATGAAAACCGCTTACATTGCCAAACAACGTCAAATTAGCTTCGTAAAATCTCATTTTTCTCGCCAGCTGGAAGAGCGTTTAGGTCTGATCGAAGTTCAGGCTCCGATCCTCAGCCGCGTAGGAGATGGCACGCAGGATAACTTGTCTGGCTGTGAAAAAGCGGTGCAGGTGAAGGTTAAAGCATTGCCAGACGCTCAATTCGAAGTGGTTCATTCACTGGCGAAGTGGAAGCGTCAAACGTTAGGACAACACGACTTTAGCGCAGGCGAAGGGCTGTACACGCACATGAAGGCCCTGCGTCCCGATGAAGATCGCCTCTCCCCACTGCACTCAGTGTATGTTGACCAGTGGGACTGGGAGCGCGTGATGGGCGACGGTGAGCGTCAATTCTCCACTCTGAAAAGCACGGTAGAGGCTATCTGGGCGGGAATTAAGGCCACCGAGGCTGCGGTTAGCAAAGAGTTTGGTCTGGCACCGTTCCTGCCAGAGCAGATCCACTTTGTTCATAGCCAGGAGCTGTTATCTCGTTATCCGGATCTTGACGCGAAAGGTCGTGAACGTGCGATCGCAAAAGAACTGGGCGCAGTATTCCTGGTAGGGATCGGCGGCAAGCTCAGTGACGGTCACCGTCATGATGTACGCGCGCCGGATTATGACGACTGGAGTTCGTCCTCCGAGCTGGGTCATGCCGGGCTGAACGGTGATATTCTGGTGTGGAACCCGGTTCTGGAAGATGCGTTTGAACTGTCTTCTATGGGGATTCGTGTGGATGCCGACACCCTGAAACACCAGCTTTCTTTGACCGGTGATGAAGATCGCCTGAGTCTGGAATGGCACCAGGCGCTGCTGCGCGGTGAAATGCCACAGACAATTGGCGGCGGGATTGGGCAGTCGCGTCTGACCATGCTGTTGTTGCAATTACCACATATCGGTCAGGTTCAGTGTGGTGTATGGCCGGCACAGGTACGTGAAAGCGTTTCTTCCCTGTTGTAAGAATTAACGCCGCCAGCGTCTGAGCAGGCGGCTTCGCATCCCGGTATCAAAGCGCCAGATATGATCGAAAATGCGCATGATGCCGGGTTTGCCGTGTGCTGACATCGCCACCGCATGAAAACGATGCTGGTGCAATCGCTGTAATTCCCCCACTTTATTGACGACCTCATCGGGCAATCGCTGAGCGATAAAATCAGAGATCACCACCGCATCGGCATCAAACCATTCCCGGCCCTGCATGCGCTCAATAATGGCGCGAAAGCAGCTGGCAATATCGGTACCGCCGCGAAAACGCTGGCTTAAAAAACGGATCGCTTGTTCAATACCTTTCGGGCCAGACAGCTCATAGCGGACCACTTCTGTTGAAAACAGCATAATGAAACAGCGCCGGTTATCGGCCAGGGCGACGCGCATTAGCGCCAGGCAAAAGGCTTTCGCACACTGCTCATTAAACCCGCCCATTGATCCAGACGTATCTACGCAAACAATAAAAGGTCCGCGCGGCTGCTCATCAAAATCCTGATGCACCACCGGACGTTCCGTTACTTTCTCGCGCCATGCCTCGCCGTGCAGACGATAGGTCAACAGCTGCTTTTCCACCAGCCGTCGGTAGAATTCGTATTCCAGTTCAGTAATACCCAGTGTGGCCAGTTCCGGCGGCAACAGGCGCAGGATGTCATCGCTTTGCTGGATGCCATCCACCTGTTCCGGGACGGTGGCGGGTTCCCGCACAAGGGTACGGAAGGTCTCCATGGGCGCATCTTTACGCGGCACTGATTTCGCTTCTCTGGAACGGCCTAACTGTTCAGCCAGACGCTGGAGTTCGGGTTGTTGCGTCAGGAATTCGCCATATTTCACCATCAGTTGATAATCGCCGCGCTTGATTTGACCTGCGCTCATATCCCATAACCGGCCTGCGGCGTTGTCGTTTTCTGCCAGAACGGGTTCCAGTTGCCCGCTGAGAGTCATCCGCTCCTGGACTTCACTAAGTAAATGTTCACGCTCATCTTCCAGCAGTTGCTGATTTAGCGTTGTGGTTTGCACTACCAGACTCAGGCGCCAGCGCTGGAGAAAAAGCGTATGCAGGGCGGGCGTAAAGGTACTGTTGTCATCAACCAGTTGCTGAGCTTGCCCGGCCCACGGCGAATGGAGGCGGTGTAATAGCGCCAATATTTGCGGGAGCTGGACTATAAACTGCGCATGTGAGAGGAGCTGGCTTTGTTGGTAACAAATGACCTCTTCCATCAACTCCGGCGGTACATGGGTATCTTTGAGACGACTGCGCAATGATTCACGCCAACGGGGGATATCGTCAGTAATCGCTTTTTTAAGGCGAGGAAACTTTTTAAAAAACACCACCATCTTTGGAGAAGCCAGCAGGGCGACGATCATCTCTTCGATCATCGCCTCTTCACTGACTGCCAGCATGATATTGAGCGTATCAAGGGTTAGCATTGTTGCGCCTGGCGGATTTGTGCCCCGACATCCTGCAGGCTGGCCTCAATGCGGGCTAACCAGTCGCTATGAATAAACAGACATTTCTGCTGGTCGCTGAATGCGCTGTGCTGCTGGTGCCACTCGTTATCAAGTGCTTCAAGCTGCTGTTTTATCTCATCAGGCATACTCTCTTGCGATGCACCGGGCAGCGCCAGACGAGAGCCTTGCAAACTGACGTCGCGCACAACCAGATGCTGTGCGCTATCGACTTCCATGTTCAGCGTTTGGGCGAAGCCGATCCCGTTTAATTTTCCGCGGATCTCACCGCCTTTGGTCAGCCACATTTCCAGCGCACTACGTTCAAAAGCAATATGGATAACTTCCATATCATGCAGCTTTAAAGGCTTTTGCAGCAGTAATGTTACGACTGAAGATGTGGCTTCCGGGGGTAAATCATAATGAGGACGACGGCTGAACATGCCGCCCTGACGGATCACCGTGAATGCCGTTTTGTCGCTTTGCTGCTGCTGGAGCTGGATGCGGCGCTGCACAATGCTGGCCAGACGCGTCAGCATGGCTTGCTGCTGCCAGGCGTGTCCGGTCATCAAAATTTCGAGCTGCTGTTGCATCAGATTCAGGCTTTGCGCGTCGTACCACAGGCAATCTTTCAGCAGGATCAGGTCGATAGGCACGACCGCATCACGTCCGCTGAAGAAGGCGCTGGCCTGAAGTAAGCGGATAGCTTTTTTCCAGCGACGATCGGAGACATAGGGGGCATTCGGTAATGCGTCTAACTGCTGGCGCAGCGTGAAAATAAGCTCAAAGACGCGATCGGGCAGCTTGATGGCGCCAATGTCCTTTTGCCACTGGTAATACTCTTCATCCGTCACCTGTAACGACGCCGGGACCGGGTTGTCACTTTCATCCTGCTGGCTTAACAACATGGAGCGGAAGTTGGCCTTGTCCTGAACTTTATCCAGCCACAGACGGATTAACATACGGTCGTACAGGGCTTCCAGACTGCTGTCTGCTTCAGGCAGTTCGTTGGAGGCGGCCACCAGCAGACGCATCGGGATTTTCTCTTCGTGCGCGCCGTTACGAAAATGCCGTTCGTTAATGGCGGTCAGCAGGGTGTTGAGAATGGCCGGGCCTGCTTTCCAGATTTCATCGAGAAAGACAATTTCAGCTTCGGGTAAGTAGCCCGCCGTTAAGCGTTCATAGCGACCTTCGTCTTTCAGCGCCTGGATTGACAGTGGGCCAAACACCTCTTCTGGCGTAGAGAAGCGCGTCATCAGATATTCGAAAGCACGGGCGTTTTGAAAGGCGAACTTCAGTCGACGGGCGATTAAGCTTTTTGCGATCCCTGGAGGACCTAATAAGAATACGCTCTCGCCGCTTAGAGCAGCCAGCAGGCAAAGGCGAATGGCGTGGCTACGTTCATAAAGTCCCTTTTCCAGCGCATTGCTCAGACGGGAAATTCTTTCCGCTAATAAATGTGGGTGAGCCATAATGAAGTGGCGTCCTTTCGCCAAATGTACTGCGTAAACTGCGAGTATAGATGCTTCACACCAGTGCAGTAATAGACTGAAGGTGCGCTTATTTTTCTTTGAGCCAGATTAATCTGGTCTCATTTAGGGGTACGATTTTATGATTAATCGTGCATACTGTGCGCCTTTTTGTGGGCCAAGGGACGACGCACACATTTCTTATATATACACCATATCAATCATACTGCACCAAGGCGGCAATGGAGTTTTCTTCTGGGATGGGGGGAATAACGAATGCAGCCCACACGGAGTGGCTTGAGTGATGATGTGTATAAACGAAAGACGAGTCTATGAGCACTGATAATAAACAATCATTGTCTGCGATTACCCTTGCGGCCATTGGGGTTGTCTACGGTGATATTGGTACCAGCCCACTTTATACGCTTCGTGAATGTTTGTCTGGCCAGTTTGGTTTTGGCGTTGAACGTGATGCTGTGTTTGGTTTTCTCTCGCTGATTTTCTGGCTGCTGATCTTTGTTGTCTCCATTAAATATCTGACGTTTGTCATGCGTGCGGATAACGCCGGGGAAGGTGGGATCCTGACGTTGATGTCATTGGCCGGGCGCAATACCTCGGCACGAACAACCTCGATGCTGGTTATCATGGGGTTGATTGGCGGCAGCTTCTTCTATGGTGAAGTGGTGATTACGCCAGCCATTTCAGTGATGTCGGCGATTGAAGGTCTGGAGATCGTTGCTCCGCAACTGGATACCTGGATTGTTCCGCTCTCGATTATCGTGCTGACCCTGCTGTTTATGATTCAAAAACACGGTACCGGCATGGTTGGTAAACTGTTTGCGCCGATTATGCTGCTGTGGTTCCTGACGCTCGCGGTATTAGGCGTGCGCAGTATTATTGGTAATCCGGAGGTACTGCAGGCGCTCAATCCGTATTGGGCGGTGCATTTCTTCCTCGAATTCAAAACGCTGTCCTTTATAGCGCTGGGTGCGGTGGTGCTATCGATTACCGGTGTTGAAGCGCTGTATGCGGATATGGGCCACTTCGGTAAATTGCCGATTCGTCTGGCGTGGTTCTCCGTGGTATTGCCTTCGCTGGTACTGAACTATTTTGGGCAGGGCGCGTTGCTGTTAAAGCATCCTGAAGCGATCAAAAACCCGTTTTTCCTGCTGGCGCCGGACTGGGCATTAATTCCACTCCTGATCCTCGCCGCACTGGCAACGGTTATCGCTTCGCAGGCGGTTATTTCCGGTGTCTTCTCGCTGACGCGTCAGGCCGTGCGTCTGGGGTATTTGTCGCCGATGCGGATCATTCATACTTCGGAAATGGAATCGGGTCAGATCTACATCCCCTTCGTTAACTGGATGCTCTATTTTGCGGTAGTTATCGTGATTGTGAGCTTTGAACACTCCAGTAATCTGGCCGCGGCGTACGGGATTGCGGTTACGGGGACGATGGTACTGACGTCTATTCTGTCTACCACCGTGGCGCGCAAAAACTGGCACTGGAATAAATACTTCGTTTTCCTGATCCTGGTGGCGTTCTTATGCGTCGATGTTCCGCTGTTCTCCGCGAACCTCGATAAACTGATTTCCGGCGGTTGGCTGCCGCTGACGCTGGGTCTGGTGATGTTCACCATCATGACCACGTGGAAAAGCGAACGTTTCCGTCTGCTGCGTCGCATGCATGAGCACGGCAACTCTCTGGAGGCGATGATTGCCTCTCTGGAGAAATCCCCACCGGTACGCGTGCCGGGAACGGCGGTATATATGTCGCGTGCGCTGAACGTCATCCCGTTTGCGCTTCTGCATAACCTCAAGCATAACAAGGTGCTGCATGAACGTGTGATTCTGCTGACGCTGCGTACGGAAGATGCGCCATACGTGCACAACGTGCGTAGGGTGCAGATTGAGCAGTTATCGCCCACCTTCTGGCGCGTAGTGGCCAGCTACGGCTGGCGTGAAACGCCGAACGTTGAGGAAGTGTTCCATCGCTGCGGTCTGGAAGGCTTAAGCTGTCGAATGATGGAAACCTCTTTCTTTATGTCGCACGAGTCGCTGATTGTCGGCAAACGACCATGGTATTTGCGTCTGCGCGGCAAGCTATATCTGCTGCTCCAGCGCAATGCGCTGCGCGCGCCGGACCAGTTTGAAATCCCGCCAAATCGGGTTATTGAGCTCGGTACTCAGGTAGAGATTTAAGGTAATCGACGCCCTCTTTCATCACGAAAGGGGGCGTTTTGTTTTGTCCCTCCCAGTTTTCATTTCATCGAATGATAATCCTTGCGAAACGTTTCGATGGCGATCACATTTTCGTAACGTCGCGGTGGTTTTCTGTCCACTCTTCGCACTACACTTATCGTCAGCGAAACGTTTCGCTAGTGGGGAAAGAAAATGAAGAAAGGCACGGTACTCAACTCTGAAATTTCAACGGTGATCTCCCGTCTGGGGCATACCGATACGCTGGTGGTGTGTGATGCAGGTTTACCCATCCCGAACAGCACAACGCGTATTGATATGGCATTAACCCAGGGCGTACCTTCTTTTATGCAGGTACTGGATGTGGTTACACGTGAAATGCAGGTCGAGGCGGCCATTCTCGCGACGGAAATTAAACAACATAATCCGCAACTCCACGAAACGTTGCTCAGCCACATTGAGCAACTGCAACAACACCAGGGAAACACCATAGAAATTCGTTACACCACGCATGAACAATTCAAAAAACAAACCGCAGACAGTCAGGCGGTAATTCGCAGCGGAGAGTGTTCTCCGTATGCGAATATTATTCTCTGTGCTGGCGTCACGTTCTGAGGCCATCATGAACGCATTACTGCAACTCAAAGGGATCGATAAAGCGTTCCCGGGCGTAAAAGCGCTATCCGGCGCTGCGCTGAATGTCTATCCAGGCCGCGTAATGGCGCTGGTGGGCGAAAACGGCGCGGGCAAATCAACCATGATGAAAGTGCTGACCGGGATCTACACCCGTGATGCTGGCTCTTTATTGTGGCTGGGGAAAGAGACCACCTTTAACGGTCCAAAATCCTCTCAGGAAGCCGGCATTGGTATCATCCACCAGGAACTTAACTTGATCCCGCAACTCACTATCGCTGAGAACATTTTTCTTGGCCGTGAGTTTGTGAATCGCTTTGGCAAAATTGACTGGAAGAAGATGTACGCCGAAGCCGATCTGCTGCTCGCCAAACTCAATCTACGCTTTAAAAGCGACAGGCTGGTCGGTGAGCTGTCGATTGGCGATCAGCAAATGGTCGAAATTGCTAAAGTGCTGAGCTTTGAATCGAAGGTCATCATTATGGATGAGCCGACGGATGCGCTCACCGATACCGAAACCGAATCTCTGTTCCGAGTTATCCGCGAGCTGAAATCGCAGGGGCGCGGCATTGTCTATATCTCCCACCGTATGAAAGAGATCTTCGAAATCTGTGATGACGTGACCGTCTTCCGTGACGGGCAGTTTATTGCCGAGCGTGAAGTCGCAACGCTGACCGAAGACTCGCTGATTGAAATGATGGTGGGACGTAAGCTGGAAGATCAGTACCCGCGTCTGGAAAAAGCGCCGGGTGATATCCGTCTGAAGGTTGATAATCTGTGCGGCCCTGGGGTAAACGATGTTTCGTTCACGCTGCGTAAAGGCGAGATCCTTGGCGTATCGGGGCTGATGGGCGCCGGACGTACCGAGCTGATGAAAGTGTTGTATGGCGCATTGCCGCGCACCAGCGGCTACGTCACGCTTGATGGGCATGAAGTTGTCACCCGTTCGCCACAAGATGGCCTTGCAAACGGCATCGTCTATATTTCTGAAGACCGTAAACGTGATGGCTTAGTGCTGGGCATGTCGGTGAAAGAGAATATGTCACTGACCGCGCTGCGCTATTTCAGCCGCGCCGGTGGAAGCCTGAAGCATAAAGATGAGCAGCAGGCGGTAGGTGATTTTATTCGTCTGTTCAATGTTAAAACGCCATCGATGGAACAGGCTATCGGCCTGCTCTCAGGCGGTAATCAGCAGAAAGTGGCCATTGCGCGCGGTCTGATGACCCGGCCAAAAGTCCTGATCCTCGATGAGCCAACGCGCGGCGTCGACGTTGGGGCTAAGAAAGAAATTTATCAGCTTATCAACCAGTTTAAGGCCGATGGGCTGAGCATCATTCTGGTCTCCTCTGAGATGCCAGAAGTATTGGGCATGAGCGATCGTATTATCGTTATGCATGAAGGGCATCTCGGCGGTGAATTCTCTCGCGAGCAGGCCACTCAGGAAGTATTAATGGCTGCCGCTGTGGGCAAGCTTAATCGCGTGAATCAGGAGTAAAAAAGATGACTACCCAGGCTGTTTCTGGTCGCCGTTATTTCACTAAAGCATGGCTTCTGGAGCAAAAGTCGCTCATCGCTCTGTTAGTGCTGATCGCGATTGTTTCCACCATGAGCCCCAACTTTTTTACCGTTAATAACCTGTTCAACATTCTCCAGCAAACGTCGGTAAACGCCATCATGGCCGTCGGCATGACGCTGGTCATCCTGACGTCGGGTATCGATCTGTCCGTCGGTTCCTTGCTGGCGCTTACCGGTGCGGTTGCAGCGTCCATTGTCGGTATTGAAGTCAATGCGCTGGTAGCCGTTGCCGCTGCTCTGGCGCTCGGCGCTGCCATTGGCGCAGTAACCGGGGTCATTGTCGCGAAAGGCCGCGTGCAGGCGTTTATCGCCACGCTGGTGATGATGCTGCTACTGCGTGGTGTGACCATGGTGTACACCAACGGCAGTCCGGTAAATACCGGGTTTACTGACAATGCCGATCTGTTTGGTTGGTTTGGTATTGGTCGTCCGTTAGGCGTCCCTACGCCTGTGTGGATCATGGGGATTGTCTTCCTGGCGGCGTGGTACATGCTGCATCATACGCGTCTGGGTCGTTATATCTACGCGTTGGGCGGTAACGAAGCGGCGACGCGTTTGTCCGGTATCAGCGTGAGTAAAATCAAAATTATCGTTTACTCCCTGTGCGGTCTGCTGGCATCGCTGGCGGGTATCATTGAAGTGGCTCGCCTCTCCTCAGCGCAGCCGACGGCAGGTACTGGCTATGAGCTGGATGCTATCGCCGCGGTGGTGTTAGGCGGTACCAGCCTGGCGGGCGGTAAAGGACGTATTGTTGGGACGCTGATCGGCGCATTGATTCTTGGTTTCCTCAATAATGGTTTGAATTTGTTAGGTGTATCCTCCTATTACCAGATGATCGTCAAAGCGGTGGTGATTTTGCTGGCGGTACTGGTAGACAACAAAAAGCAGTAACAACGATTACAGGACATCTTAAATATGAACATGAAAAAACTGGCTACCCTGGTTTCTGCTGTTGCGCTGAGCGCCACCGTGAGCGCGAATGCGATGGCGAAAGATACCATTGCGCTGGTGGTCTCCACCCTCAATAACCCGTTCTTTGTGTCGCTGAAGGATGGCGCGCAAAAAGAGGCGGATAAACTGGGCTATAACCTGGTGATTCTGGATTCACAGAACAACCCGGCGAAAGAGCTGGCTAACGTTCAGGACTTAACGGTTCGTGGAACTAAAATTCTGCTGATTAACCCGACTGACTCTGATGCCGTGGGTAACGCCGTGAAGATGGCAAACCAGGCGAAGATCCCGGTTATTACACTGGATCGTCAGGCTACAAAAGGTGATGTGGTGAGCCACATTGCGTCTGATAACGTGCTGGGCGGTAAAATTGCGGGGGATTACATCGCGAAGAAAGCAGGTGAAGGCGCGAAGGTTATCGAACTGCAGGGGATTGCCGGTACTTCAGCGGCGCGTGAGCGTGGCGAAGGTTTCCAGCAGGCCGTTGCGGCACATAAATTTAACGTACTGGCCAGCCAGCCGGCAGACTTCGACCGCACCAAAGGTCTGAACGTCATGCAGAACCTGCTGACCGCGCATCCTGACGTGCAGGCCGTATTTGCCCAGAACGATGAAATGGCGCTGGGTGCGCTGCGCGCACTGCAAACCGCAGGTAAATCTGATGTGATGGTGGTTGGATTTGACGGCACGCCAGATGGCGAAAAAGCAGTAAATGATGGCAAACTGGCTGCGACCATTGCTCAGTTGCCGGATCAGATCGGCGCGAAAGGCGTGGAAACTGCGGATAAGGTTCTGAAAGGCGAGAAGGTTCAGGCTAAATATCCGGTTGATCTGAAGCTGGTCATCAAGCAGTAATACCGATTCAGGTCGCTCGCGGCCTGATGGAGACATAAATACGCCATCCCTGGGCCTGGTTCTAAGGATGAAAGCGTAAAAAGAAAAGCAGGGCACGCGCCACCCTAACCCGGTGGCGCACTTTACTGGACACTCTGAACATGAAAACCGCAGGCAACCTCGTCGTTCTTGGCAGCATCAATGCCGATCACATCCTCAACCTTAAATCCTTCCCAACGCCTGGTGAAACCGTAACCGGTAGCCATTATCAGGTCGCATTTGGCGGAAAAGGCGCTAATCAGGCTGTTGCTGCGGGTCGTAGTGGCGCGAACATCGCGTTCATTGCCTGTACGGGGGATGACGATATTGGCGAAAGTGTGCGTAAACAGTTGGCCAAAGATAATATCGATATTGCGCCGATCAGCGTCATTTCGGGGGAATCGACCGGTGTGGCACTGATTTTTGTTAATGGTGATGGCGAGAACGTCATTGGCATTCACGCCGGTGCAAACGCAACCCTTTCTCCTGCGCTGGTGGAAGCACAGCGCGATCGCATTGCGCAGGCCTCCGCCTTACTGATGCAGTTAGAGTCGCCGATCGAAAGCGTGCTGGCTGCGGCAAAAATTGCCCAGCAAAATAAGACCACGGTCGCCCTTAACCCGGCTCCGGCGCGTGAACTTTCTGACGAGCTGTTGGCGCTGGTGGATATTATTACCCCGAATGAAACCGAGGCTGAGAAGCTGACGGGGATCCGGGTAGAAAACGATGAAGATGCGGCCAAAGCAGCGCAGGCATTACACGCGAAAGGGATCCATACTGTACTGATTACTTTAGGTAGTCGCGGAGTGTGGGCCAGCGTGAATGGTGAAGGTCATCGAGTGCCTGGTTTTAAAGTGGACGCCGTTGATACCATCGCTGCCGGGGATACCTTTAACGGCGCATTAATTACAGCGTTACTGGAAGAGACACCGCTGCCTGAAGCGATCCGTTTTGCCCATGCAGCTGCGGCGATTGCGGTCACCCGTAAAGGTGCGCAGCCTTCCGTTCCATGGCGCGAAGAAATAGAAGCGTTTTTAAGTCAACAGAGGTAACGCTTGGCTACAATGAAGGACGTCGCCCGCCTGGCGGGTGTTTCTACGTCGACGGTTTCTCACGTCATCAATAAAGATCGCTTTGTCAGTGAGTCTGTCACTGACAAAGTTGAAGCGGCAATTAAAGAGCTTAACTACGCGCCTTCCGCGCTGGCGCGTAGCCTCAAGTTAAACCAGACCCGCACCATTGGTATGTTAATCACTGCCAGTACCAATCCTTTTTATTCCGAGCTGGTTCGCGGCGTTGAACGTAGCTGTTTTGAACGTGGCTACAGCCTGGTGTTATGCAATACCGAAGGCGATGAACAGCGCATGAACCGCAATCTGGAAACGTTGATGCAAAAACGGGTGGATGGCTTGCTGCTGCTTTGCACGGAAACGCATCAGCCTTCCAGAGAGATTATGCAACGCTATCCTTCTATCCCTACCGTGATGATGGACTGGTCGCCCTTTGATGGTGAAAGCGATTTGATTCAGGATAACTCCCTGTTAGGCGGGGACTTAGCCACTCAGCATCTTATCGATAAAGGTTTTACCCGCATTGCCTGTATTACCGGGCCGCTGGATAAAACACCGGCGCGTTTACGTCTTGAAGGATATCGGGCGGCCATGAAGCGAGCGGGCTTGCCGGTCCCGGAAGGTTACGAGATCACTGGTGACTTTGAGTTCGGTGGTGGTTTTGAAGCTATGCAAACGTTGTTATCACATAAACAGCGACCGCAGGCCGTTTTCACCGGGAACGACGCAATGGCCGTCGGCGCGTATCAGGCATTGTATCAGTCAGGATTGCGCATTCCGCAGGATATGGCGGTGGTGGGTTATGATGATATCGAACTGGCACGCTATATGACGCCACCGCTGACGACCATCCATCAACCCAAAGATGAATTGGGCGAACTGGCCATCGATGTGTTAATCCACCGGATGGCGCAGCCCGCATTGCAACAGCAACGCCTGCAACTTACTCCTGTTTTGATGGCGCGGGGGTCGGTTTAGGCTTGTGCCGATCTTTGATCAGGTTACGTCCATCTTTGGCTTTTAGCAGCATAAACATCAGCGCAGAGACAATAGTGATCGCGCCCATGGTTATGAAGGTGTAATGGAACTGTTCAACCGTATTGGTACCTTCCATGCCTTCATAGATACGCAGGACGGCGGCGCTGATAGCGACCCCTAAACTGATCGACAGTTGCTGCGTAACGGCCAGCACGCTGTTACCGCTGCTGGCGTTCTCATCGGTCAGGTCCGCCAGAGTGATGGTATTCATTGAGGTAAACTGGGTGGACATCGCCATACCTAAAATAAACAACGGTAGGATCAGCATCCAGACCGGCATGGCAGGAGATTGCAAAGCGAATTGCGCAATCATCAGGCCGATAAACACCGTAACACCCACCAGTGTCGTTCTGTAGCCGAGTCGGCGTAGTACCTGTGTCACCATTGATTTTGCCAGTATTGATCCCAGCGCCGTTGGTGCCATCATGCAACCAGCAATTAGCGCCGGATATCCAAAGCCTACCTGCAGCATCAGCGGCATTAAGAACGGCACACATCCTGTACCCAGACGCGTGGCAAGGTTTCCAGCGATCCCGACGGAAAAGGTTCTGGTCTTAAATATTGGAAGCGATATAAGCGGCGTTGGGTGACGACGCGCGTGACGAATGTAGGCAAGCAGCAACAGAATACTGGTCACAATAATGCTGAGTGCGACCCAGGTAGCGACAAGCTTCTCACCAAACAGCTCAACACCACTGGAAAACAACACCAGACTCAGGCCAAAGAGGAAGAAACCTGTCATATCAAAGCCGCGGCGCGGCGTGGTGAAGTTCGGCATATATTTGCGTGCATAGAAGATACCCGCCACGCCAATGGGAATATTAATCAGGAAGATCCAGTGCCAACTGGCCCACGTGACCAGAACACCGCCCAATACCGGACCTAAAATTGGGCCCACAAGACCCGGCATGGTCACGAAGTTAAGCACTGGGAGTAGTTCGCTGCGTGGGTAAGCTCGCAATAAAGCCAGACGGGCAACAGGCATCATCATCGCGCCGCCGATGCCCTGGATGACGCGGAAAACTACCAGTTCACTTAAGGAACTGGATAGCGCGCAGGCCAGCGATCCCAGCGTAAACAGGCTCACGGCAATCATAAAGACGCGTCGGGTACCGAACCTGTCTGCCAGCCATCCACTCACCGGGATCAGCATGGCGACCGTCAGGGTATAACTGATAATAGCCGACTGCATGGCGAGTGGAGAGCGGTTAAGGCTGTGCGCTATTGCGGGTAAGGCGGTATTGAGGATAGTGGCGTCTAATGCCTGCATAAAAAAGGCCATGGCTGCTATCCATGGCAGCCCGGCCATACTGCGAGATTTCTTTTCTGACATATTATTTATCCGGTAGCACGTTCGGTGCTATCAGCAATGCCTGACAGGCGGTGAAGGCGCGATCGCCATCGCTATCCTCTATTGCATCGACAATAGCCTGGTGCAAATCCAGCTTCACCACATCGTTATAGGTAATAGAGGTAAAGTAGGTCTGGTAGACGGAATGGAACAGTGATGCAAAGGAGATAAGGAACGGATTCGCACTCATTTCATAGATGTGCTCATGCCAGGCGATATCAACTTCTATCCAACGGTCGCGCCGGAAATTTCTTTTCAGCTCGACCATCTCTTCCATCAGTGTATTGAGATGCGCTTTCTGTTCTGCCGTCCCGATAGTCGCCGCCAGCAAACAGGCTTGTGGCTCCAGGCTGATACGCATCACCAGAAAATGTTTTATGACCTGAGGGAAATTATCTTCCGTCATCCACCAGGTAAGCAGCTCCTGGTCGAGGAAGTTCCAGTTTGCCTGAGGCATGACGCGAGTGCCAATACGCGGGCGTGGTAATACCATACCTTTTGCCGTTAACGTTTTTACCGCTTCTCTTACTGCGGTACGACTCACGCCAAACTGATCGCCCAGCTCTATTTCTCCGGGCAGGATAGCACCCGGTGCGTATTCACCTTTTAAGATTCGCTGAGCCAACTTTTCGGCCAGAACGTAGGACAGATTCTTCTGTGCGGCTAGTTGTTGGGCATTTAAAGGCATGAATATTCTTCCTTACTCTTTTTCTTATTCATTAGTATGCCACCAGGAAGTGTGATTGCGGCTGCAAAAACGGCAAATTGCTTATTTTATGGCATGTTAATGGTGTTTTTGGTGAAAAAATACGCACTCGGAAAGTTATTTTAAATTTCCCCTTGTCAGCCTG